>JBIOYB010000552.1:0-20288 GCA_044869915.1 Allorhizocola sp.
GCTACCCGCCGAATGCCGTCTACAGGCGGGCCCAGGTGTGCTCCGCCGGGGCCGCGGGCCCTGGGACGGCCGCCCCGAGCTCAAACCCGCGCCGGCGCTTGGCGGCCCGGCGCTCCTTGCGCCCTTCGACCATGGTGTAGAGCGTCGGCACCAGGATCAGGGTCAGCAGCGTCGAGCTGAGCAGGCCGCCGATGACCACGACCGCCAGCGGCTGGGCGATGAAGCCGCCCTGGCCGGTGATGCCCAATGCCATGGGCAGCAACGCGAAGATGGTGGCCACCGCGGTCATGAGGATGGGCCGCAGCCGCCTCCGTCCGCCCTCGATGACGGCCTCGCGCACCGTGGCACCGCGCTCGCGGTATTGGTTTATCAGGTCCAGCAACACGATCGCGTTGGTCACGACGATGCCGACGAGCATCAGCATGCCGATCAGCGCGGGCACGCCGAGGGCCGTGTCCGTCGCGAGCAGCGCGATGATCGCGCCGGTGGCCGCGAACGGCACCGACACCAGCAGGATCAGCGGTTGCACGAGGCTCCGGAAGGTACCAGCCATAATCATGAAGACGATGGCGATGGCTGCCAAAAGCGCGAGGGCCAGATTGCCGAAGGCGTCGGCCTGATCGGCGCTTGCGCCGCCGATGGTGTAGGTGGCCCCGTCGGGCAGGTTGAGCGCCTCCAGTTTGGTGTTGAGGTCCTGCGTCGTCTGGCCCAGGTTGCTGCCTGTGGCCGTGCCGTTGACGGTGACGCTGCGCTCGCCGTCGATCCGGACGACCTGCGTCGGTCCGTCCACAACGGACACGCTTGCCACCTGGTCAAGCGTGAGCGGACCGGCGACGGGCAGCTTTTTGAGCTGGTCGACCGTTGTAGGCGCCGTGCCACCAAACGTGAGCATGACGGCCTGGCGCCGGTCGTCCAAGGTGTACTGTCCGAGCGGCGCGCCCCGGAAGACGGCCGCGACGGACTGTGCGACCTGGGCCTCGGTGAGCCCGGCGGCGGCGGCCTTCTGCCGGTCGACGGTCACCTGCACGCGCGGCGCGCTCGTGGACAGGTCGCTCGTCACGTCCTTGACGTCGGGCACCTCGGAGACCGCCTGGCGCACCTGCTCGGTCGCCGTGCGCAGCGTCGCCTCGTCGTCGGCCTGCACGATGACCTGCAACGCGCTGGCCGAGAAGCCACCGCCGCCGTTGCCCGCGTCGACCTTGACCTCGCCGGCGCCGCTCAGCTTCGCGAACTCGTCGCGCAGCCGCGCCTGCAGGTCCAGCGCCTTAGCGTCGTCGGTGAGCGTGATGCTGTGCGTGGCCACGTTGGTGCCGCCCCCGCCGAAGCCGAACGCCCCGCCCGAGCCCAGCGTCGTCTGGTACAGCGCGACGCCGTTGGTCGAGTCGAGCACCTGCTCGACCTTTTTGGCCGCCTCGTCGGTCGCGGCCAGGCTCGTGCCCACGGGCATCGTCTGGGTGACGGTCAGCGTGGTCTCGCCGGACTGGTCGAAGAAGTTCGTCTTCAGCAGGTTCGCGCTGCCCACGGTCAGCCCGAAGATGACGAGCGCCGCGATGACGGTCAGCCAGCGGAAGCGCGTGGCGAAGCGCAGGATCGGCACATACATGCGCTGCAGCGGGCTGCGCCGCTCCTTGGCCTCGGCCAGCGCGCGCACAGTCTCCTGGTCGGCTCCGTTGGCGGGCCGCAGGAACCAGTAGGCCAGCACGGGGATGATGGTCAGCGACACCGCGAGCGAGGCGAGCAGCGCCACCGTGATGGTCATGGCGAAGCTCGAGAACAGTTGCCCCACAAGCCCGCCGACGAGCGCGATGGGGGAGAAGACCGCCACCGTGGTCAGGGTGGAGGCCGTGACCGCCCCGGCGACCTCTTTCACCGCGCCCAGGATCGCCCGCATTTTGTCTTCGCCATAACCCAAATGCCGTTTGATGTTTTCCAGTACGACGATCGAGTCGTCGACGACGCGTCCAATCGCGATGGTGAGCGCGCCCAGCGTCAGGATGTTCAGCGAATAGTCAAAGGCTTGCAAGGCGATCAGTGCGATCACGACCGACAGCGGGATCGACACGGCGGTGACGATCGTCGAGCGGATCGACAGCAGGAACACGAGGATGACGACGACCGCCATGGCCAGGCCCAGCAGACCCTCGGTGGTCAGGCCCTCGATGGACTTCTCGACGTAGGGTGCCTGGTCGAACACCGCGTTGAGTTCGGCGCCGGAGCCCAGCTTCTCGCGCAGAGCGGGCAGCATGTCGCGGATCTCGTGGGAGATGCCGACCGCGTTGCCGTCGGGGGTCGCGAGCACGGTGATGCCCAGGCTGGGCCGCCCGTTGGTGCGCGTGATGGACGTGGCCGGGGCCAGTTGTGACGTGACGGTCGCGACGTCGCCCAGCTTCACGGGAGGCTTGCCTGTGCCGTTCTGGCTTGCCTGGGGCTTGAGCCACAGGTCACGGATCTGGTCGGTGGTCGTCAGCGGCGTGCCCACGCTGACCGTCAACGTCTTGTCGCTGTTGGGCAGGGAGCCTGCCGGGAGGGCGATGCCGTTGACCCTCAGCAGGTTGGTCAGGTCGGGCACGGCCACGCCCGCCGCCGCGAGCTTCGCCGGATCGGGGCTGATCACCAGCTGGCGGTCTCTTGCGCCGGTGAGGCTCGCCTCGCGTACACCATCAATAGCTTGAATGTCCGCAAGCACGTCCTTGGTTATCTTCTCGGCGAGCGTGGCCTCGTCGGCGCCACCGCTCACGCCCAGGATCACGACCGGGAAGTTGTCCGTGCGGAACGCGAACACCTGCGGGTCGACCCCGTCGGGCAGGGTCGAGTCGAGGCGCGACAGTGCGGTCTGCATCTTCGTCGTCGCGTCGTCGAGGTCGGTGCCGAAGTCGAACTCGAGCTGGATCGTGGCCATGCCCTCCACGGATGTGGAGGTGACCTTCTTCAGGCCGGGCGTGCCCTGCAGTGCGTTCTCGATCGGCTCGGTGACCTGCGCGGCCACCACCTCCGGCGCCGCACCGGGATAGGGCGCGGAGACGAACGCGGCCGGGAAGTCCAGCGACGGGAAGAGCTGTTGTTTGAGCTGAGGGATCACCATCAGGCCGAAGCCGGTGATGATCACCGCGACGAGTGCGGTGAGGCCGCGGTTGGCGAGACTGAGCCTCGAGAAGAACGACATGCGAATAGTTTGCCTCACCCTAATAGTTAGGGTGTACCCGGGTACTCGGTATGCTTTGGCCTGTGACGAGTAGGGACGCGGTGATCAACCGGATCATGTCCGGCCATCGCCAGATGCAGATGGCGATCGCGCGCGACCGCACCAACCCGTTCTTCTCGCTCAACCTCACGATCTCGCAGCTGAAGATCCTGTTCGCGCTGCGCCTGCACGGCCCGGCCGGTGGGCAGGAGCTGGCGCAGACGATGGGTGTGAGCATGGCCACGATGACCGGCATCGTCGACCGCCTCGTCGCGCTCGGCCACGTCACCCGGCGCGAGGACCCCAGCGACCGGCGGGTGCGCCGCGTCGAGCTGACCGATCAGGCGGTCAAGCTCATAGACGACATCATCGTCACGGGCGAGCAACACCAGCGGCGCATGCTCGAAAAGCTCACGCTCGACGAGCTGCAGGTGGTCGCCGACGCGACCGAGATCATGCAGCGGATGCTGGCCGAGGAGGAGTCCGCCTGACACCCCGACGCCTTGCTATTGCGCGGGCAGGGTCGGCCACGAAATGGTCTGACCCTGCCCGCTGCGAATCAACGCGGTCTGCAGACCATGAAGACGAAGTCGTGCTCAAGCCCGTTTTCCAGCGCCTTGTCCTCGGCCGCGAAGCACATCTCGATCAGCTCCTGCGTCTCGGCGTCGTCGTCGAGGAAGTTGTGCGAGATGCCCGACAGCGCGATGTGCAAAACCGAACCGCCGTAGGGCAGCACCTCGAGGATCTCGAAGTTGTCCTCGATCGCGGGCAGCAGGCGCTCCGAGTCGACCGCCTCCGACGGGTCATCGATAATCATCGACAGCTTGCTCGGCCGGATCACCTTGTCCTTGATCCGCCCGTCGGACATCCGGCGGCGCTCCTCGGGCAGCCGGGCCAGCAGGTCGTTGGCGACCGCGATCTGCTGCCGCGTCCACTGGAAGCGGGTCGGGCCGACGAACTCGTCCACCATCAGATACCCGCCCGGCGCGATCAGCTTGGCGACCCACTCCATGGTTTCGTCGAGATGCTCGAAGTGGTGCAGCGACTGCAGCCCGAGCACGACGTCGTAGGTCTGGTTGGCCTTGATGAGATCGTGCGCGTCGGCGACCTCGAAGCGCAGGTGATCCTCGAGCCCGTGCTCCTTCGCGCCGCGGTTGGCCGCGTCGATGCGCTCGGGGGCGATGTCGATGCCGAGGATCTCCGCGAAAACCTCCTGCTTCGCCCAATTGATTTCATTTCCGCCGGTACCGCAACCAAGCGACAGAGCCGTCAAACGCGAGCGGTCCCCGAGGTGGGTGCGTGCCGCGTACATCGGGAAGCTCACGTCCGGGTCGCCGCTGGCGAAGGTGTTCCACCGGCGCTGCACGCCCTTGATCGCCCACCACTCCTGTGTGCCCGCGTCGATGTTGGCCCAGTGCGCGGTCACCCGCGCCTTGCCGCGAATGCGCAGCTTGGACAGCACCTTGTCGACTTGGCCGCGCTCGAGTTTGCGGGCGACACGCGTCAGGTCGTGGCGGTTGACGTAGTTCGCGAACATGCGTGTGCCTTCCGAATCAGCTTGGCTCTATTTTGGACGGACGGAGCAGGGCCTTGACGGCGCTGCGGCTGCGCGGGTGCCCGAGCGCGGCGCGCGACGACTCCCGCAAAAACACGATGGACCAGTAGGCGCCGGTCGCGATCCGGTTGTGCCGCTTGCGATACAGCCGGACTTTGTTGACCGTGAGGATGCTCCACAGCCTGGGGGACACGCGCGACCGCCCCTCCGCGGCGTTGCCGGCGGAACGCCCGCTCAGGTGCACCGCCTCGGCTCCCGACGCGAGCACCGTGCGGAAGCCGCGATCCCGGGCGCGCAGCGCGAAGTCGGTCTCCTCCGCGTACAGGAAAAAGGATTCATCCCAGGGCCCGGTCGCCGCTAGGCATTCCGCGGACATCAACATGATGGCACCGGTGGCCCAGTCGACCGTCGTCTGCGTGGCGTAGGCGTCATCGTCGAGCACGGTCTCGCCCAGCAGGCGATAGCGCCCGGCCCGGTGGCCCAGCACCGCCTCGCCCAGTGCGCGCGCAAGCGAGGGCTCGCGCCGCAGCGAATGGGTGAGCCGGCCGTCCTCATCGGACATCCGCGGCACGGCGATGCCGACGCCCTCGCCCAGGCACCGAAACATGGCCAGCGCGCACCCCGGCGTGAGCCGGATGTCCGGGTTGAGCACCATCGCCGCGTCGTAGTCCTTGGTGGCGGCCAACCCCGCGTTGAACGCGGCCGCGTATCCGGCGTTGTAACCGACCTCGACGATCCGTGCCTCGGGGACAAGTCGTTGGGTCACTTCGAGAGTGTTGTCCGTGGAGGCGTTGTCGGCGACGATGAGCTCCCAGTCGCATCCGTCCAATCCCGACGGCAGCGACTCGAACAGCCCGGGCAGGATCGCGGAGCTGTGATAGGTGACGACGACTACGGCGATGCGCGGGCGGCTCATCACGTGCGGCTGCTCTCGTCGCGTAGCCACGTCTGGTAGTCGCCGGAGCGGATCGGCTTGCGCGCGCGCCGCCGCGCGACCAGCGTCACGCCGAGAAAGACCAGCATTTTGGGCAGCAGCAACGGGTTGGCGCGCACCAGGCCGAGCAGATCGCCCATTGATGTGCGTGCGCCGTCGGTCGCCTCGGGCATCGACCCGTGCAGCTGCGCGGTGGAGGTGAGCGAGCGGACCCTGCGGCGCAACAGGTCTGCCGTCGTGCGAGGCGTGTGTACGACAACGAGAGCCGAGTCGACAATCACCCGTTCGTCCACGGTGAACGCCACCGAGGCGGCCAGATCGTCGCCCATCAGCTCGGGCAGCGACGCGATGCGCTTGTGCCCCTCGGCCGTGACGCCGATCACGCCGCGCCCGTAGAGGGCCTGGCGCACACCGGGCAGGCGCTCCCAAACGTGGTAATACCAACGGACGACCAGGGGCCGCCCGGAAAGCTCCAGTTTGCGCGCCGGGGCCGCGGCCAGGATGCCGGGCTCCCGCAACGCTTTGCCGAGCTGCCGCGCGCCCTCGAGCGTGAGCACGACGTCGGCGTCCACATAGAGCCGAGGAAAGGCCTGCGCGCGCTCGTCGCCGAGGCGCAGCGCCTTGTGCTTGTTGCCCACCGGGGTTTCGGCCACCGTGACCGCGAATCCTCCGGCGATCGTGGCCGTGTCGTCGGTGCAGCCGTTGGGGACGACCACGACCTCGAGCTCGCCCGGGCGGGCCGACTGAGTCAGTGAGGTGAGCAGGCGCCCAATCACCGCTGACTCGTTGTGCGCCGGGATCACCACACTTATCGCGGAATCACTGCTTGGGATCGGCGTCTGGCCTGCTGTCACGCGCAAAGTATTGCCACAAGCCGGGCCGGACGCCATACGCCGGAAGGGGCCTATCGGAAAGGCGACAGCGCCCCACCGATTGCGTACATTGAGCGATGTTACGGTGGCCCGATGGTCATGCCCGAGGTGCCCAAACGGTTCCCCTTTCTGCGCAGCGTGCGTTTTTACCTCATCCTCGCCATCGTGGGTGTGGTGCTGGTCGGTGGCGGGGCAGCGCTCAAGCTGGTGATCAACTCCTCCTGGGCCAGGACGTGCGACGGCCCCGGCTGTGTGGCGCAGGGCACGGTCTCCGTCTCGCCGAGCCAGAGCGGCGACGTCGGTCTTTCCGCGACGGCAACGGCGGTGCCGAGCGCGACGCCCGTCGCGTCGCCGAGCCCGAGCAAGCCCCCACAGTCCAGCGGGCCCGGCATCCCGCCGCCCCGCACCGGCCGCTGCCCGTCGCTTTCCGCGTGCGGCTTCCCCGACGCGAGCAACACCGGCCCGACGGTCACGACCTTCACCAAGCACACCGGCAACGCCACGATCCGCCAGCACGGCCAGGTCATCAGCGGTTGGGACCTGAGCATGGGCATGCTCGACATCTATGCCAACAACGTCACCGTGACGCAGTGCAAGATCCTGTCCAACAGCTGGTGGGGGATCAACCTGCGCCCCGGATTTTCCGGGCTCAAGGTGACCTACTGCGACATCAAGGCGGCGGTCGGGCAGGGTCCCGACGGTCCGGGCAAGGGCTCCGACTACGCCATCTCCAACATGAGCTCGAGCCAGATCGAGGTGGGGTGGAACGACATCAGCGGCTTCGGCAACGCGCTGTCCATGTCGTCGGGCAACATCCATGACAACTACGTGCATGATCTGCCCATGTTCATCAACGCGGGCGGCGAGTGGCAGCACGTCGACGCGATCATCAGCGGCGGTGACGACACCCGCGGCCTGACCATCAAACACAACACGCTGCTCAACAGCGCCACCATCGACAAGGGTGCGACCGCGGCCGTCGGCCTGTTCCCCGACAACGGGGTGGTCTCCAACACGCTGGTCCAGGACAACTGGTTGGCGGGCGGAGCCTACGCGCTCTATGGGGGCGGCAACGGCGCCAACGGCATCCGCGTCATCAACAACGTTTTCTCCACCGAGTATTGGCCCGGATGCGGTTATTACGGACCGGTCGCCCACTGGAACAAGAGCGGCGCGGGCAACGTGTGGTCTGGAAATGTGACCTCTGAAGGCAAGCCGGTCAACCCATAACCCCTCGCTCATGATCGTGTGTGGAAAAGGCGTGTCATAACGCGCGTTTTCTACACACGATCATGAACCGGGAAGGTGGACCGCGCAACGCAACGGGCGGAGTGATCTCCCCGATCCGGTCCAGCCAGGTTAAGCCGAACGTTCAGTTCGCGTACACGAGGGATGTCGGCTCCCCGACAGCGGGCGTTTTCGCCCCTCTGACCCGTCCGTCTGCCGGTACGCTCTCGATCCAGATCGCCATTGGCGTCCTTCCTCCCCCCATCCTTGTTCAGGGCAAAGGCTGACACATGAGAACTCGGTTCATAGTTGGCGCTATTACGGCGCTCGTCGGCAGCACGGCGCTGCTCGCGCCGGAGATCGCGGGCGCCGTCGACTACTGCAGCGGGGGCTACAACGAAATCGTGTGCGAAAACTCCAAACCGGGCACGCCCATGGAGAATTGGTACTCGCCCAACGCATACGGTGAGATCGGCGGCTTCACCGACAAGTCCAGTTACTCGCCCGGCCAGGTGGTGAACTTCCGGGTCCAGTCGCCGGTGCCGTACAAGGTGAGCATCTACCGTCTCGGCTACTACAACGGCGACGGCGCGCGCAAGATGCCCGACTCGCCCGCCGCGACGTTCCCCGCGATCACGCAGCCCACGTGCGCGGCCGACGGCTCCACCGGCCTGGTCGACTGCGGCAACTGGAGCGTCACGGCCAGCTGGGTCGTGCCGACCGAGGCCGTGTCCGGTCTGTACGTCGCGATGCTCGACCAGACCGACACCAACGGCGTCATGCCCTACCCGTTCGTGGTCAAGCCGCTGACCAACGACTCAGACATCGTCATCCAGACGTCCGACCAGACCTGGCAGGCCTACAACGACTGGGGCGGCCAGGATCTGTATGGCGGCGGTGGGCCAGCGCCCGACGGCCGCGCCTATAAGGTGAGCTACAACCGGCCGCTGGACGTCGGTGGCGACAACGGCATCTTCGCGTCGGAGTACGCGCTGATTCACTGGATCGAGCGCAACGGCTACGACGTCAGCTATCTGTCGAGCATCGACGTGACGACGACTCCGTCGATCCTGTTGGACCACAAGGTGTTCATGTCTTCCGGGCACGATGAGTACTGGAACCAGGCGCAGTGGGACAACGTGACCGCCGCCCGTGAGGCCGGCGTCGACCTCGCCTTCTTCAGCGGCAACGAAGTGTTCTGGCGCACCCGTTTCGAGCCCGCCTTCGCCGGCGGCACGACACCCAACCGCACGCTCGTCTGCTACAAGATGACGAAGATGAAGCTCAACAACGGGATCGCCGACCCGAGCGGCCAGTGGACCGGCACGTGGATGGATCCCGACGGCACCGGCACGGGCGGCAACCAGCCGCAGAACAAGCTGACCGGCACGCTGTTCCGGGTCAACGGCTACCGCACCGACGCGCTCACCGTTCCCTACGCGTTCAGCGACTACCGCCTGTGGCGCAACACGTCCGTGGACAACCTCACCGAGGGTCAGACGGCGACGTTCCAGCTCGGCACGCTCGGCTACGAGTGGGATGTCGACGAGGAAAACGGCCACCGGCCCGACGGCGCGATCCAGCTGTCCTCGACCACGCTGCCCATCAACGACGGCACGCTGTTGCTGGACAACGGAAACACCTATGGCAACGGCACGGCGACGCACAGCCTGGTCGCCTACAAGGACGCGTCCTCGGGCGCGATCGTCTTCGGCGCCGGCACGGTGCAGTGGTCGTGGGGCCTGAGCGAGCACCACGCGTTCACCCCGACCACACAGGACCAGCGCTTGCAACAGGCGACCGTCAACCTGCTGGCCGACATGGGCGTGCAGCCGCAGACCCGCCAGACCAACCTGATGGCGGCGTCCGCGTCGACCGACACCACGGGCCCGACGACGGCCGTCACGACGCCGACGTCCGGGCAGACGGTGCCGTTGCTGAGCAACGTCAATATTTCGGGCACCGCGACCGAGGTGGGCGGCGGCAAGGTCGCGCGCACCGAGGTGTCGACCGACGGCGGCACGACGTGGAAGAAGGCCGAGGGCACGACCGCGTGGTCCTACATCTGGACCCCGATGACCGAGGGCGCGGCCACCATCAAGGTGCGCAGCATCGACGACAGCCTCAACATCGGCACCATCACGACCATCAACCTCACGGTCGGCCCGCAGGACTGCCCGTGCACGGTGTTCCCGTCGACCGTGGTGCCGGCCGTGCCGGCGGTGAGCGACTTCAGCGCGGTCGAGCTGGGCGCGAAGTTCCGCACCACAACGCCGGCGACGGCGGTGGGCGTGCGGTTCTACAAGGGTACGGGCAACACGGGGACGCACATCGGCCGCATCTGGAACCGCAACGGCGTGCTGCTGGCCAGCGGCACGTTCGCCAACGAGTCGGCGAGCGGGTGGCAGACGCTCACCTTCGACACGCCGATCCCGTTGGCGGCCAACACCACGTTCGTCGTGTCGTACTACGCGCCGGTCGGCAGGTATTCGGCCGATCTGAACTACTTCGCCAACCACGGCGCGGGGACGTCTCCGGTCTACGAACTGCAAAACGGTGTGGACGGGCCCAACGGGCTCTACCGCTATGGCACGGGCGGCGGCTTCCCGACCAACTCCTACCAGAGCAGCAACTACTGGGTGGAGCCGGTCGTCGACACCGGTTCGGCGCCGCAGGAGGCGCCCGAGGTGTCGGCTGTGACGCCCGTCAATGGCGCGACCGGCGTGGCCATCAACACGTCCGTTACCGCGACCTTCGACAGCGCGATCGACAGCTCCACGCTGCAGTACACGCTGACCGGTCCGGGTGGGCAGGAGGTGCCGAGCTTCGTCAGCTACGACCCGGCGACCAAGGTGGCGACGCTGTCGCCCGACACGCAGCTGGCCAACTCGGCGACCTACACGGCGTCGGTGCGGGCGGGCGACGCCTGGGGCAACGTGATGCCGAGCGCGCACACGTGGTCGTTCACGACCGGCACCAGCACACCGCCGTTGACGTGCCCCTGCTCGCTGTGGACGGATTCGCACACCCCGGCCAACGCCAACTCTGGTGACACCAACGCGGTCGAATTGGGGCTCAAGTTCACCGCGTCCGTCAATGGACAGGTGACGGGGGTGCGGTTCTACAAGGGCTCCAACAACACCGGCACGCACACCGGCCGGCTGTGGACGAGCGCAGGCGTCGAGCTGGCAAGCGGCACGTTCGCGGGCGAGTCGGCGAGCGGGTGGCAGACGCTGACGTTCAACACGCCGGTGTCCGTCACGGCCGGCACGATGTATGTCGTGTCGTATCACGCGCCGGCGGGCAACTACTCGTACTCGGGTGGCTACTTCGCCAACGCGCGCAGCATCTATCCGCTGACCGGGTTGGCGGGTCAGGGCAACGGCGGCAACGGCGTGTACCGTTACGGCGCGGCCGGGACCTTCCCGGCCTACTCCTGGAACAACACCAACTACTGGGTGGACGTGGTGTTCACCGCCTCGTAACCAGTGATATGTCTCCGGATCGACCGGCGGTGACATCCTGACGATCTTGAAAACGCAAGTGAGGAATTGCGGCGGACTGCCAACACCGCAGATCCGCCAAGCAATACCTCACCAGCGCACGCAGTGGTCAAGATCGGGCGTGGATGTCATCGCCGTCTGGGGGCGATCCGCCGCGAGTCGCTTTAGCACGAGCAAAGCAGTATGGCCGGGCAGGGATGCCCGGCCATTGAGGCTTGAAGAAGGGGGATGAATGAGCCGCGTGAGTGTGGTCATCCCGTGCTATAAGTACGGGCACTACCTTCGTGACTGCGTCCGCAGTGCGCTGGAGCACCAGCCGGGCGTGGACGTCCGCGTGCTGATCATCGACGACGCGTCGCCGGACGACTCGGCCGAGGTCGCGCACCGGCTCGCCGCCGAGGACAGCCGGATCGAGGTGCGCGTGCACGAGACCAACAAGCGGCACATCGCCACCTACAACGAGGGACTGCTCGAGTGGGCCGACGGCGACTATGTGGCGCTGCTGTCGGCCGACGACTTCCTCACGCCGGGCGCGCTCACCCGCGCGGTGGGGCTGATGGAGCTCAATCCCAATGTCGGCTTCGTGTATGGACATCCGGTTCACTTCACTCATCCCGGCCCGCCGCCTCCGGCCCGTACAGTATCAAAAGGCACCACAGTCTGGAATGGACATTGGTGGCTGGAGCGGCGCTTCCGGGAGGGACACGGCTGCATCACCTCGCCCGAGGTCGTCGTGCGCACGTCGCTGCAGCGCAAGGTCGGCGGCTACGACCCCAACCTGCCGCACACCGGCGACATCGAGATGTGGATGCGCCTGGCGGCGCACGCCGACGTCGGTTATGTGCGCGGGGTCGATCAGGCCTTCTACCGCTTGCACGGCAACAACATGTCGGCCACCGACTTCGCCGGACAGCTCGACGACATCCGCCAGCGGCTGGCCGCCTACAACGCCGTGCTGGAAAAGTGCGCCGATCAGCTGCCACAGCGTGCCCATTTGGCCGATCTGGTGCACAGCAAGCTCGCCCGTGACGCGCTGCGCCGGGCCGCGCGGGCCTACGACCGCAACCGCACCGATGTCGTGCCCGTGGACGAGCTCGTCGCGTTTGCCGCCGAGGTGTGGCCCGCATACCAGACTTTGCCCGAATATCGCGGGTTGCGGATCCGGCGCCGGGTCGGCAAGCGTGCAATGCCGTATTTGCAGCCGCTCGTCCTTTCGGCCGTGGCGCACAAGGGAAAGGAGTGGCTGTGGTGGAAATCATGGGAGCGTCGCGGGATCTAGCAACAATCCGTCAGAACGACCCGGCGGACGGTGAAGCGCCGTATCGTTCCGGAGCTGTGACGTCACCAAACACCCCCACTCCCTCGGGCATCGGCGTAGCGGTTGTCGGCGCCGGATATTGGGGCCCCAATCTTGTCCGCAACTTCATGGGTTCGGATCAGTTCCACCTCCGCTGGCTGTGCGACCTCGACCTTGGGCGGGCGCACAAGGTGCTGGGCCGCTACTCGACCGTGGGCGCCACCGACGATCTGGAGGCGGTGCTCGCCGACGAGGGCGTGCACGCGGTGGCCATCGCCACGCCCGCCGGCACCCACCTCGACGTGGCGCTGGCCGCGCTGCGCGCGGGCAAGCACGTGCTCGTGGAAAAGCCGCTCGCGGCCACCTATGCCGACGGCCTGAAGCTGGTGGAGGAGGCGGAGTCGCGCGGGCTGCAGCTGATGTGCGACCACACCTACTGCTACACGCCGGCGGTGAGCCGCATCCGCGACGCGCTGCACTCCGGCGAGCTGGGCGAGCTGCACTACCTCGACTCGGTGCGGATCAACCTGGGTCTGGTGCAGCGCGACATCGACGTGATGTGGGACCTGGCGCCGCACGACCTGTCGATCATCGATTTTGTGCTGCCGGAAGGGGTCGTGCCGACGGCGGTCAGTGCGCACGGTGCCGATCCGATCAACGCGGGCCGGGCGTGTGTGGCATATCTGACGCTGCACCTCAACACGGGTGCGATCGCGCACCTTCACGTGAACTGGTTGTCGCCCATCAAGGTGCGCACCACTATCATCGGCGGATCAAAGCGCACGCTGGTCTGGGACGATCTCAATCCCACCCAGCGCGTGGCGGTGTATGACCGGGGCGTCGACGTGGCCGCGCCGGAGGAGCTCGGGGCGGAGGCGCGCCGCGCGATGCAGGTGTCCTACCGGTCCGGCGACATGGTGGCGCCCGCGCTGTCCGAGCGTGAGGCGCTCGGCGCGATGGTGGGCGAGTTCGCCACGGCCATCCGCACCGGGCAGCCGTCGCTCACCGACGGCCGCGCCGGGCTTCGCGTGCTCGCGATCCTCGAGGCCGCCTCGAAGTCGCTGGCAAACAACGGCGCTGTAGTGGAGGTTGCGCGATGAGGGTCCCGATCAGTGGAGCGCGTGCTTTGGTCACGGGTGGGGCGGGCACGATCGGCTCGCACGTCGTGGATCTGCTCGTGCACAACGGCGCGGCAGAGATCGTGGTGCTGGACAATCTGGTGCGCGGTCGTTTGTCCAATCTGGACTGGGCGCTGGCCAACGGGCCGGTGCGGCTGGTCGAGGGCGACATCCGCGATGTCGCGCTGGTCAACGAGCTCACGGCGGGCAAGGATCTCGTGTTTCACCTGGCGGCCATCCGCATCACGCAGTGCGCGGAGGAGCCACGGCTAGCCAACGAGGTGCTCGTCGATGGGACCTTCAACGTCATCGAGGCCGCCGCGACGGCCGGGGTGCGCAAGGTGATCGCGTCGTCGTCGGCGTCGGTCTATGGGTTGGCCGACGAGTTCCCGACGACGGAGGCGCACCATCCGTATCACAACGACACGTTCTACGGTGCGGCGAAGGCGTTCAACGAGGGGACGCTGCGCAGCTTCAAAGCGATGAAGGGCCTGGATTATGTGGCCCTGCGCTATTTCAATGTGTACGGGCCGCGGATGGACATATACGGGCTCTACACCGAGGTGCTCATCCGGTGGATGGAGCGGATCGAGTCCGGCCAGGCGCCGCTGATCCTGGGCGACGGCCTGCAGACCATGGATTTCGTGCACGTCGCGGACATCGCGCGGGCCAACATCCTTGCCGCCGAGGCGGACGTGACCGACGAGGTGTTCAACATCGCGCGCGGCGAGGAGACCAGCCTGCTGGAGCTGGCGCAGGCGCTGACCGAGGTCATGAAGTCGGATCTGGCGCCCACGTTCGGCCCGGCTCGGTCCGTCAACAGTGTGACGCGGCGGTTGGCCTCGATCGAGGCGGCGCGGCAGCGGCTCGGGTTCACGGCAGAACTCGGGCTGCGCGAAGGACTTCAGGGGCTGGTCGAGTGGTGGCGTGCCAACCGGGAGGTGGCTTCCTCATGATTCCGGTGATGATTCCTTGCCTGGGCGAGGAAGAGGCGTTGGCGGCCGCGGCGGCGGTGCGCTCAGGGTGGGTCGCACAGGGGCCGCGGGTGGCTTCGTTCGAGCGGGAGTTCGCCTCGAAGGTGGGAGCCGGACACGGCGTGGCGGTCAGCTCGTGCACGACCGGGCTTCATCTCGCGCTGATCGCGGTCGGGGTGGGGCCGGGCGACGAGGTCATCGTGCCGTCGCTGTCGTTCATCGCCACGGCGAATTCGGCCAAATACGCCGGGGCCACACCGGTTTTCGCCGATGTCGAGCTGGCGACGGGCAACCTGACGGTCGAGACGATCGACGCCGTGCGCACGTCACGGACAAAGGCCGTGATCGCGGTGCACCAGGCCGGTGTGCCGTTCGACGTGCGGGCGCTGCGGGAGGCGTGCGCGGGCTGGGGCATCGCGTTGGTGGAAGACGCGGCGTGCGCGGCCGGATCGACCGCCTACGGGCAACCTGTGGGCGCGGGCGCGACGATCGCGGCGTGGTCCTTCCACCCGCGCAAGGTGATCACGACCGGCGAGGGCGGCATGGTGACCGTCGACGACCCGCAGTGGGCGGCGCGGTTGCGGCGGCTGCGCGAGCACGGCATGAACGTGTCCGCCGCGGACAGGCATGCCAGCGCGCAGCCGATCCTCGAGGCCTATCTGGAGGTCGGCTACAACTACCGGATGACCGACATCCAGGCGGCCATCGGCCTCGTGCAGCTGTCGCGATTGGACGGTCTGGTGGCGCAGCGGCGCGAGCTCGCGGCGCGCTATCACGAGCTGCTGGCGGGCATCGAGGGCGTGACACCGGTGCGGGATCCTGCCTTTGGCACGACCAACTTCCAGTCGTTCTGGGTGCTGCTGGACGGGATCGACCGGGACGACCTGCTCAGCCAGCTGGCCGCGGCAGGGGTCTCCGCGCGGCGTGGCATCATGGCCGCACACCTCGAGCCGGCCTACGCCGACGTGGCCGACCTGCCCAACACCATGCGCCTGACGAGGGACTCGCTGATCCTGCCGTTGCACCACAAGCTGACGGAGTCGGATCAGGAGCACATCGTTTCCATTGTGTCCAAGCAATGAGGCAGCTCGTTATCGTCGGGGCGGGCGGGTTCGCGAGGGAAACCGCCTCGGCGGTGCGCGACCTCGACGAGTGGAAGCTGCTCGGGTTCCTGGACGACATGAAGACGGGGCCGTCGATCCTTGGGCCGGTTGACTCCGCGCGCGACATGGAAGATGTCTTCCTCGCCGTCTGCGTCGGGAGCCCGCGCGATTACGGGGTGCGGGAGCGGCTCGTGAAGCGGCTGCCACAGGATCGGTTCGCCACGATTGTGCACCCGTCCGTGTTCGTGGGGCAGGGGTGCACGGTCGGGCCGGGTTCGGTGCTGCTGCCGGGTGTGACGCTGACGGCGGATGTGACGGTCGGCGCGCACGTGGCGGTCATGCCGCAGGTCGTGCTCACGCACGACGACATCGTGGGAGACTTCGCCACGATCGCGTCCGGCGTGCGGCTCGGCGGTTCGGTGCGGGTCGGGCGGGGGGCCTATCTCGGGGCCGGATCCTTGGTGAGGGAGTCGGTGACGATCGGCGACGGCTCGCTGATCGGGATGGGCTCAATCGTCCTGCGGGACGTACCAGAAAAAGAAATCTGGGTTGGCAATCCAGCCGGATACTTGAAGGGGAGCAGCACAGCGTGATTCCGCTCGTCGACTTGCAGGCGGCACACTTCGAGGTCGCAGAGGAGGTGGAGGCCGGGCTCAAGCGGGTCATGGCCAACACCGCGTTCATCGGTGGCGAGGAGGTGGCCGCGTTCGAGCGCGAATACGCCGCCTTCAGCGGGGTCGCGCACTGTGTGGGGGTGGCCAACGGGACCGACGCGCTGGAGCTCGCGTTCCGGGCGCTCGAGATCGGGCACGGTGACGAGGTCATCCTGCCGGCCAACACGTTCATCGCGACCGCGGAGGCCGTGGCGCGGGCCGGTGCCACGCCGGTGCTCGTGGATGTGGACCCGTCGACATACCTTATCGACGTCGACGCTGCCAAGGCCGCGGTCACCAGCCGTAGCAAGGCGTTCGCGCCGGTGCACCTCTATGGGCAGATGGCGCCGGTGGAGAGGCTGGTGGGCCTTCCGGTGGTGGAGGACGCGGCGCAGTGTCAGGGCGCCACACGGCACGGGCGGCCGCCGGCCTCGATTGACTCGGCCGGCATCGCCGCGACGAGCTTCTACCCGGGCAAAAACCTTGGGGCATATGGCGATGCGGGCGCGGTGGTGTCGCCCGACGAGGCGCTCGCCACGGCCGTGCGGCGGCTTTCGCAACATGGCGGGCTGCGCAAATACGAGCACGACGTGATGGGCATGAACAGCAGGCTCGACGCGATCCAGGCGGTCGTGCTGCGGGCCAAGCTGGCCCGGCTCGCGGCGTGGAACGATCTGCGCCGGGCGGCCGCGGCTCGCTATGACGCGCTCCTTTCGGATCTGCCGGTGGTCCGTCCGTCCACATTGGATGGCAATGTGCACGTCTGGCACCTGTATGTGATTCGGGTCGCGGATCGGCGCGACGAGGTGGTGGCAAAGCTCAACGCGGCCGGCATCGGCGCGGGCATCCACTATCCCTATCCGGTGCACCTGACGGGCGCGTTCGCCGCCTATGGGCGCGGTGCCTTCCCGGTCGCCGAGCGGGCGGCCAAGGAGATCCTGTCGTTGCCGCTGTACCCCCAAATAACCTCAGAACAGCAAGAGCGCGTGGTGTCAGCGCTTTCCGACGCGCTAGCCTGACCCGATGTACCTGTCAGTCCGAGACCGTCCCGTCCTTGGCCCACAAGGGCGGGCGTCGGCCCTCCCGGCGACCGTGTTCCTGCTGGGCACGGTCAGCCTGCTGACCGACATCTCGTCGGAGATGGTCAATGCCGTGCTGCCGCTGTATCTCACGGCACAGGTCGGTCTCGGACTGCTGGCATATGGCTTCGTGGACGGGCTATACCAGGGCGTGAGCGCGGCGGTCCGGATCGCGGGCGGCTACGCGGGCGACCGGATCGGCCGGCCCAAATACATTGCGGCGATCGGCTATGCGGTGTCGGCCGTGTGCCGCATCGCGATGGTGCCGGCGCACACGTTCGTCGCGATCAGCGCGGTCATCACGGCCGACCGGCTGGGCAAGGGCGTGCGCACCGCCCCGCGCGACGCCCTGATCGCCGCCGCCGTCCCGCCTTCCCGCTTGGGCCGAGCGTTTGGCGTGCACCGAGCCATGGACACGGTCGGCGCCGCGATCGGCCCGCTCGTCGCGTTTGCCCTGCTGTGGTGGATCCCCGGCGGCTACAGCCCCATTTTCGTCGTGTCGTTCGCCGTCGGCCTCATCGGCGTCGCGGTGCTCGTGCTGTTCGTCCCCAACACGCGCACCACAGTCCTCAAAGAAAAGCCGCGCATCCTCCGCGCCGCCTTCGCGTCATCGCTGCGGCGCCCACTGTTCGCCTTCGCCCTGCTCGCGCTGCTCACCGTCAGCGACGGTTTCATCTATCTTTCGCTGCAACAGCGCGACGATTTCGCCGCCGCATGGTTCCCGCTCCTGTTCGTCGGCACCAACGTCGCCTACCTCATCTTCGCCGTCCCGCTCGGCCGTCTCGCCGACCGGATCGGCAAGGCCCGCGTGCTCATCGGCGGCCACGTGGCTCTCATCGGCGCCTACCTGCTCGCGGGCGGCCCGATGTCCGGTCTCGTCCCTACCGTGGCCGCCCTTGTCCTCCTTGGCCTTTTCTACGCCGGGACCGACGGAGTCCTCGCCGCCCTCGTCAGCCGCATCAGCCCACCCGAAGGCCGCGGCAGCGCGATCGCCGCCGCCCAGACCGTCGTCGTGATCGGGCGTTTCGCCGCGTCGATATCCTTCGGTGCGCTATGGGCCGCGGCCGGGCGCGGTCCGGCATTGTTGTGGATGGCTGCGGCGCTAGCCTTGGCGTTACCGTTGGCGGCGTGGCTGCTGCGCGAGGAGGCGACAGCGTGAACCTCAAGGCACGACTCGCCATTTTCGCCGCCGTCGTGGCACTGGCGGCCGCGGGCGCGGGCATCTACGTCCTGCGCACCCAACGCGAGCAGGCCCAGACCGCCAGCCGGCCGCCCCAGGTCCCGATCGCCGCCGTCGGCGACTGGGCGGCCGTGGGCGCCAAGCCCCACATCGTCTTCCGCAACACCGCCGACGGTGCCGGATATGGTCAGGTGGCCCTCGTCCCGCTCGACGCACCCGACGGTGCGCGTGCGCTCACCCCGGCCTCCTGCGATCGGGTCTACGCCACGGCCAACGAGGCCGTGTGCCTGTTTGCCAAGCGTGCCATGGTGACCACCTATCACGCGCAAGTCCTCGGCCCGCAGTGGACGGGCGTGCGCGATCTCCCACTGAGCGGGATCCCCAGCCGCACCAGACTTTCCAAGGACGGCTCGCTCGTGGCCACCACCACCTTCGTGCACGGCCACAGCTACGCCAACCCGGGCGAGTTCTCCACCGAAACGTTGGTCAGCAAGGCCGACGGCTCCCACACCGACAACATCGAGTCGTTCGCCCTCAAGGTGGACGGCGCCGAAGTCATGGCCACCGACCGCAACATCTGGGGCGTCACCTTCGCCGACGCCGACACCTTCTACGCCACCGCCGCCTCGGGCAAGAAGACCTGGCTCGTGCGCGGCAGCCTGTCCGCCCGCACCCTCACCGCCCTGCGCCCCGACGCCGAATGCCCGTCCCTGTCACCCGACGGCACCCGCGTCGCCGTGAAGACGCGCGGCAACCTCCCGCCCGGCCAATGGCGCATCGCCGTGCACGACCTGCGCACCGGCAAACTCACCCAACTGGCCGAGACCCGCAGCGTCGACGACCAAATCGAGTGGTACGACAACGACACCGTCGTCTACGGCCTCCCCCGCACCGGCGAAGGCCCCGCCGCCACCGACGTCTGGCGCGTCCCCGCCACCGGCTCAGGCACCCCCACCCTCCTCATCAAAGACGCCTGGTCCCCGGCCGTTATCCGCTAACGCCATTCATAGATTCGCGATTATTCTGGCGATCAGCTGGCGGGCTGCATGCCCATGGACCGCTTCTTGTTGTAGATGGTGGAACATTGCCTCGTATCGCGCTATCTCTTGCGGGCGGGTCACCTTAATAGCTGCCGTTGGGGTCTCCAATGCGACGGCGTTGTTATCGAAGATCCAGAAACCGATGGTGGCGATGGCGTGCCGTTGCGCGCCGGCTGGGATGATGCCAACGGACACGAACGGCAATCGCATGAGAGAAAGCACGTGTGTGAGCTGATCGGTGTGCTCGGCGGGTGACCCCCACCGGGTATGTAAAGCCTGCTCACCAAGCACAACTGCGACCCGTTTGGCCGGGGTCAGCGCGACGGCGGTGCGCTCGGCTTTCATCGCGACTGTGGCGTCGATATCGTCGGGCGCGTTGAGAAACTCATACCAGAAGGCGAGCATCTGTCTGATGTAGGTTTCGGTTTGGAAGATTCCCGGCAATACCAGTGGCTCGTGGATGCGCAACGTCTTGGTGTGCTGATAGGTCGCGATGGAGTGTAGGGTCCCCAGCCGTCTCATGCCTGCTCGAGCCTGCCGTGACCATTCCAAGTAGGCGGAGTCGACCGATT
>JBIOYB010000553.1:0-46889 GCA_044869915.1 Allorhizocola sp.
CGCCGCCATGGCCGGCTGGACGTCGTGGTGCACGCCGCCGGCGTCGATGACCCGTCGGCAAAGCAGATGATCGCGGACGCCCTGCTCGCCGGGGAGGTGCCGAATGTCTTGGTGCGCACCGAGGACGCCGCGTGGCGGCGAGTCGTGTCGGTCAACCTGGACGGCACGTTCCACGTCCTGCGCGCGTGCGTGCGGGCGATGATCCCGCATCGCCGGGGCGCGATTGTCGTGGTCGGGTCGTCGGCGTCGTTTGACGCGCCCACCGGCTACGCGCACTACTCCGCGTCCAAGGCGGGCGTGCACGCGCTCTGCCAGTCCGCGGCGAAGGAGGCGATCGCCTTCGGCATCCGGGTCAACGTCGTCGCGCCGGGGCCCACCGATACCGGCATGGCCGCCAGGACACCGGACGCGCTCAAACAAAACTTTTCCGACCCTCGAGTGCGTCCGTACGCCAGCCCGGAGGAGATCGCCGACGTGGCGCTGTTTCTCGCGGGTGACGCGGCGGCCAATGTCGTCGGCGTGGTGCTGCTGGCCAACGGCGGGCGGTTCACGGCCTGACGCTCACGAAGGTTCTTGCCAGATCAACCGGCGGTCGATTAAAGTCGATCGAACTGAGTTCAATTTAAGGGGAGCCGATGCGTGACGTCGACCCGGCCCTGCTCGGCGAGACCGAGGAGCGCGCCCAGCTTCGAGGCGTCCTGCGGGACTTCTTCGCCGCGACCCGCACGCCGGAGGACGGCGGTCGCGATCACGACGAAGCCCTGTGGTCGCGGCTGGCCAACGAGATCGGCGTGCAGGGCCTCGTGATACCCGAGGAATATGGCGGGTCGGGCTTCACGTTCACCGAACTCGCGGTCGCCCTCGAGGAGTCCGGCCGGGCGTTGCTGTGCGCGCCACTGCTGTCCACCGCCGTCCTGGCCACGTATGCCCTGTTGCTCAGTGAAGACGCGAAGGCCTGTGCCACATACCTTCCCGGCATCGCCGACGGCACGCTCACGGCGACCGTCGCAGGCTTTGCGGGCCACGGTCAACTGACCGCCGAGCCGGGAGCGGGTGGCTGGGTAGGCAATGGCAGCGCCGACTTCGTGCTCGACGGGCACGGCGCCGGGCTGATCGTCGTCGCGGCGGAAACCTCCGACGGGCTCAGTCTCTTCGTGTGCGAGGGCGAAGCGGATGGGCTGTCGCGCATCCGGCGGCCGGTGCTGGACGGCACCCGCCCACAGGCGTTGATAACGCTGCGGGAGACCCCGCTGTCCCCGATCGGCCGGCCGGGCTACGCCACGGAGGTGGTGCGGCAGGTCCTCGACATCGGGCGCGCCGCGCTCGCCGCCGAGCAGGTCGGCGGCAGCGCCCACGCGCTGGACGAGACCGTGTCGTATGTGATGCAGCGCCGCCAGTTTGGGCGGCAGATCGGCTCGTTCCAAGCGGTCAAGCACCGCCTGGCCGACCTGCTGGTCGAGGTGGAGGCGGCACGCTCGGCCGCGGCCTTCGCGGCGGCGTGCGTCGCCGGTGGGTCCGACCAGCTGCCGATCGCGGCCAGCGCGGCGCAGGTCGCCTGCTCCGAGACCTTTAGCCGGGCGACCGCCGAGTACGTCCAGCTGCACGGGGGCATCGGGTTCACCTGGGAGCATCCCGCCCACCTTTACGTGCGCCGGGCCCGCTCCTCGGAGGTGTTGTTCGGCACAGCCGACGATCACCGAGCGCGACTTGCTGTGCTCCTTGGGCTTGCCACTTGACAGCCGATCGTCGTACTCGCAAAACTGTATTGAATTCAGTTCAAGGAGGAGCCGTGACGGTAACCGACGAGATCCAGTTCGAGCGCGACGGGAACGTGGCTCGGGTTTGGCTCAATCGCCCGTGGAAGAAGAACTGCGTCACCCTGCCCATACTCAAGCGGCTCGACGAGATCATCACCGAGGTGGACGCCGATCCCGACCTGCGTGTCCTGGTGCTGCGCGGCCGGGGAGGCACGTTCTGCTCCGGCTTTGACCTCGACGAGCTGCAGGCGGACTACATCGGCAGCAGCACGGCCATGGACGTGGCCGTCGTGTCCGCCAAGGTGTGCGACCGGCTCTACTCGATGAACACACCCTCGGTCGCCGTGCTGGAAGGCTATGTCACCGCGGGCGGATTCGAGCTGATGATCTCCTGCGACTTCGCGATCGCCGCGGACGACGCGAAGATCGGCGACTTCCACATCCGGCGAGCGCTGTTCGGCGGCGCGGGCCCGATCTACCGCGTGCCGCGCATGATCGGCATCCGCAAGACCAAGGAACTCATGCTCACCGGAAAGCTGTTGTCCGGCAAGGAAGCCGTGGACTTCGGTCTGATCAACAAGTCGGCGCCGGGCGAGGAATTGGACGCGACCGTCGAGGAGTTCATCAGCCACCTGACCGACAAGAGCCCGTTCCAGATGCGGATCACCAAGATGACCATCGACCGGAGCCTTGAGGCCGACATCCAGTCGCTGATGGTGATGGAGCATCTGGCCGTCGGCGTGACCCTCAACTCCGAGGACGCGGCCGAAGGCGTGGCGGCGTTCCTCGAGAAGCGTGAGCCGAAGTGGAAGGGCCGCTGATCGGCTCGCGCTGCGCCGGATGTGCCGTGACGGTGTATCCGGCCGACGGCGCGTGCCCGCGCTGCGGTGGCGACATGTCGCCGGTCGCCCTGTCCACCGATGGGCAACTGTGGACGTGGACGGTGCAGCGGTTCGCCCCCAAGTCACCCCCGTATGTGCCGCCGCCCGAAGGCTTCCGGCCGTTTGCCGTGGGCTATGTGGAGCTTCCGGAGGGCGTGCGGATCGCGGCCGTGATCGACGCCGTTGACGACATCCGGATCGGGATGCCCGTCCGGATAGCGGCCACCACAGGGGTGCCGCGAGCCACTCCCATCGAGAGCGTCGAAAGGTAGGGACCCATGGGCGACGTACTGATCGCCGGTGCGGGCATCTCGCCGTTCGGCCGCACCGAAAAGACAAGCGGGCGCCAGCACGCGGTGCACGCGGTGCGCGCGGCGCTGGCCGACGCCGGCATCCCGTGGTCGCGGGTGGGCGCGGCGTTCGGTGGCAGCGACGCGGCAGGGCTTGCCGACACGCTCGTTTCGCAACTGGGCCTGACCGGTGTGCCGTTCGTGAACGTCAAGAACGGTTGCGCGACGGGCGGCAGCGCACTGGTGTCGGCGGTCAACGCCATCCGCGCGGGCATGGCCGATGTCGTGCTCGCGGTGGGGTTCGACAAGCACCCACGGGGCGCGTTCGACCCGTTGCCGGCCGATTGGGGGCTCGACGAGGCGTACGGCCGCGACGGGCTGATGGTCACCACCCAGTTCTTCGGTATGAAGATCCAGCGGTACCTGCACGAGCACGGGATCAGCGCCAGGACCCTCGCGTTGGTGGCGGAGAAGGCGTACCGCAATGGCAGCCTCAACCCCAACGCGTGGCGGCGCACGCCGATCGGCGCCGACGAGATCCTCGCTTCGGGGATGGTCAGCGATCCGTTGACCCGCTTCATGTTCTGCTCCCCGGGCGAGGGCGCGGCGGCCGTCGTGCTGTGCGCCGCCTCGGCGGCCGGTGAGATGAGCGGCCCCACGGTGACCCTGCGCGCGGCCGTGGTGAGGTCCCGGCGCTTCGGCTCCTTCGAGGTGTTCAGCCCATGGATCGCGGGCGGCGGACTGACCAGCGTGAGCCGGGATGCCGCCGCCGCGGCCTTCGAGGCCGCCGGGGTCGGGCCGTCCGATGTGGACGTATGCCAGTTGCAGGACACCGAGAGCGGCGCGGAAGTCATGCACCTGGCCGAGTGCGGCTTCTGCGAGGACGGCGAGCAGGAGCGGCTGATCGCCGACGGCGCAACGGAAATCGGTGGTGCGCTCCCGGTCAACACCGACGGCGGCTGCATCGCCAACGGCGAGCCGATCGGAGCATCCGGCCTGCGCCAGGTCTACGAGGTCG
Source organism: Allorhizocola sp. (assembly GCA_044869915.1). GTDB lineage: Bacteria > Actinomycetota > Actinomycetes > Mycobacteriales > Micromonosporaceae > Allorhizocola. The sequence goes on from JBIOYB010000553.1 coordinate 3,947, forward strand.
TGCAACAACTGCGCGGGCACGCGGGCGATCGCCAGGTCCCGGGCGGGCCACGGGTCGGGTTCACCCACGTGTACGGCGCGCCCGGCGTCAGCGCGTGCACGGTCCTGTCGCGCTAAGGGAGACAGAGATGAGCGACATTCCCACACCTGAGGCGTTCCGGGCGGCGGCACGGGACTGGCTGGCGACGGTCGCGCCACGGCGGCCGGTGGATGGTGCCTGGGGCACGGGCGACGACTCGGTCGCCGTGTTCGAAAACTGGTCCGAGGAGCAGGAGCGCGAGCACACCGAGCGGATCCAGGACTGGGAGCGGACCCGCTACGACCAGGGGTGGGGGGCGCTGAGCTGGCCGGAGCAGTTCGGCGGGCGCGGGCTGCCCGCGCACTACGAGCAGCTTTACCGGGCGGAGGAGGCCGACTTCGACGTGCCTCGGCGCACCGAGATCTTCCCGGTCACGCAGCAGCTCGTCGCCCCCGCCATCCGGATCTGGGGCACGGACGAACAGCAGGAGCGCTGGATCAAACCGATGCTGCGGGCCGATCTGCTTGCGTGTCAACTCTTCTCCGAGACGGAGGCGGGTTCGGATCTGGCCGCCGTGCGCACCCGAGCCGTCCGCGACGGCGACAGCTGGATCCTCAACGGACACAAGGTCTGGACCTCCGGCGCGACGGTGTCGTCGTGGGGCGTGGCGGTGTGCCGCACCGATCCGGACGTCAAAAAGCATGCGGGCATAACCGTTTTTATGGTACCGATGGACGCGCCCGGGGTCGCTGTGCGCCCGATCCGGCAGATGACCGTGGGCGCCAGCTTCAACGAGGTCTACCTTGACGGGGTGGTCGTGCCCGACACCGATCGGCTCGGGCCGGTGGGCGAGGGGTGGCGCGTCACGCTGACCGTGCTCGCGGCGGAGCGGCTCGACAGCGGGTCGCTCGGTCTGTCCAATGCCGACCGTGCGATCGAGCTGGCCCGTCACCTGCCAAGGCCGCTCACCTCCAGCGAAGGCGAGCGCGTGGCCGACCTGTTCGTGCGCACGCTGATCCAGCGGCTCATCGGGCTGCGCGTCACCGCGGCGCTGGTGGCCGGCCGTGAACCGGGCGCCGAGGCGTCGGTGGGCAAGCTCTACGCCACCGAGACCATGCGGCGCACCAGCGATCTGGTCCTGCAACTGCTCGGCCCGCGCGTGGTCGCCGACACCGGTGAGTGGGGGACCTTCGCCTGGACCGAGCACCTGCTGGGCGCGCCCGGGTACAGCATCGCCGGTGGCACAGACGAGATCCAGCGCAACATCCTGGCGGAGCGGGTGCTCGGCCTGCCCAGGGAGCCGTCACGATGAGCGTCGAGTTGGCCGACCGGGTGCGCAAAGCCTTCCCGGGGCGGGCGGTCGGGTGCCTGGAGACGCTCGCCGGTGGGCACTCCGGGCTGACGTATGCGGTCACGGCCGGGCAGCACCGCTATGTCGTCAAGGCCGTGCCGCCCGCGGAAAAGCCGGTGGGCCGCAACGACATGCTCCGGCAGGCACGGGTGCTGCGGGCGCTGGCCGGTTCGGCGGTGCCCGTGCCCGAGGTGGCGGTGGTCGATGAGTCCTCACCGGCTTGGTTCGCCATGCAGTTCGTGGCCGGTGAGGCCGTCGAGCCCGTGCTGGACGAGCACGACCTTGCTCCGCCGCTCGCGCGGGCACGCATGCTCGAGGCGGCCCGGGTGCTGCGCCGGTTGCACGATCTCGACGTCGGGTCGCTGCGGCTGGACACTCCCGTGGCGCGCGACGCCACCGCCGAGCTCGCGCAGTGGAGCCGCACCATGCACGCGGTCCCGGCCGAGCTGCGGCCCGGGGCGGAGGAGTTGTTGCGCCGCTTGGCCGAGACCGTGCCCGGCGACCTTCCCGCTGTCCTCGTGCACGGCGACTTCCGGCTGGGCAACGTGTTGTGCCGGGAGGCGCAGCCGGTGGCGGTGGTCGACTGGGAGATCTGGAGCGTGGGTGACCCACGCATCGACCTCGGCTGGTTCCTGCTGTTTGCCGATCACCGCAACTTTCCCGCGCTCGGCCGGGCGGTGCCGGGCCTGCCGACCGAGCAGGAGTTGCTGGACGCCTACACCGGTGGCGCGCCACCGCTTCCCGCGCTCACGTGGTTTCGGGCCCTGGGCCGGATGAAGATGGCCGCGATCATGGGACACAATCTGCGCCGCCACCGTGAGGGCCGGATCCACGATCCGGACCAGGAACGGCTGCCGCCCACCATCGCCGCGATGATCCGCACCGCCAATGAGCTGATCTAAGGACCGCCATGGACTTCGCTTTCACGCCGCGCACCCGCGAGCTACAGGACCGCCTGCGGTCGTTCATGGAGCAGCACATCTATCCCAATGAGACGGTCTACGACCGGCAGATCGCCGAGGCGGACGATCGGCACGCGCTGCCCCCCGTCATGCATGAGCTCAAAGAGAAGGCGCGCGCCGAAGGTCTGTGGAACCTGTTCATGTCCCACGGCGACTGGGGCGCCGGACTGTCCAACCTGGAGTATGCCCCGCTGGCGGAGATCGCCGGCCGCTCCATCATCGGGCCGGAGGTGTTCAACTGCTCGGCCCCCGACACCGGCAACATGGAGCTGCTGGCCCTGTTCGGGACCGCCGAGCAACAGCAGCGATGGCTGCATCCGTTGCTGGAGGCGCGGATCCGCTCGTGCTTCGCGATGACCGAACCGGAGGTGGCCAGCTCCGACCCGCGCAACCTGCGGACGCGGATCACCCGCGACGGGGACTCCTACGTCGTCAACGGCCGTAAGTGGTACACCTCAGGGATTCTCGACCCCGACTGCGCGCTGATCATCCTCATGGGAGTGACCGACCCGCAGGCGTCGACCTATCGGCAGCAGAGCATGCTGCTCGTCCCGCGCGACACGCCGGGCATCACGATCCTGCGCGACCTGCCTATGTTCGGCTACTACGACCGTCTCGGGCACGGCGAGGTCCTCTTCGAGGACGTCCGCGTGCCGGCCACCAACCTGCTGGGTGGGGAAGGGGAGGGCTTCGCTCTCGCGCAGGGGCGCCTGGGGCCGGGCCGGATGCACTACGCCATGCGTGCCGTGGGCTTCGCCGAACGCGCGCTGGAGCTGATGTGCCGTCGGGTGCTGGACCGTCAGGCGTTCGGCGGGCCGCTGGCCGACCAGGGCGTGGTGCGGGAGTGGATCGCGCGAAGCCGCATCGAGATCGAGCAGATCCGCCTGCTGGTCTTCAAGTCCGCCTGGCTGATGGACATCGTGGGCAACGCCGCCGCCCGGATGGAGGTGGCCGCGATCAAGGTGGCCGCGCTCGACGTGGCCCACCGGGTCGTCGATCGCGCGGTGCAGGCGTTCGGCGCGGCGGGGGTCAGCGACGACACCGTCCTGGCCCGGCTCTTCGCGATCACCCGGGCGTTGCGCATCGCCGACGGGCCCGACGAGGTCCACCTTCGCACGGTCGCGCGGCAGGAGCTTGCCAAATACCAACAGAAGGGGACGGCATGAGTGTGCTTGGGGGTCGGGTGGCGGTGATCACCGGTGGGTCGCGTGGCATCGGACTGGCGATCGCCCACGCGTATCGGGCCGCCGGTGCGCACGTGGTCATCGCCGCGCGCAAGGCGGACGGGCTCGCGGCAGCCCGCGCCGAACTGATGGGGGTCGAGGCGAGCGGCGACGTGCACACGGTGGTGGCCAACGCGGGCGAGCCCGATCAGGCGCAGCGCTGCGTGGACGAGACGATGGAACGCTTCGGCCGGGTCGACATCCTCGTGAACAACGCCGCGACCAATCCGTACCACGGTGATCTGCTCGATCTGGACCTTCCCCGGGCCGAGAAAACGGTGCGGGTCAACCAATACGGCATGATCGCGTGGACCCGGTGCGCGTGGAAGGCCTCGATGGCCGAACACGGCGGGACCGTCATCAACATCGCCTCGGTGGGCGGGCTGATCGTCGATCCGCACATCGGGTACTACAACGCGACCAAGGCGGCCATGATTCACATGACGCGCCAGCTCGCGTACGAGCTCGGGCCGAAGGCACGGGTCAACGCCATCGCCCCCGGGCTGATCAAGACCGAGCTGGCCCGCGCGGTGTGGGAGGTGCGCGAGCCGATCCTGACCGCGAAGCTGCCCCTGCGCCGCCTGGGCACCCCGCGGGATGTGGCCCAGGCGGCCGTGTTTCTGGCCTCGGACGCGTCGTCCTGGATCACCGGGCAGACCCTCGTCATCGACGGCGGCGCGACGGCCCTGCCGATCGGGGTCGACGGGTGACCAGCGAGTCGATTGCCGAGCTGTTTTCGCTCGAGGGCAGGACCGCGGTGGTCACCGGGGCGTCGTCCGGACTCGGCGCGCGTTTCGCGACGGTCCTCGCCGCCGCCGGAGCCACGGTTTTCGCTGCGGCCCGCCGGTTGGAGCGGCTGACGGAGGTCGCCGCGGGCGATCCGCGCATCCGGCCGGTCGCCTGCGACGTCGGCCGCGAGGCCGATCGGGTCCGGCTGGTCGAGACCGCCCTGGCGGACACGGGCCGCCTCGACGTCCTGGTCAACAACGCCGGTGTCGCGGGCTCGTCGCGCGCGGCCGACGAAACCTCCGCGGACTTCGCCGACGTGCTCGCGGTGAACCTGGTGGCACCGTTTCACCTGGCCCGGCTCATGGCCGAGGCGGCCCATCCCGGGACGCGCCGCAGCATCGTCAACGTCGCGTCGATCCTGGGACTGGTTTCCGCCGCCCCGATGGGTGGCGCGAGTTACGCCGCGTCCAAGGCGGGGCTGATCGGGCTGACCCGCGAGCTGGCCGGCCAGTGGAGTCGCGTGGGCGTACGGGTCAACGCCTTGGCGCCCGGCTGGTTCAGATCCGAGATGACCGAGGAGTTGTTCGCCGACGCCGGGGCCAGCGGCTGGGTCGAGCGCAACACGATGCTGCGCCGCGGGGGAGAGGGCGGCGAACTCGATGGGGCGCTGCTGTTCCTGGCGTCCGAGGCCTCGTCCTACTGCACCGGACAGGTGTTGGTGGTCGACGGCGGCTGGACGGCGCGATGACCACTGGGCCTGTCTCTGTGGAGGTGCGCTCGGGCGTCGCGCACGTCGTCATGCGCCGACCCGACCGCGGCAACGCGATCGATCTGGCGATGGCCCAGGGGTTGCTGGCCGCGGCCGGAGCCTGCCGGCAACATGGCGTGCGTGCCGTGCTGCTGCGCGGCGAGGGCCGATCCTTCTGCGTCGGCGGGGATCTGCGCGAGTTTTCGGCGCTGGCAGGCGACGCGCTCGCCGCACACCTCGGCGCCGTGACCGATGCGCTTCATGGGGCGCTGCGCGTCTTCGCCACGATCGACGCCCCGCTCGTCGCGGCAGTGCAGGGAGCGGTGGCGGGGGCCGGTGTGGGCCTGGCGGCCGCGGCGGACCTGACGATCGCCGCCGCCGATGCCACGTTCGTGTGCGCCTACACGGGCATCGGCTACTCGCCCGATGCGGGGGTGACGTGGTCGCTGCCCCGGCTCGTCGGGCCCAAGCGAGCACTGGAGCTGCTGCTGACCAACCGGCGTCTCGGTGTGCGCGAGGCGGTCGACATGGGCCTGGTGACCAGGGTCGTCGAAGCCGAGCAGCTGGAGGTCGAGACGGAGCTGGTGGCTGCCGCGCTGGCCCACGGCGCGACCGGGGCCATCGGGGTCACCCGCCGGCTCGTCGCCGCCGGCCTGTCCAGTGATCGGGACGCGCACCTGGACCGGGAGGCGCACGCCCTGGCGTCGGCCGCGGTCTCCGCCGAGGGTCGCGAAGGTGTGACCGCCTTTCTGGACAAGCGATCGGCGCGCTTCCACGGGTACACATAAAAGGAGAAAGCATTTATGGAAGCCTTTATCGTCGGCGCTGTCCGCACCCCCGTCGGCCGCCGCAACGGCACGCTCAGCGGGGTGCATCCCGCCGATCTCGGCGCGCACGTGTTGCTGGCACTGGTCGAGCGTGCCGGCGTCGATCCGGGTGCGGTGGACGACGTTTATTTCGGGTGCGTCGGCCAGATGGGCGCGCAGACCGCCAACATCGCCCGGACGGCGTGGCTCGCCGCCGGTCTGCCGCAACATGTTCCGGGCGTCACCATCGACCGGCAGTGCGGCTCGTCGCAGCAGGCCGTGCATTTCGCCGCGCAGGCGGTCATGTCCGGGACGGCCGACCTTGTCGTCGCCGGGGGCGTGGAGGTGATGAGCCTGGTGCCCATCGCGAGCCCGGCGATCGTCGGCGCCCGGGAGGGGATGGGCTATCCGTACGACGGGGTGGGGTGGCGCACCCACTTCGGCGACGAGGAGGTGTCCCAGTTTCACGGTGCCGAACTCATCGCCGAGAAGTGGGGCGTATCCCGGCAGGACATGGAGCGGTTCGCGCTGACCAGCCACCGCCGGGCCGCCGACGCGTGGGCCGCGGGAGTGTTCGCCGACGAGGTCGTGCCCGCCTTCGGACTGGAGGTCGACGAGGGGCCGCGCCCCGACACGTCGCTGGAGAAGATGGCGGGGCTGAAGGCGCTTTCGGAGGGAGGCCGGCTCACCGCGGCGGTGTCGAGCCAGATCTCCGACGGTGCGGCGGCCCTGCTCGTCGCGTCCGCGGACGCGGTGCACCGGCATGGGTTGACGCCGCTTGCGCGGGTGCACAGCATGGCGGTGGTCGGCTCCGACCCGATCTTCATGCTCACCGGCCCGATCCCGGCGACCGAGAAGGTACTGCGGAAAGCGAATTTGTCCATCGGGGAGATGGATCTGGTGGAGATCAACGAGGCGTTCGCCTCGGTGGTGCTGGCCTGGCAGCAGGAGACGGGCGCGGCGCCGGAGCGCGTCAACGCGTTCGGTGGGGCGATCGCGCTGGGCCACCCGCTTGGCGCCACGGGCGCGCGGCTGATGACGACGCTGGTGCACCAGTTGCGCCGGACCGGTGGACGTTTCGGGCTGCAGACCATGTGTGAGGGCGGCGGCATGGCAAACGCGACCATCATTGAGCGATTGTGAAAACCAGAGCTTGGAGTTACGGTTCCAGTGTGCTGAACTGAACTCAGTTGCAGGAGACAATGATGGTTTTGCGTGAATACATGGCCCACATGGACAGCGCCGACCCCGCGCAGGCACTCGACTGCGTGGAGCCCGACTTCCGGTTCCTGCTCGCGCTGCCCAGCGGCGAGGTGACAGGACAGTCCAAAGACGACTTCGCGCGCTATGTCGCGGGCCGCAACGCCACCGGGCGCGCACACCACATCCTGCGCTCGGCGGTCGACGGTGACCTCGAAACGGTCTACGGGGTGGTCACCGAGTCCGGCAAGACCACCGGCGCGTTCCACTGCGCGGCCCTGGTGTCGGCCAACGGCAAAATGGCCCGCTATCAAGCGTTCTTCAGCACATCGTTCGAACTCGTGGACTGGCCGTGCGCCGGCTGACCAGCGAGTTCCGGCGGCGGGCCGAGGAGTCGGACGCGGTTGTGGTCATCGACGATTCGGGCAGCCACACCGCGCGACAATTGCTCGACCACGCCGATACCCTTGCCACGGCCCTGGCCGGTGAAGGCACGGTCCTGTTACAGGCGGACAACTCGTGGCGCACCGTCGCGGCCACCCTCGCCGTGGGGATGAGCGGCGGGACGCTCGCGGTGGTCAACCGGCACACGACCCGGGCCGAGTTCGCCGCCGCGTTCGAAGACATCCAGCCCGACGCCGTGGTCGCCGAGCCGTCCGCGATGCGTGAGTGGGCGCTGCCGGCACGGGACTTCCAGGTGCTCGACGGTTGGGCCGCGCTTGCGACCGTGCTTTCAAAGGATGGCCGGCGCGATGTCTCCCGGTGGGCCGGTGGCAGCCTGATCGGGTTGACCTCGGGCTCGACCGGCCGCGCCAAGGGCGTCGTGCAGTCCGAGGACGCTTTGCGTTATGCCGCCGCGCAAACCATAGCCATCAATGGGTTGCGGCCGGGCGACGCGATCGCCGCCCTGGTGCCGCTGTCGTCCACCGCGGCCTACTGCTTCGGCGTCTACCTGTCGTTGATGCTCGGCGGTCCCCTCGTGATGTGGGACAGATGGGACCCGGAGGCAACCCTGCAACGGATGGCGCAGACCCGGGTGCGATGGACCATGTGCGTGCCCACGATGGCGCTGCGGTTGGGCATGGCCGCCGCCGGGTCGCGGATCCTGCGCGGCGTGCGTGCCATCACCGTCGGAGGCGGCCCGATGGACATCGACGCCCTCCGCCGGGCCGAAGAATCGCTCGGCACCAGGATTCTGCGGGTGTTCGGCATGTCGGAGTGCCTGGGCCACACCTCGCCGATGCCCGACGACCCACCCGAGATCCGGCTGGGGCATGACGGGCGCCCGTTTCCGGGCACGCTGCTGCGGGCGGTGGACGTCGAGGGGCGCGAATTGCCGCCGGGGAAGCTGGGCAGCGCACAGGTCCGGGGACCGTCGCTGTTCCTCGGATACGCGCGCGACGGCAAACTGGACCCGCCCGAGCTGACCGCCGACGGGTTCCTGCCCACCGGCGACCTCCTGGTGACCCACGACGACGGCACCGTCAAGATCATGGGCCGGGAGAAGGACGTGATCATCCGGGGCGGCCGCAACATCGACATCACGGAGATCGAGCGCGCGATGGCGAGCCACCCGCGCGTCTCGCAAGTCTGCGTGGCCCCGATCCCCGATGAGATCCTGGGCGAACGGGTGGCGGCCCTCGTGGTGGTCATCGACGGCGGCGACATCGGGCTCGACGAGATCACCGGACACCTGCGACAGCTCGGCCTGTCCAAGACGAAATGGCCGGAGTTCTTGTTCCCCGTCGGCGAACTGCCCCAGACCAAGGTGGGCAAGCTTTCCCGGGCCGGCGCCCGCGACCTCGCCCGCCATCTCCATGCAGGGCAAGCCAACCCGGCCGCGAAGGCGACGGCGTGACCGAGCGCGCCGGACGGGGGCGCTGGGCCGAGGCCGGAGCCGAGACCGTCCACCCCGGAGTGCACCGCATCCCGCTTCCCCTGCCCGAAGACGGACTGCGCGCGGTCAACGTGTACCTGATCGAAGCCGACGGCGGCCTCATCATGATCGACGGCGGTTGGTCGCTGCCGCAGTCCCGCCGGGCACTGGAAGACGCCATGTCCCTGCTCGGGCACGACCTCGGTGAGATCAGCCAGATCCTCGTCACCCATATCCATCGTGACCACTACACGCAGGCGGTGGCCCTGCGCCGGCTGCTGGGCGCGCGGGTGCTGCTCGGCGCGGGCGAACGCCCCGGGCTGGAAATGCTTCAGCACCTCCGCACCGCGGCCCCGGTGTCATCGCTGAACATCCTGCGGCGCAGCGGCGCGCACGATCTGGCCGATCGGATCCTCAAACGTTTTGACGGTACGGAATTCGACGGACGCGACTGGGAACGGCCCGACGAGTGGCTCGAGCCGGGCACCCTCCACTTCGGACAGCAGACGCTGCGCGTCATCGCCACCCCGGGGCACACCAAGGGCCACGTGGTCTACCTGGACGAGGCCAACGGGCTGATGTTCACCGGCGACCACGTGCTGCCGCACATCACGCCCTCCATCGGGTTTGAGCTCGCCGAGCCCGGACTGCCGCTGGCAGACTACCTGCGCTCGCTGCACCTGATGACCCGCTTCGCCGACACCCGACTGCTACCGGCCCACGGCCCGGTCACCGGCAGCACCCACGCCCGGGTCGCCGAACTGTTGAGCCATCACGACAAACGGCTGGCCGACACGCTGCGGGCGCTCGGCGCGTGCACCCTCGACGCCTACGCGGTGGCGCGGCGGCTGACGTGGACCCGGCGCGGCATCCCGTTCGCGGACCTGGACGAGTTCAACCAGATGCTCGCGGTCAACGAGACAATGGCGCACCTCGATGTCCTGGTCGCGCGGGGACAGGCCGTGGTCGCGTCGCAGGACGGCACGAACCGCTACACGCCCATGGCGTGACCGACAATGCGTCAGCCGGTAGAGACGATTGTCATCCTGTGGCTAGGACCTCCCGAGGACGCGGCAGGTCGCGGTGGCTGTCTTCGTGGGGTCGCTCTCCGAGGTCACGGTTACCCGGATTTGGGTACCAGGCCGGGCGCCCGGTGCGCGCTTGGCGAAGACCTGCACCGGCACGGTCTGGCCGGCCCTGGCCGTAACGACGGTCGCCGGCAGGAAGGTCGTCCACCCGGTGCCGGATGAGGCCGCCGAGACGCGGTACACGTCGGAGTCGGCATACGGGGTCACGTCCTGCGGGTGGCCGGGCGGCACGGCCGCGGCACGGCCCGTGTTGACGACGGGCAGCGTGCACTTGGCCCAATCACCAGGCCGCGGTGGGACAGCGATGGTCGGGAAGGCGGCCACGCCACGCCGATGCGGGCCGGCGCCGTCAAGCGACCGCACGGCGACGGTGTAGGACAGGATGCCGGAGCGATCCCGGTTGATGTCGAGCACATACACGTGCAGCCGGTTGGCCTGGTCGACGTATTCGTATTGGCTGCCGGAGTCGGTGCCCGCGTGGAACAACGCGTCAGACAGCTGCCGATAGTCGCCGATGGTCATTTTTTGTTGCGTACCATCGGGTCGCACGAAGTCCGTCTGGTCGATGTCCTGCGGGTTGGCGTCGACGGTCCAGATGAACGGGGCCGCGTCACGGTCCTTCGTCTTGGCCAGGAGCACCCCGGAGTCGGGTGTGAACGAGTCGAAGCCCATCCGGTCGATGACCTCGATGGTGTAGTTGTTGTAGCCACCGCCGTCGCACAGCGGGTCGGCGTTGGTGTCACAGGCGGGGCTGCGGTCCCCGCCGTCGAGGGTCACGTTGAGCCCGCTGAGCCCGTTGGCGCCGGGTTGGACGGCCCGTGCCGTGACCCGAGCGACCACGACACCGGAGCCGGCCAGGGCGTCGCGTGACAGCCGCAGCACATTGCGCTCGTCGACGATGCCCAGCTTCATCTTGTTGCGTAGCATGTGCTGCGAGCCCATCGAGGCTCCACCGGTGGCCGGGATGAGCCAACGGCTGTGCGGCCCGCCGGGGCCGTTGAAGGTACCGCGGTCGAGCATCTCCCATGGCCCGCTGTAGGCGCGCCGTGCCGGTACCGAATAGGGGTTGTTGTAGTTGTCGCCGATGCCGAGGATGTGGCTGAACTCGTGGGCGTAGACGGACATCCCGGAGCTCTCGGCCTGCGTCGAGCTGCCGCCGCCCGCGTTCGGCCAGATGTTGGCCGCCGCCTGCCAGGAGGACCACTCGATATACCGGGTGTAGTTCCAGTTGGGCAGCGCGGCATCCGGTGGGCCCCAGCCGTCGGTGACGTCCGTCTTGCTGTGGAACTTCATCTCGCCAAACTCCTGCCAGGTCGACGACTCGTCCTGACCCGCGCTGAGGTAGAAGATGAAGTCGTACTGCGCGATCACTTCCTCCCCCACGTCGGCGACCAAGGCGGCGCGGGCGTCGGTGCGGATGTTGCGCTGGCAGGTGTCGCCGGCCGGGCAGCCCGCGCCACGTTGGAAGCCGGCGTCGATCCCATACTCGTGGCTCTTGGCCGGCATCTGGTAGACGCCGAAGGCGCCAAGCTCGATGCCGAACCGGCCACCGGAATCCTCCATCCAATACTCGTGGATGGTGTGCCCACGGTTGAGTTGGCCCGGCGTGTTGAGGAAGCCGCGGTAGAACTCGGGGACCTGCGCCCGCGGCACGTCGTGCACCGTCGTCGGGTTGCCGTAGATGCTGGAGTTGGCCGGCTGGGTGACGACGAACGGCTGGTTTGGATAGTCGACCAGCACCAGCGCACCCCTGAAGGTGCGCACCGAGCCGCGCACGGCCGGGTCGGCCCAGCTTGTGCCGGGGATGCGCCGATAGTCGTCCCAGGTCATGGTGTCGGGCTGTTCGAAGTGCTGCAGATCGATTGGTCGTGGCGCGCCCGCCGCGAAGATCCGGGGTCCGGCCTGCGCCTCCTGCCACGGCTGTGTCTGCGGCCAGTGCCGCATCTGCCACGGGTTGGGCGTCGGCTTGGGCGGCGGGTCGGCGGCGGCGGCCGGCGTCGCGACCAACCCACCGCCCAATACCAGCGTCACCGCTGCGGCCCATGCGCCTCTTCTCCAGACGATCATCGTGCCCCTCCTCGACCAGGTAGGCATTCGATACACTGAAATTTAGAAATACCTTGAAGCGGATGGTACCCGCCGTGAGTGCCGTCAGCGCATCCCAAAAGCAGGCCGTCGGCCCGGTCCGGGCTGCGGCGTGCGACCGCCCCCACCGCGGCCATCCGCACCTCAGGGCTCGGATGCCGGAGCCACGACGCGGGCCAAGACTCGGCGTCGACCCGGATTCCGACGCATGCCCCAGCTCGTCGGGCGCCCGCGCCTGACCCGCCCGCGCCAAAGCATCGTCCTCGACGGCCGCACACTGACCGCAAGCGGCAGACCTGGACGGTCCAAAGTGGAGGCGGCGGGCTGTCAGATCGGGACGGCGGGGAAAAGCGCCGGGATATAGGTTGGTCCGCATGTCCATAGGCGAGGCGACGCGATGAGGTCGGGGATCCTTGCCCGGATGTGGGCCGTCGCGTCACGCCATCGCCTCGCGCTGATCGCCGCGGGCATTCTCGCCTTGGCCGCGACCACCGTCGTCGCCATCGTCGGTGCCGGCCCTACGGACACCGACGCAAGCGCTCCAGCCAGTGGCCAGGTCACCGGAGGGAGCGCCGGGGTGCCCTCCGCCGAGAGTGCGCTGGCCTCGGCGAGCTCCGCACCGGCAAGTCTCGCACCGTCCGGTGCCCTGCCCGCCGGTCTGCAGCGCTGCGCCCCCTATCCGGCCTTTCCGGATGCGAACTGCACGGGTGTCCCCACCGGCGTCACGCCGGTGAAATATTCGGGCCCGTGCACGATCAAGACCAACGACACCGTCATCGATGGGAAGCTCATCACCTGCGCGCTGAGCATTCAGGCAAAAGGCGTGATGATCAAAAACAGCCGGATCGACGGAAGCGTGGGCACACCAAACGGGACCGAGCAGCATTCGTTCACCATCATGGACTCCGAGGTCCACGCCCCACGCGCCGGAAGCAAGGAGTCGCAAGGCGTGGGCGACGCCAACTTCACTATGATCCGGGTCGAGGTGACCGGCGGCAACCGCAGTGTCTACTGCCGAAAGAATTGCCGGGTAGAGGATTCCTGGGTGCACGGTCAGGATATCGCGCAGGAGCCACGCATCCATGCCAGCGGGATCCGGCAGAGCCAGGGTTCGAGGATCATCCACAACCGCATTCATTGCTCGGCGGCCGACACGCCGTCCGGCGGCGGTTGCTCGGCCAACCTGACCGGATACGGCGACTTCGAGGCGGTCCGGGACAACCGGGTGGAGAAGAACCTGTTTGTCGCGACCCCAGCCGGAGCGTGCGCCTACGGCGGGTCGAGCGGCGACGACGGCACGAAACCATACGGAGATCAGGCAGCGGGCATCGTCTTCATCGACAACGTCTTCCAGCGTGGCCGGACGGGCAAGTGCGGCTTCTACTTCCCGATCACGGACTTCGATGCCCGGCGGCCGGGCAACCAGTGGGTCAACAACAAGTGGGATGACGGCGCGGCGCTACCCCCCCGCCAACTGACCCGCCTTCCACGGAGGTGTCAGGCGGTCCGGTCCGGCCGCTTGCCCAGTCCGCTTGTCCGGGCGAGCGCGATCGCCTCGTCGCGGGTGGAGACGCCGAGCTTGCCGAGCAGGTCCGAGACGCGGTTGCGGATCGTTTTCGGCGCCAGGAACAGGCGCGCGGCGACCTGTGAGGTGGATAGTCCCTGGGCAAGCAGGTCAAGGATTTCCAGGTCGCGGGAGTCGAGCGTCGCGAGTGCCGCGGGTTGGGGTGCGGCGGCCGCGGCCGCGACGACCGCGGCCTGTGCGCCGCGGCCAAGGACCAGGGTGCCCCGGGCGGCGGAGTGGATGGCGGCCAGCACATCGTCTGGATCGGAGTCTTTCAGGAGGTAGCCGTCCAGGCCCGAGCCGAGGCTGCGGATGATGGACTGGTCATCGGCGTGCATGGTGAACATGACCACGCGTAGCCGCGGCCATCGTCGCTTGAGGGTGGCGCCGAGGCTGATCCCGTCGCTGTCGGGCAGGTGGAGGTCGATCACCGCGATGTCCGGTTCCGTGGACACGATCAGTGCCTCGGCGGCCGTGCGCGCGGTTGCGACGAGCTCCAGGTCACTGTCCGATTCGACCAGTGCCGAAAGTCCGGCGAGGACGATCGGATGGTCGTCGACCACCATCACTTTGATCACGTCGTCATCTTCCTGGTCGGCAGTTCCAGGCGGAGCCGGGTGCCTGTCTCGTGGTCGGCGGCGACGTGCAGGGTGCCGCCCAGTTCGTGCGCGCGTCGCCGCAGCGACGACAGGCCGACGCCCCAGGCGATTGGGCCGCCGATCCCGTCATCGCTGACGTCGACGAGGATCCTGCCGCCGGGCATGGCCCGGACGTCCACGGACACCTGCTCGGCGCGGGCATGGCGCAACGCATTGGTGACACCTTCGGCGACCGAGCGGAACACCGCCACCGCGACCTCGGGAGGCAGATCGTCGTCCAGGCTGACATCCAGCGTGACTGTCGGGCCATGCCCGGCGAATGAGCCGATGAGGCGTTGCAGCGCGGTGGTGAGGTCGCCATCGTCCAAACCCGACGGGGTGAGCCCCGAGACGATGCGGCGCAGGTCGCCGCGGCAGTCGGCCAGCTCGCTCGCCAGCGCCTCCAGCAATGGCGTCGGCTGTCGGCGTAACTCGGCGCGCACCCGCAGGCTCATCCCGACGAGCGCCGGGCCGAGGCCATCGTGCAGGTCACCGAGGATGCGAGCCCGCTCGGCGTCGCGTTGGCGAGCCACGTCCTGACGGGCGTGGTCGGCCTCGACCGCGAGACTGACCGCCTTGGCCATGAGCGACACCGTTGGCAGCAGTTGTGCGAGGATGCGCTGCTGCCGCGGCTCGGGTCCCTCCGGATGAGCCGATTCGAGGAACAAGGTGCCGACCCGGTCCCCGCCGACCACCAGCGGATACAGCACCCAATGCTGCGGCAGGTCCGGCACATCCGGCCCGAGGACCAGGCTGACCTGCCGATGCCCGCTCGCCGCGGCCACCATCGCCGCGGCCTTGCCCAGCAGGTCGCGGGCGTCGGTGAGAGTGTGCAGATCGGCGGTGATCTGGGCGACATCGGCCGCCGTCAAGGTCCCGCGACCGTAGCGGCGCTGCAGGAACAGCCGCCGCAGCCAAAGCCCCGCGGGTAAGGCCAATCCCGCCGTGACGACGGCGGCGAACGCACCGGACACGTCCGGCCCCGGGATGCCGGCTCGCATCCCGGCGATCCGGATCACGGTGCCCACGCCCGCCCCGCACAGCACCATGGCGGCGGCGATCGCGGCATCGACCAACGGTTCATCGACGGGACGCAACTCGCGGATTGTCGCCAACCGGTAGACCACACCGGCCATCGCCCATAGCCCCAGGGTCGTCACCACGGCGTCCACCCGTGGGCCCGCGCCGACAGACGCCGCCAAGATCGCTCCGACCAGCGCACACGACCACACGACCAGCCAGACCAAGCGGCGCCGGGCCATGCGGTCGGAGGCAACGTCCACACCCCAGGCGATCACCGCGAGCGCGGCGACGACCGGTGTGATCCCGAGCCAGTCCCACCAACGCTCGAGGCGTCCCCAGCCGATCTGCCCACTGGAGGCGACAAGTGCCGCAATCGCCACCACCGCCGGCAGAGCCGCCAACGCGGCGAACGATCTGCCGAGCCGAGAAGCCGGGTCACGGTCCAAAAGCAACGCCCCGGCGATCCCGAACGCCGGCCATCCCATCCCATGCACGGCGCCGGTCGGCACCGCATCGCCGGTGAGCCCGAGCAGACCCGGCGTCATCCCGGCCGCGGTCGCCAACGACGCCGCCACGACGCCGCGTGACAGGCCGCGGGCGGCCGGGGGAGGGCCCGCAACGGAGTCGGTCACGGGTCAATACTGCGGTATACAAGCCCAACCGGGGCAGTCCTGCGGGACGGGTCGGGACACGCCGGGACCGCCCGGGACACCTCGGGATACCACGGGTCTATCGCGCGGGACAGCCACGCCGGCACGGTGGATCCACACCCCGGAACCGCCGGGGCCCTTGAAACGAAAGGCACCCGCCATGTCCGCAGCCACGGCCGACACCCACACCACCCGCGGACTTTCCGCGCCAGTCCTGGTCGGTGGAGCGTTCCTGCTTTCCACCGTCGCGAACATCTGCTTCCAGCTCGCTGACATCCTGTTCACCGACAACGATCCACACCGCTCGCAAGGTCCGATCGAGAGCATCCAAAGCATTGCCGTCGTCGGCGTGGTCGGTCTTGTCGTCGCGCTCGCGATAGCCCTACCGCTGGCCAAAAATCCGGCCAAAGCCAAGATCGGCGCGATCGTGCTCGGCGCCATGGCGCTGGTGTCGGCGCCGTTCTTCTGGTCCGGCGCCCCGGCCGTGTTCGGCGCGTCGGCGGCCTGGCTGGGCGGCCTGACCAAGGGCGGTCATCCCCAGACGGGCGCGGCGCGCGGGTTCGGCATCGTCGGGTTTGTCGTCGCGGTCCTCGTCGTCGTCGCCACCTTTGTCGGGTCGGTGGCCGCCTTCTTCAGCTGAATGCCGCAACTTCGAGTTTGCGATTAGGCGTATACGTCTATAGGTTGTACCCGTGCCCCTGGACGCGTCACGCAACAGCCTGGTGCTGCCGCTGCTCGGCCTTCTCGTCGAGCAGCCGTCACACGCCTACGACCTCACGACGCGGCTGCGCGAGCGGTATGGGCAGCTGCCGGCCACGCGAAGCACGGTCACGTCCCTGTTGAAGGCGCTGGAGAGGGCTGGTCTGGTCGTCTCCCGCAGCCCCGAGCGGATGGGCAACCGGCCGCCGCGCACGGCCTACCAGTTGACCGAAGCAGGTGTGGCGGACTTCCGCCGGAAGGTCGAGGTGGGACTGCGCGACGGCCAGGTCGCCTCCATGGACTTCATCATGGCCGTCGCCTACGTGGCGGTTCTCCAGGCCGACCATGCCGCGTCCATCCTGGGCACTCGCGCCGACCGGCTCGACGAAGAACTGACCGCCCAACAGACGCAACCGGACGGCGTGGCCGAGGCACACATGCTCGAAGTCGCCTACTGGCGCACCATCGTCGCCACCGAATCAACCTGGATCCGCAATCTTGCGTCGCGGATCCGATCACACGACATCAGCTGGCCGGGCGCGCAGCCCGACAGACCGGGAAGGACCGAAGCGTGAAGTTCGGCATCTATCCGGGCGGACGTGCGGGCACCGTCTGCTCGCACCCGCCCGACCCCGCCGCGATCCGCGACCTCATCGACGGCCTCGCCGGCGGCCGCCCCTTCGTCGTGCGTGAATACGTACACTTCTTCGGCGCCGCGACACCGCCGGAGGCCGTCGCCTCACTCGGCGCCGATCACGAACTGGCACACCTCACGATGCCCGACGAGTGGTACGTCGAGAAAGGCCGCGAGCTGGACCTCGTGGTGAGCTACATCCCCCGCGTCGGCGACATTCCCGGATGGCTGGCCTTCCTCGACACCCGTCATCGGCAGCTACGGCCACCTGACGCGATACCTACAGGTGACACTCGAGCCCAACTTCCCCAATCCCGCTCATCGATGGAAGCGCCCCCGGCGTGCTCGAAGCCCTGACCCTCGGCATCCCGCATGCCCGCGCCGCATTGGACCGGCGGGGCCTGCGCGATGTGCGGATCGGCTTCTCCGTTGCCGAACCACCGGAATGGCTCGGTGGCGACGACGAGTTCTGGCAGTACCTGTCCGCCGTCCCCCAGGAGGATTTCGCGGCACACATCGACTACATCGGCCTGGGCCTATATCCTGACGCCTTCTCGCCCGTCGCCCCACGCGGTACGCCAGGAGACGTCGCGACCCTGACCGCCCACGCCCTGCGCCACTTGCGGAACCACTCGCTGCCCCGCGCCCACATCCCATCCGGCACCCCGATCCACATCGTGGAAAACGGCACCCCAAGCGGATCACCGCGCACCGAGCAGGCGCAACGCGACTCACTGGCCGACATGCTCGGCGCGATCCTCGCCTGCCGGGAATCCCTGAACATCGCCCAATACGAACTGTTCAGCCTCCGCGACGCCGACAGCGGATCCACTCAACCCACCGGATCGCTGGGGATCGTCACAGACACCTACCGACCCAAGCCGTCCTTCACCGTCTACCGCGATGTCGTCCACAGCGTTGGCCAGCTACCCGTTCCGTCCGGCGTGGCTCCCATGACGTTCGATGGCGACAAATGTCCGGATCGTTTCGTAGCATGATGTGAATCGATTTGGCGCACATGCCGGGTCGGGGAGGGACGGCGCGTCATGCAGGATGGCGGGGAATCGACGGTCGTGCGCAGTTCTGGCGCGGCTCGGCGCGGGCGCCTGCGGGGCGAGTTGACGGTGGCCACGATCGCTCGGTTGGCGGGCGTGTCGTCTCCGACCGTGTCGAGAGTGCTCAATGGCCGTTCCGATGTCGCGGCCGATACCCGCCGGCGCGTCGAGGAACTGTTGCGCGAGCATGGATACCGCCGTCCGGCGGCGGTCGTCCCCGCGCCCGGCGTCGAGGTGGTCTTCTACGGTCTGGAGAGCAACCTGGCCATCGAGATGATGCGTGGCGTGCATGAGGTCGTCACCGATCATGATCTCGGGGTGGGGTTCACGGAGGTGCTGACCGGACCCTCGGCGCAGCGCTCTTGGTGTGAGCGGCTGTTGGCGCGGCGGCCCGCCGGTGTGATCATTGTCCATTCGCTGTTCACCGCCGAGCAGCACGCACGGCTGGCCGCCAGCGGGATTCCGTTGGTCGCGGCGGATCCAAACGGGCAACCGCAGCAGCCGGTGCCGTCGGTGGGCGCGGCAAACTGGAGTGGCGCGGTCGCGGCCACCCGGCACGTGCTCGACCTGGGCCATCGACGCATTGGTGTGGTCGGTGGACCCGGCGGATCCCTGTACGCCAGGGAAAGGCTGGAGGCTTGTCGTGCGGCTCTTGAGATCGCGGGGGTGCCGCTGGAGCCTCGGCTGATCGGGACGGGCGAT
Source organism: Allorhizocola sp. (assembly GCA_044869915.1). Lineage (GTDB taxonomy): Bacteria > Actinomycetota > Actinomycetes > Mycobacteriales > Micromonosporaceae > Allorhizocola. The sequence continues at coordinate 22,998 of JBIOYB010000553.1, forward strand.
TTCACCTTCGAGGACGGTCTGGCACTGGGCCGCGAACTGTTGAGCGTGCCCGACCGGCCTACCGCGGTGTTGTGCGGCAACGACTTGCAGGCGCTCGGTGTCTATGAGGCGGCGCGCCAGTTGGGCTGGCGCATCCCGCAGGATCTGAGCGTGGTCGGTTTTGACGGCATCGACGCGGGCACGTGGTGCGGTCCGCCTCTGACCACTGTGCGCCAGCCGTTTCGCGACATCGGCGCCGCCGCCGCGAGCGTCCTGCTGGCGCTGATCGCCGGCGAAGCACCCGCGCAGACCCGCATCGAGCTGCCGACCACGCTGGTTGTGCGCGCCAGCACCGCACCCGCGCCGTCAACGTGCTGAGGACGACCGGCAAATCGAAACGTTTCGCGAATATTTCCGGAACGTTTTGACAGCAAGTTTGATTCACATGTATAACTGAGCGAGCATCCGGGCTTGATGCGGCACATCCTTCAGGAGCAATCATGAAGATCAGTCGCCGCCGGCCCTGGTTTGCCGGCGCAGACGCGGCTTCCATGCGAGCACGCAGCAAGTTGCCGGCCGCTGCCGCGGCAACCATCCACGCCGTGATATCGACGTTTCATCGATGCAGTAGGCAGGACCAGATGATGCGATCCGCACAAACCTCGAGGAGAATCACGCTCGCGTTGAGTGCGGCGGCTGTCGTCGCGCTCGGCGCGAGCAGTCTGATCGCCTTGGACCGCTCGACGGCATACGCCGCGTCGACGGCGACGATCAACGGCTCCAGTGTGTTGCAGCCCATCGACGGCTTCGGCTTCTCCGAGGCGTTCGGGCGCACCAACGTCATCCGCGCGATGTCAACGCAGAACCAGCAGCAGGTGCTCGATCTGTTGTTCAGCCCCACCACCGGCGCGGGGATGAACATCCTGCGGCTGGGCATCAGCTCCACCGGTAGCTCGATCCAACCGACCAATCCGGGCGGCCCCAATGCCACACCACGCTACGTGTGGGACGGCAACGACGACGGGCAGGTGTGGTTGTCCAAGCAGGCCCAGTCCTACGGGGTGTCCCGCTTCTACGCCAACCCGTGGAGCGCACCGGGCTACATGAAGACCAACGGCGACGAGGCCAACGGCGGCGCGCTGTGCGGGCTGTCCGGCGCGTCGTGCGCCAGCGGTGACTGGCGCCGGGCGTATGCGAACTATCTGATCCAGTACACTCGCTTCTACGCCCAGGAAGGCATCAGGATCACGGACCTGGCGTTCACCAACGAGCCCAACTGGACCGCCACGTATTCCTCGATGCGTTTCACTCCGGCACAGGCGGCCGAGCTGGCGAAGATCGTCGGGCCGCTGGCCGACGCCGAGGGCATGAACATGATGTGCTGTGACGCCATCAACTGGACCAGCGAGGCGACCTACTCCTCGGCGATCATGGCCGACTCCGAGGCCAGCCGTTGGGTCGACATCCACACTGGACACTCGTACGGCAACGGGCCCAGCGCGCCGCTGTCGGTGGGTGGCCGCCACACGTGGATGGCCGAATGGTCACCGGACGGCACGACGTGGAACGAAAACTGGGATGACGGCAGCGGTTACGACGGCTTCACCGTGGCGCAGGCCATCCACACCGCGATGACCGGCGGCAACGTCAATGGATACGTGTATTGGTACGGCGTGTCCACCGGCGCCACTCGCGGATTCATCCAGGCCAACGGCGCCAACTACCGTGCGTCCAAGCGGCTGTGGGCGATGGCCGGATACAGCAGGTTCATCCGCCCGGGCGCCAACCGCATCGGCGCGAGCACCTCGGACGGCAACCTGCGGCTGTCCGCGTATCGCAACAGCGACGGCTCGATCGTGGTGGTCGCTCTCAACGTGGCCAGCAGCGCCACCTCTGTGTCGTACTCCCTGCAGAACACCGGCGTTACCACCGGTAGCGCCACGCCATACGTCACCAACAGCTCCAGCAGCATGGCCGCGCAACCTGCGGTCGGGGTGAGCGGCGGGGCATTCACCGCCACGGTGCCGGCCCGGTCGCTGGCCACCTATGTCATCCGCGGCGGCGGCGGTCCGACTCCTTCGCCGAGCACTTCGCCGTCGCCTTCAGCGAGTCCGTCACCGCCGGGTGGGAGTTGTACTGCGACGTTGCGTGATGGGACCAGGTGGCCTGACCGGTTCAACACCGAGGTGACTGTCAGTGGTGCGACCAATTGGACGGTCGTGATTGCTTTGACGCCGCCGCAACAGTTTTCGTCGGCTTGGAACGCTAGCTCCAGTGTCAGTAGGAATCTGGTGACGTTGAGGTCCAACGGCAGCGGCAACGTGTTTGGGGTCACCACGTTGGCCAACGGCAACTTCACCCGGCCACAGGTCCGATCCTGCACCGCGACATAGAAAATTCCGAAAGGCATGGGAGAAACCAACTCCACCTGCCGACCCGATAAGCCACCGCCGCCCGGTGACTCCCGCGGGAGCCGCTGGGCGGCGGCCTGGCTTTTGCCAACTGCTAGGCGAGCACGTCGAGACCCGCCCGCAGCAACGTGGGCACGGCGGAGCCGACGGTGTCGAAGCCCGCGCCGACGGTCTGTCCGGCGAGGTGGCGGGCGTGGATGCCCTCGGCGATGACGGCGAGCTTCAGATAGCCCAGCGCTTGGTAGAAGGCCAGAGACGAGATGTCGCGGCCGGAGCGGGCGCTGTAGCGCTGGGCAAGCTCGGGCCCGGAGGGGAAGCCGGCGTTGGCGGTGGGGGCGTGGCGCACCCCGAGGACCGGTTCGCAGGCGGGGTCCCAGTAGACGAGCAGCAGGCCCAGATCGGCGAGCGGGTCCCCGAGCGTGGCCATCTCCCAGTCGACGATGGCGCGGACGGTGCCGGGGTCGCCGTGGTCGAGGATCGCGTTGTCGAGCCGGTAGTCGCCGTGCACGACGCAGGCCCCGCTTTCGGCTGGTGCGGCGCGGGCGAGCCGGCCGTGCAGCTCGTCCAGCGCGGGCAGGTCACGGGTCGCGACGCGACCCCACTGGCCGTGCCAGCGCCGTATCTGGCGCTGCAGGTAGCCTTCCGGCCGGCCGAAGTCGCCGAGGCCTATCCGCGCGGGGTCGAGCGCGTGCAGCCGCACCAGCTCGTCGACCAGCGTCTGGGCGCACCGCGCGGCGGCTTGTGGCGGCAGCGCGGCGGCGTCGTCGCCGTCACGCAACACGGCACCGTCCACATAAGACATGATGGTGAACGGGACGCCGATGACGTCGACGTCCGCGCAATAGGACACCGCCTCGGCCACCGGGACGCCGGTCGCGCCCAGCGCCGCCACGACCCGGAATTCGCGTCCCATGTCGTGCGCGGTCGGCGTCAGCGTCCCCAGCGGCGGGCGGCGCAGCACCCACCGGCTGTGCCCGTCGGTCACCAGATAGGTGAGATTGGACCGGCCCCCCTCGATGAGTTCCAACCGGAGCGGGCCTTGGCATCGCGGCACATGCTCGGCGAAAAATCGTTGCAGGGCAGGCACGTCAACCCCACGGACGCTCATCGGGTCGCCGCCCGCACGGCTCGCCGGGCGATCGCCCACCGGTGGGTTTCCGACGGCCCGTCATAGATGCGGAACGCGCGCACCTCGCGCAGCAGTCGCGACAGCGGCAGATCCGCCGAGATGCCCAGCGCGCCGCACACCTGCACGGCGCGGTCGACCACCCGGTTGACCGCCTCGGACACGAACGTCTTGGTGATCGACGTGTGCTGCGCGGCCGGCCGGCCCTGGTCGAGCTCCCAGCACGCCCGCCAGAGCAGCGCCCGGCTGGCCTCGATGTCGATCTCGGAGTCGGCCAGCATCTGTTGCACCATGCCGAGTTCGGCCAGCGGACGGCCGAACGCCGACCGGCTCGCCGCGCGCCGCAGGGCGATGTCCTGTGCGCGGCGCGCGACACCGAGCCAGCGCATGCAGTGCGTCATCCGGGCGGGTCCCAACCGGACCTGTGCGTAGTCGAAACCCTTGTCGACCTCTCCTAAAACCTGTTCATCCGGTACCTCGCAAGCCTCGAAGACCAGCTCGCTGTGCCCGGCGAACAGGCCCTCGTCGAGCGTCTCGATGTTGCGGACGAGCTTCATGCCCGGGTTGGCGGCGTCGACCAGGAACATCGTCGCTCCGCCGGCGTCGCCGGCCACGCCGCTCGTGCGGGCCATGCAGATGGCGAAGGCGGCGCCGTCGGCGCCGCTGATGAACCACTTGCTTCCGTCGATGCGCCAGCCGCCGGGGATCCGGGTCGCGGTGGTGGCCAGGGCGCGCGGGTCTGAGCCTGCTCCCGGGGCGGGCTCGGTCATGGCGAAGCAGGACCGGATGTCGCCGGCGGCCAGCGGGCGCAGGTAGCGCTCCTGCTGCCGCGGCGTGGCGACTACCTGAAGCAGGTGCATGTTTCCCTCGTCGGGTGCGGCGCAGTTGAGCGCGAGCGGCCCCAGCAGCGAGTAGCCCGCCGCTTCGAAGACCACGGCCTGCCCGCGCAGGTCGAGCCCGAGGCCTCCCCATTGGCGAGCCGCGTGGGGCGCGAACACTCCCGCCTCCCGGGCCGCCTGCTGGAGCCGGAGTCTGAGCGGCTCCGGCCCGTCGTGGACCGATCCGCCGCACGCCTGCTCCTCGGGTAGCACGACGGTTCGGACGAATTCGGCGGCCCGCCGTGCGATGTCAGCGATTTCGTCGTCGATCCCGAACTGGATGGACATAGCGGCTCCCGCATGCTTTTCTTGACTTGAACTCAGTTCAGTATAGGGGTACAGCGAAGTCGGAGGCCAGCATGAACACGTCCGCGGCTCTGCATCAACCACGCCACCCGGTCCGCTTCGTCACGGCCTCAAGCCTTTTCGACGGCCATGACGCGTCGATCAACATCATGCGCCGGATCCTCCAGTCGCAGGGTGCCGAAGTGATTCACCTGGGCCACAACCGGTCGGTCGACGAGGTCGTCACCGCGGCCCTGCAGGAAGACGTGCAGGGCGTGGCCGTCAGCGCCTACCAGGGCGGGCATGTCGAGTACTTCACCTACCTGGTCGAACTGCTCGAAGCGAAGGGCGCGGGCCATGTGAAGGTCTACGGCGGGGGCGGCGGCGTGATCGTCCCCGACGAGATCGCCGAGCTCCGCCGGCGCGGTGTGCGGATCTTCTCGCCCGAGGACGGGCAGCGCCTCGGGCTCGCCCGCATGGTCAACACCATGATCGCCGAATGCGACACGGATCCGGCGCAACGCGGCCCGGCGCCGCTCGACGCGCTGCCGGCCGGGGGCGCCGACGCGCTGGCCCGGACGCTGACCCTGGTGCAGCACAACGCATTGGGCGAGCACGACCGGCGGCGGCTGGCCGAGGCCGCCGCCGCGCGCACGGTGCCGACGCTCGGCATCACCGGCACCGGCGGCTCCGGCAAGTCGTCGCTCACCGACGAGCTCATCCGGCGGTTCCGGCTCGACCAGCACGACAAGCTGCGCATCGCGGTGCTCGCCATCGACCCGACCCGGCAGCGCGGCGGCGGGGCGCTGCTCGGCGACCGGATCCGGATGAACTGCCTCGACGGCGATCGCGTGTTCTTCCGCTCGCTGGCCACCAGGACCGCAGGCGCCCAGGTGCCCGAGGGACTCGACGACTGCGTGCTGGCGTGCAAGGCGGCCGGGTTCGACCTCGTGATCGTCGAGACCCCGGGCATCGGGCAGGGCGACACCGCGATCGTGCCGCACGCCGACGTCGCGCTCTATGTCATGACTCCCGAGTTCGGCGCGGCCTCGCAACTCGAAAAGATCGACATGCTGGACTACGCGGATGCGGTGGCGGTCAACAAGTTTGAGCGGCGCGGCGCCGAGGACGCCCGGCGCGACGTGGCCCGGCAACTGATCCGCAACCGGGAGGCGTTTGGTGCCACGCCCGACCAGATGCCGGTGTTCGGCACGAGCGCGGCCACCTTCAACGACGACGGCGTGACCGCGCTCTACCAGCACTTGCGCGAGCTGCTGGCCGGACACGGCCTGGCCGTGAGCGAGGGCGCGCTCGCCAGGGTGCACGGCAAGGTGTCGACCGGCACGTCGGTCATCATCCCGCCCTCGCGGTCGGGCTATCTCGCCGACATCGCGCACACCGTGCGCGGCTACCACCGGCGCACCCGCGAGCAGGTCGACGCGGTGCGCCGCCGCGACCGCCTGAGCCACACGAGAAACGAGCTCGCCGGGCTCGGCACGCCGACCGACGCGCTGGACCGGCTGCTGGCCGACGCAGAGCTCGCAGTCTCACCGGAAACCGCCGGAGCGCTGGAGCAGTGGCCGTCCACTGTGGAGTCCTACCGGGCCGACGAGCTTGTGGTCCGGGTGCGAGACAGCGAGCTACGCACCGCGCTGTGGCGGGAAACCCTTTCCGGCAACCGGATCCCGCGGGTCGCGCTGCCCCGCGACACCGAGCCCGGTGGGCTGGTGCGCTTCCTGCGCGCGGAAAACCTGCCCGGCCGGTTTCCCTACACGGCCGGGGTTTTCGCGTTCAAGCGGGACGGTGAGGACCCGGCGCGGATGTTTGCCGGCGAGGGGGATCCGTTCCGCACCAACCGGCGGTTTCACCTGCTGTCGGCGGACTCGCTGGCGACGCGGCTGTCCACCGCCTTCGATTCGGTGACGCTCTACGGCCGGGATCCCGCGACGCGGCCGGACATCTACGGCAAGGTCGGCACCTCCGGTGTCTCGGTGGCCACCCTCGAGGACATGAAGGCCCTCTACCGGGGCTTCGACCTGACCGCGCCCGCCACCTCGGTCAGCATGACCATCAACGGTCCGGCCCCGACCATCCTCGCATTCTTTCTCAACACCGCCGTCGATCAGCAGCTTGACTCGTATGCCGAGGCGCATGGCCGTCCACCGGGCGCGGACGAGGCCGCCCGGATCCGGTCGCAGGTCCTGCGCACGGTGCGCGGCACGGTACAGGCTGACATTCTTAAAGAAGATCAGGGCCAGAACACGTGCATCTTCTCCACGGAGTTTGCGCTGCGCATGATGGCCGACATCCAGGAGTGGTTCATCGAGCAGGGCGTGCGTAACTTCTACTCGGTATCGATTTCCGGCTACCACATCGCCGAGGCCGGGGCAAACCCGATCAGCCAGCTCGCCTTCACCCTCGCCAACGGATTTACCTACGTCGAGTCCTACCTCGCCCGGGGCATGGCCGTCGACGACTTCGCGCCGAACCTGTCGTTTTTCTTTTCCAACGGGATGGACGCCGAATACACCGTGCTCGGCCGGGTGGCGCGGCGGATCTGGGCGGTGGCGATGCGCGACCGTTACCGTGCCGACGAACGCTCGCAGAAGCTCAAGTATCACGTGCAGACCTCGGGGCGGTCGCTGCACGCGCAGGAGATGAGCTTCAACGACATCCGCACCACGCTGCAGGCGCTGACCGCCATCTATGACAACTGCAACAGCCTGCACACCAACGCTTATGACGAGGCGATCACCACGCCGACGGAGAGTTCGGTGCGCCGCGCCCTCGCCATCCAGATGATCATCAACCGGGAGTGGGGACTGGCCGCCAACGAAAACCCGCTCCAGGGCTCACACATCGTCGAGGAGCTCACCGATCTGGTCGAGGAGGCGGTGCTGCTGGAGTTCGAACGGATCTCGCAGCGCGGCGGCGTGCTCGGCGCGATGGAGACCGGCTACCAGCGCGGGCGCATCCAGGACGAGTCGATGCTCTACGAGCGGCGCAAGCACGACGGCACGCTGCCCATCATCGGCGTCAACACCTTCCGTGCCCCGGAAGGTGGCCCCGAAAACGATGCGGACGGCGGGCCGGTCGAGCTGGCCCGCGCCACGGAAAGCGAGAAGCTGTCCCAGCTGGCACGGTTGGCGGACTTTCAAGCGCGGCACCGGGATCAGGCGCCCGAGGCACTTCGCCGGTTGACGGACGCGGCCCTCAACGGCGACAACGTTTTCGCCGCCCTGATGGACGTCTCCCGGGTCTGCACCCTGGGCCAGATCACCGAGGCGCTGTTTGAGGTGGGCGGCCAGTATCGCCGCAACATGTGAGCCACCGGGCCCAGCCTCGCTGGGCGCCGGTGGTGCAGTCTCGTCTCCGGGCGGCAGTGCAATATCCGGGATAACGTCGTGACTCGCGCGACGGTCGGTGCAATATCCGGGATAACGTCGTGACCCGCGCGACAGCCGGCGCAATATCCGGGATAACGCACCGGCGGCCACCGGCGCTGGCTTCACGGGGATGCTGGCCGGCGTCACCGAGCCGAGCCCGGCCCCGGTTTACCGGGTCGCGGTGCGCGCGGCGGCGAGGCCGAAGACGATCGCCGCCGCCAAGCCGCCCGCGTATGCGCCGTGGTAGAGGCCACCGGCATCGGCGCCCGCGGCCAGAAGACCGGGCACGAGGCCGCCGTCGACCGCCCGGACCCGCGCGTCACGATCGATCAGGAGACCGCCGAACGTGAAGGTGATGGCCGGCGCGGCTTCGAGGATGTAGAACGGCGGCTCGCACACCGGCCGGCGATCGTGCCGGCGGCCCGGGGTGGTCTCCTCGGACCGGTCCAAGGCCCCGTTGAGCCGTTCGATGCCGGCTCTGATCTTCGGACCGGGATAACCCCATTCAGGTGGTACCTCGTCGAGCTCATCGAGACTGTGCGCGATCCCGCACCTGGCCCCGCGCCGGCTGGCCAGCGCGAACTTGTCCAGCGCGGGCGCACCCTCCACATAGGACTGGGTGATCCAGTCACGGTGGGCGGCCGCGTCGGCGATGAGCAGCCCGCGCGCTTCGGGCTGAGCCACCAGGGCGATGGTCGTGAGATGGTCGCCGAGCGTCTCGTCGATGAAACGCTCACCGTCGAGGTTGAACAGCAGGGCGTGCTCGCTGTAGTACAGCGCGAGGTCAACGTAGAGCGACGGATCGCTCAAGGCGACGCCCGAAGGGATCAGGTGGCCGTAGAAGCCCGCGTCTTCGGGGCCGAACGCCGCACCGGCCGATCGGCCCAGGCTTTGTCCGTCGCCCGTGCTCCAAGCGTTGCCGCGCAGCTGCATGTCGCGTGCCTGCGGGTGGATCAGCTCGGCCCGCAGGTCCGGGTCGCCCTGGTACCCGCCGCTGGACAGCAGCGTCCAGCGGGCCTCGACCTCGCGCGGCGATCCGTCCGGCAGGCGCAACAGGGCTCCGGTGACCGCGTTGCCGTTCATCCGCAACGACTCCACCCGGGTCCGCGTCAGCACCACCCCTGCGCGCTCCTTGATGCGCTGCTCGCAGCACGCGATGTAGTGGCTCGTGTCGAACTGGTGGCCGCGGCCGTAGCGCAGGATCGGCACCGGCGGATGGCATTCGACGCCGAGCGAGCGGATCCAGTCGATACCGGCGGGGAAACCCTCCACCAGCCTCGCGCCCAGCTCCGGATCACCGAGCGGATTGACCTCCCGGAGCACCTCCACGGACGGCGCGGTCCACGCGTATCCCGCATAGATCGCCGATCCGCCAAGGTGTTCGCCCTTCTCCACGACGAGGACTCGGGCGCCGGCGGTGGCCGCCGCTGCCGCCGCCGTGAGCCCGGCCATCCCACCACCGACCACCAGCAGATCGACGTCCATGGATCACCCTTCAGAGTTTGTCGAAGATGTCCGAACCCGCGACCGACATCGCCACGAAGACGCCGGTCGCCGTCACCAGCGTCATGATCAGAGCGATCGCCGCGACCAGCGGGTACGAGCCGTTGTTCCAGTAGTCGAACAGGATCGTGCCCATGACCTGGGTGGTGGGCGCCCGGACCAGCAGCGACGCGGTGAACTCGTGGGTGAGCAGCACGAACATGAGCGCCGCAGCCCCGGCGATGGTGGGGCGCAGCAACGGCAGCACGATCTCGGTGTTGGTCCGTATCGGGCCCGCCCCGCTGGTCCGCGACGCCTCCACGTAGGTGTCGCCGAGCGCCACCATTCCGGACAGTTGCATGCGGGTGGTGAACGGCAGCATCAGCGTCACGTACACGAGAACGATCACCTCGCGCGTGCCGTACAAGATAAACGGTTCGCGGCTGTAGGTCAGCAGGAAGCCCGCCCCGAACACCACAGCGGGAATGCCGAGCGGCATCGCGACGATGAAATCGATCGCCGCCCGCACGATCCGGAACCGGCGCCCCTTGAGCAGCAGCGAGGCGGCGACGAAACCGGTCGGCAGCGCGATGGCGACGGAGATGATCGAGATGGTGAGGCTGTTGACGATCGCGTCGGTGATGCCCGACTGCTCGAACACCTCACGGAAGTTGTTCAGCGTGAAGCCACCCACGTCGATCGTGCCGCTCCAGAAGGAGGACAGCGAGACGATCGCGAGCGCGCCCAGCGGCAGCACCAGCGCGATCAGGCTGTAGAGCACGATGCCGGCGGCCGCGACCCGCGACGGACGGCTCGGCGCCCGGAACGCCTTGCCGCCGTGCGTCACGAAGCGGCTGTGGTCGCCCAGGATGGCCTTCTGAAAGACGACCACGGCGATGCCGAACAGCAGCAGGGGCGAGCCGATCGCGGCCGCCTGGCCGTAGTCGATGGGGCTCTGTGCGATGGCGACGTACATGTCGGTGGTGAGCACGTTGATGCCGTTGGTGCGGCCGAGCAGCAGCGGCCCGGTGAACTGGCCCAGCCCGAGCAGCAGAGCGACGAAGCCGCCGTACACCAGGACCGGGCGCAGCAGCGGCAGGATCACCCGGAAGAACACCCCGACCGCCGACGACCCGCTGACCTGTGCGGCCTCGATCAGCTCGGAATTGATGTTGGCGAAGCCCGCGCTCACGAACAGGTAGACGAATGCGGTCAGGCCGAAGCCCGTGATGATGACGATCCACGGCAGCGAGTAGATGTCGACCGGACCCTCTTCCAGGTGGTTCCACCAGGGCAGGTGGCGCAGCAGCGCGTTGAGGTAGCCGGGGCGGGGCGAGAACAGGAACGCCCACCCGGTCACCGCGGCGACAGCCGGGACCACGATCGGCATGATGGGCAGCGCGCGCAGGAAGCCAAGGCGCGGGGGCAGGCGGGTGGCGGCCCAGGCGAGCAGCGTGCCGAGCACCATCGCGATGGCCAGCGACCCGAGCGCCAAACCGATGGTCGTGCGCAGTGTCTCGGCCATCTCCGGGCTGCTGAACGCGGCCTCGTAGCCACGCCCGTCCTCCTCGAAGGCCAGAAGCTGCAGCCCGGCCAGGGGCGCGAGGACGAGGTAGCCGATCACCGCCAGGAACGCGAGCACGCCGATGTGGGGGAGCAGGCGCCGGGCACGGGCCAGTGTGGCCATGGGTCTCACGCTCCCACGGCCACTGTGGAGGCGTGCCCGCCGATGCGCGCGTTGTCGGCGCCGTAGTAGATCGCGGTCTGCTCGGCGAACCAGGCGGTCATGGCCTGCCCCGGCGTGAGGTGCCTGGCCCACGGGCTGTCGGCAAGCGGTGTCCGGGCGTGCAACCGGTTGCCGGCGACCGTGACCACCACGTCCATGTGGCGCCCGCCGAACTGGGCGTCGACCACCTGTGCCGCAACGGCAATGGTGCCCGCCGGGGGCTGCTGCCCGCCGGGGGCGAGCTGCAGGTCGTCCGGGCGCAGCCGGACCGCCACCTGGTCATGGGCGCGGGGCACCCGGGGCTCACCGGTCACCGCCACTTCCCCGATCGCCCAGCCGGTGTTGCCCTGCCGCACCAGCGGGAGCCGGTTGGACATGCCGATGAACCCGGCGACGTATTCGGTGGCCGGCGCCTCGTAGACCCGTTCCGGCGTGTCGAGCTGCTCGATCCGGCCCGCCCGCATGATCGCGAGACGGTCACCGAGGGCGAGCGCCTCGCTCTGGTCGTGCGTGACGAACACGGCGGTGAAGCCGAGCCGGCCGTGCAACTCGTGCAGCTGGGCGCGCACCTGGTCGCGCAGGCGCGCATCGAGGTTGCTCATCGGCTCGTCGAAGAGCACCAGATCGGGGCGGGCGACAATGCCGCGGGCGAGCGCGATCCGTTGCTGCTGGCCGCCGCTGAGCTGGGCCGGGTATCGGTCGAGCAGGGCATCGCACTCCACCAGCTTGGCGGTCTCCTCGATCCACTCCCGGGACCGCTCGCGCCCGATCCGCCTGGCACGCAAGGGATAACCGATATTCTTGCGTACCGTCATGTGCGGCCACAGCGCGTACGACTGGAAGACCATGCCGATCCGGCGCTTGTTCGGCGGAAGGTTGACCTTCGCCCGGATGTCGAGCACGCTCTGATCGCCCAGCGAGATGCGCCCCTCGTCGGGCGTCTCCAGGCCGGCCAGGCAGCGCAGCGTCGTGGTCTTGCCGCAACCGCTCGGCCCGAGCAGGACGACGAACTCGCCACGCTCGATCTCCAGTGACAGGTCGTCCACCGCCACAGCTGGCGGCTTGCCCGCGAACCTCTTCGTCAGACCCTCGATGCGCACGTGGGACATGGGTTTCCTAACATCGGCTGGAGTGGGGCGGGCACCGCACGGCGCCCACCCCTCATGGGTTCTACCGGAAGAGGGATTTCCATTTCTTTTGGTACGCGGCAACGGCCTCCGGCGTCAGCTTCGCCGGATCCTGCACCCGCACCTTGTCATTGGTGATCAGTGTGCCGGGGACGTTGGGCTGCACGGAACCGGCCGATGGTGTGATCAGCTCCTGCCCCTTGGGGGTGACCATGTAGTTCGCGAAGAGCTGTGCGGCGTTGGGGTGCTGGCCGCTCTTGAGGATCATGCCGTAGTACCGGGCGCCCCACGCACCCTTTGGCGCCATCTTGAAATCGATCGGCGCGCCCTTGGCCTTGGCGGGCACGAGCGCGATCGGTGCCACGAAGCTGCCCGCGGCGATCTCGCCGGAGGCCAGCGCCTCACCCATGGGCAGCGAGCTGGGATAGATGCGCGGCTTCTGCGCGGCCAGTTTGGTCACGAAATCGGCGCCGTAGTTCTCCTCCAGCCAGAGGTAGAAGTCGACGATCGAGGCCGCGGTCGGCTCGACCACACCGATCTTGCCGCCGCCGAGCGCGGGGTCGAGCAGGCCGGTGTAGTCGGTGAGCCCGGCGGGGTAAAGTTTGGTGTTCCAGCCGAACGTGAGCACCGCGGAGTTGGTCTCGAAGTAGTTGCCCTCGTGGACGTACTGCTTCGCGTCGTAGGTGCCCTTGCCGGTCAGTTCCGGCCCGGCCGGCGCCAGGAAACGGTTGGCCTTGGCCTGCGTCTGCACCCAGGGCAGGCTGGCGCTGACGAACATGTCGGCTATGCCCTTGCCGGTCTGGAACTCGGTCTCGACCTTGACGCCGAGGTCGCCGTCCACGCCCCGGACCGTCTCCACGTCGATCCCGGGATACTCGGCCTCGAACGCGGCCGCGAGCTTGTTCAGGGCGTCGAGCCCCTGGGAGGAGTAGATGGTGATCTTGCCTTCCTTTTTCGCGGCGGCGACCAGCTCATCGGTGCCTGCCGACGCGGAAACGACCTGCGGGGCTTCGGTGCCCGAGCCGCCGCACGCGGCGACCGTCAGGGTGGTTATTAACAGCAGGACGAGGGGCAAGGCCCCGCGCCGTCGCGGAATTGCTCCCATACTCGGCTCCCTAAGTGAACCGGGCCCCAGCCGAACCGACGTCCCCTGAAGCGCACTTCGAATGGACTTCTTGCTGGATGGTGGCCGGCTGGCTAAGATTTCGAGGAAGTTACCAAACTGAACTCGGTTTTGGCAAGGGTGGGCATGGACACGCGACTTGAGGGCATGACCTTCGTGATAACCGGTGCGGCCCAGGGCATCGGTGCTGCCACCGCCCGGATGGCGGCGGCCCGCGGGGCCAACGTCGTCGTGGCCGACATCGACGATGTCGCGGGCGCGGCAACCGTCGCGCAGATCGCCGCCGCCGGCGGCAGTGCCATTTACGCGCACTGCGATGTTACCGATGTCGACCAGGTAAAAGAACTGATGTCGGCGGCGGACGCGGCGTATGGCGGGATCGACGTCCTGCACAACAACGCCGGCATCCACGAGACCATGCTGGGGGTGCCGCTGTCGATCGAGGATATGCCGCTGGAGGCGTGGGACCGGGTGATCGCGGTCAACCTCCGAGGGCCCTGGCTGTGCGCGAAGTTCGCCGTGCCATACCTGAAGCGGAGTCGCCGCGGTCCCTCGATCATCAACGCCGGGTCCACCGGGTCCTGGGTCGGAGGCGTGTCGAGCCTGGCATACGGCCCCAGCAAGGGTGGCATCGCGCTGCTGACCAAAAACCTGGCGGTGGAGCTGGCCGGATACGGGATCCGGGTCAACTGCTACTGCCCGAGCGCGACCGAGACCCGCATGATCTCCGACTATCTGGACGCGGGGGAGGACCGCGAGGCCCGATTGCGGACGCTGACCCGCACCCAGCTCGTCGCCCGCATCGGCCGGCCCGATGACGTGGCCAACCTCGTCTGCTTTCTGGCCGGCGAGGAGGCGGCATATGTCAACGGGGCGGTGTGGCTGATCGACGGTGGCTCGCTCGCCTGGCGCGGAACGCTCGATACTGTGCCACAAGAGTGAACCTACCTCAGTTCGATATGGTAGGATCTGCGCCCAAAAGGAGGCACTGTGGCCGGTAGGAATGTGGTGGACATAGATGCGGGGCCGCGCTCCAAGCGTGCCGCGATCCTGGACGCCGCCGTGGATTGCTTCGGCGAGTTCGGCTACGAGGCGACGAAGTGGTCCACCGTCGCGGACCGGGTGGGGATCGGCCAGACGGCGCTGTACCACTATTTCGAGTCGAAGGCGCACTGCCTGCTGACCATCATGCAGATCGAGTTGAACCGCTCACACGAGCGCTTCCTGGAGGCGACCTCGGGTGTCAGTCCCGCCAAGGGGCTGCCGGCGGCGCTGGCCGGTGCCTTCGACGTGACCGAGCGCGAAGTGCTGCAGATGCGGATCCTGCAAAATCACATCGGCCTGCTGGAGGGCACCCGCGCGTCCAAGCGCGAGGAGGAGGCGCGCCAGGCGGCCCGCGCCCTGGTCCACGACATCGAGACCTCGTGGACCGAGCTGCTCGAGCGGGGCATGGCGGCCGGTGACTTCCCCAAGCGCGACCCGCACACGCTCGCCCAGGCGGTGCTGGGTCTGTTGGTCAGCGTGTGGCGGTGGTATCGCTGGGGTGGGCGGCTGACCCTCAACGCGGTGCGCGACTTCTACGTCGGCTGCGCGCTGCGCATGGTGGAAAACTAGGACCTGGCGGATCTTCCTTCGGTTGACCTAGACTGAATTCAATTCAGGAGGCATCCCGGAGGGAGAAGACGTGGACACCACGACCGCGCCGCTACTGGCCCGGTGGTTCGAGATCATGGACGGCGACGCTCCGGACGGCATCCTCGATCTGCTCGCCGATGATTTCCAGTTCTCGGTCGTCTTCTCGACGGGCGACACCGCCACGGCTCGCGACTTTTCCGGCGGCCGTGCCGCCATGCAGGACTACCTGGCACAGCGGGAAAAGGGCACGCGGGTGCACCGGTTGCTCAGCGCCGGTGGCGCCGGCGACACGGAATTCGCGCTCGGCGAGGTGATCCGCCTCGGCCGATGGGAGGCCAGTTTCGTCGCCTCCGCGCGGCTCGACGGCGCCGGCAAGGTGCGCCGTCTGATCATCGGCAGGTCGCCGGGCGTGGCCTTCCCGCCAAGCGACGGCTCCAGCGAAGGGTGACCACCGTGTACAACCTTGTCGTGCTCGCGGCCCGACCGCCGGAGTGGAGCCATGAGCAGTTCATCACCTGGTGGCGCGGTGAGCACGCCGACCTCACCCGTGTGCTGCCGGGGCTGCGGCGTTGGCGTCACGTCGCCATCGACAACGCCCTGGACCCACGGTCCGACGGCTGGGACGGCCTGTCGATGCTCAGCTTTGACTCCGCGGCCGACCTCACCCGCGCGTTGGAGAGCCCGCAATGGGCCGCCGCCGTCGCGCACGTCGGCGCCATGCGCGGCCGCCGGATCGCCGTGACGGGAGAAGAAGCCGAACTGTTCACGGCGGAACCCGTTGGTACACAAGGAAATGGTTAATAATGCGACTGAACGGCAAGATCGCACTGGTGACCGGTGCGACCGGTGGCATCGGCGCGGCCACCGTGCGCCGGCTGGCCGCTGAGGGTGCGGCGGTCGTGGTCACCGACGTGGACCTGGACCGGTGCGAGGCGTTGGCCAAGGAGCTGCGCGAGCTGGGCGCGACAGCCGAGCCGCACGCGCTGGACGTCGCCGACGAGGAGGCCTGGCATCGGGTGGTGCAAGACGTCACCGGCGCACTCGGCGAGCTCAACGTGCTGGTCAACAACGCCGGCATCGGCCACTTCACCACGGTCGAGTCGGAGACCCTGCAAACCTGGGAGCAGGTGGTGGCGGTGACGCAGCGCGGTGTCTGGCTGGGCATGAAGCACACCGGTCCGGCGATCGAGGCCGCGGGCGGCGGCTCGATTGTCAACGTCTGCTCCATTTTCGGTACCGTCGGCGGCTTCGGATCAAGCTTCTCCTACCACGCGGCCAAGGGCGCGGTCCGCGTGATGACCAAAAACGCGGCGCTGCACTGGGCACAGCGCGGCGTGCGGGTCAACTCGGTCCACCCCGGCTTCATCGCCACCGGCACGCTCATCGAGCGCACCAGCGGCACGCCCCGCGAAAAGGCCATGGTGGACGGGACGCCGATGCGACGGCTGGGGCGGCCCGAAGAGGTGGCCTCCGCGATCGCGTTCCTGGCCGGGGACGAATCGACGTATATGACCGGCAGCGAGCTGTATGTCGACGGCGGCTGGACGGCTCAGTGAGCCGGGCGCGGCGATTGACCGGCCGTGAGATCCGGCCGGTCACCTATCCCCGCGAAGCCTTGCGGCCGTTGGACTTCCAGGTCGTCGAGGTCGAAGTGCCGGCGCCCCGGCCGGGCGAGGTGCTGGTCCGAAACACCTGGACCTCGGTGGACGCGGCGCTGCGGCTGCGCCTGCGGGAAAAGGCGCCACCGGGTTACTTTCCGGCCTTCCCGCTCGGCCGGCCGATGGACGGCGTGATGACCGTCGGGCAGGTCGTCGAGTCCCGCGCCGACGGGTTCGCCGAAGGCGACACGGTGTGGCACGCCGCGGGCTGGCGAGACTACGCGGTCGTCGACGCGGGGCAGGCGGCGCTCGGCGGGATCGGCACGCTGCGCAAGCTCGACATCGATGCCGCACCGCCCCAGGCCTACCTCGGCGTGCTCGGCGCCAACGGACTCACCGCGTATGCCGGCCTGCTGCACGTCGCCGGCCTGCGCGAGGGCGACGTCGTGTGGATCTCCGCCGCGGCCGGCGCGGTCGGCAGCATCGCCGCTCAGATCGCGAAGCTCCGCGGGCACAAGGTCGTCGGCAGCGCCGGCTCCGCCGAAAAGGTGCGCTATCTCCTGCGGGATCTCGGCCTGGACGCCGCTTTCGACTACCGCACCGGCCCCGTCGCGGACCTGCTCGCGGAAGCGGCGCCGGACGGGATCGACGTGTACTTCGACAACGTCGGCGGCGACCATCTCGAGGCCGCTCTCGGTGCGCTGCGCCGATCGGGCCGGGTCGCGCTCTGCGGGATGATTTCCGAGTACGAAGCCGAGCAGCCACCGCGCGGCCCAGCCAACCTCATGCTGGCGGTGACGAAGGACCTGACGATCCGCGGCTTCCGCGCCAGCGGGCTCACCCACCTCTTGCCCGAGATGGCACAGGAGCTCGGCGCCTCGATCCGCGACGGCCGGCTCCGCTATCGCGAAACCGTCGTTGACGGGCTGGCACAGGCGCCGGCAGCACTCGCCGGATTGCTTCGCGGGGACAACACCGGCAAGACGTTGGTCCGGATCGACGGAGCCTGAAAGCGGCCACGATCCACCCGGAGCGGTTGCGGCGGGACCACCGCCGGCCGGGCCTCAGGCACAGTCGCGGCAGACCTCGCCGGTGGTGCGGGTGCTCGCGTGCAGCGTGCGGTGCAGGACGAGGAAGCAGGAACTGCACCGGAATTCGTCGCTGCGGATGGGGATGACCGGGGCGGTGAGGTCCTCGTCGAGGATGTCGAAGCCGGGCAGTTCGAACTCGTCACTTGCCTCGGGATCGAGGTCGTCGCCGACGTTGGCGACACGCCGTTCCTTCAGCAGCTCCAGGCTTTCTGGCTGCACTTGTTCTGTGGTGTTGCGTGGTGCGTCGTAGTCGGTGATAGCCATGGCTGATCCCTTCGCCGCGTCCCGCGTGCCGGTGCTGGGCACTGCGTGTTACCCATAGTGTGGCCGCCGAAACTTACGGTTGGCTGTGGACATCATGTGAGCTGGCCATGTGCTTTTTCCAGCGGTTTCCCAGGCGTCGCGCGTCGCGCGTCCGTATCGATCGCCCGGGAATGGTTGAGCCTCGTTTGCCGGGGAAATACAGCGCTATGCACCGGACCCCTTGGGTGCGCCGGCTGGCAGGATATAGGGGTGCAGGAGACGCCTGGCAGATGAGTTCAGTAGCGCCAAGTCCGCCGTCGGGTGACGCTGTGTCCGGTGAAGTGGTCATCACCTACGGCCGTGCCGACGAGCTGCAACAGTTGCGGCGCATGGCGGAGACGTTCGCGATCGGTAACGGCATGACGGCGCTGCGCGCCGGGCACCTCGCGATCGCTGTCAGTGAGCTGGCGACAAACACGCTTCGCCACACGGCGGGTTCCGGGCAGTTGCGGTTGTGGATAGCCGACCGCAGCGTGATCGCTGAGGTGTCCGACAGCGGTAGCCTGCCCGCCGAGCTGGCCGGCGCACCGCCGGTCATGCCTTCGCAGCCGACGGCCTCCGGCGGGTATGGCCTGCCGTTGAGCGCGCACCTCAGCGACGACATGCAGGTTCAGTCTCGGCCCCTGCGCATCCGGGTCGTCTTCCGCCTGCCCTGAAACGCCTGCACAGCCGGGCCATCCGCCGTTTGGGGCAAACCCCGTTTCTTGCCGCCCGGCTTTTTGCGTACACATTGGCCATCCGTGCGATCCGCGCTGGGCTGTTTGGTGCCCGCCTGGTCGTGCGCTCATCGCAGAATATAGCGAATATCGTCGTTACTTGCGATCGTCGTCGGTTGATGTGAGAATCGCGGGGTGAGTACCCGGCGAGTGAAGACCGATGTGGCAACGATTCTGGCCACGGTGGTGGACAAGTCCGACGTGGCCAGCAGTGATCCGGTGCTGGCGGCATTGGCTGATGCGCACGCCCGCCGGATGAAGGCAGAGGAAGAGATCCGTCTGCTGCTCGCGTATGCGCGGCGGTTCGTCTATCCGCACCCTTACACATTCGGTGAGCTGGCCAGCGCGGCCGGCATGTCGGTCTCCGGCGTGCGCACCGCATATGGGTCTCAGGATGTTGACAAGGTTGCTGCGGCCACCGGTTTGGCTCCGGTAGCCCCGGACGGCGAGGATGGCTGAGGTGAACGGCGCACACATCGACATATGTGCGGACGTGTCCGGTGCGATAGTAGTGGCCGTCTCGGGCGAGGTCGACCTTGCGGTTCACGATTCGCTGCTCGAAAGCCTGCAATCGGCGATCAAGACGGCCGATCGGGATGGCGTCGGCAAGGTCGTCGTTGATCTCTCCCCGACGTCGTTCTTGGACTCCACCGGGATCCGCGTGCTGGTCAAGGGCCGCGATGCGGCTATCGCGGCCGGCATCGACTTTTCGGTGACCGGCGCCGGCGGACTGGTGCGCAAAGTCCTGGAAGTCACCGGCGTGCTCGCAGCACTCACTGGCGATGGCCGGCGACCACAAACCGACCCGCCGCCGGCCTAGGGCCGCATACATTTCGGGAGCCGCTCGGGCTTTGAAGAGGTGGACCTCGCCGTGGGGGGCGATCGACAAACTCGGTGCCATGGTCGTGCGTGGCACTGTCCTGCGTGGCACTGTCCTGCGTGGCACTGTCCTGCGTCGCCCTTCAGGCTGAGGCGGGCGCGGCCGCTGGAGACACGGTGACTTGGGTTCCTCGGTGTGGCCGGCGCCGAGGCGCTAATGCAGATTGTTGGATTCGCCATCGCGGTGCGGAGTGCTCGGACATAGTAGAGGTGGATCACGAACGTGGAGCGGTTGGGGATGGTTTCCTTTGAATGCCTCGATCCCCAACCGCTGTCGCGCGTGGCGTCACGTCGTCTGATGAGCAGGGGGACACCAACGATGGAACAAACAATGCCCGCAACCCGTGAAAGCATTCTAGACCGGGCCAGGACCGCCAGGGACTCTCACGAGAAACCCGATCTGAATATCGATCTGGAGTTGGCCAGCCTCCACTTCACGCTCCCGCAGAGGAGACTGACCAGGCAGGACTACAACACAGGCAGGCAGTTCACCGGCTTCCTGCTCAACACCGCCTGGTCCATGTACGCCAGGGCCGACGACACACCAAAATGGCTTTACGCCTCGGCGCGCACGACTGGTGAGGCCGTGCGCTGGATCATCCAGAAGGACTCACAGGGCAGGTGCGTGCTGCGCACCATGTTGGGCAGCACGCAGATGTATTTCAACTGGAGAAACACGACGGGCGCCTGCAAGCTCTACGAAAGTTACGACGCCATGACCCTAGAGGCGTGGAACACCAACGACAACACATTCCATATCCAGCAAACCGGCAATTTTGAGCAGGCCGGGACCTGGTCGAACACCGACAGCGAGATCTACATCAGGCAGAATGTCGTGCGGAAGGATTGGGCGTTCGAAATACTCGATGAGTCCGCGTTTTCCGCCGATGACCGCATGATCTATTCGGCCTACCTCAAAGAGTTCCCGGCCGCATAGCGCAAAGTGCCGCAGGCGGAGATGAGACGCCGGATGCGGGTCACGCCCGCCGATCCGCCGCTGCCGCCGGGTGTGCCGGGAGTTCGACGGTGATGTCGAGGCCGCCGCCGGGCCGGGCGGTGACCGCGATCCGTCCTCGGTGAGCGAGCGCGACCGCGCGCACGATGGACAGTCCCAGCCCGAGGCCATCGGTGCGAACGCGGGCCCCTTGCCCATGCACAAACGGTTCCAGCAGCGTCTGCGCCTCGTCGGGCCGGATGTCCTTGCCGCTGTTGGAGATCCGCAGGACGGCTCGCCCGTCCGCCGTTCCGGTGGAGATCGCGAGGTGCCCGTCCGGCCGGTTGTAGCGGATCGCGTTGTCGACCAGGTTGTCGATCATGCGTTCCAGCAGGACCGACTCGCCGCGGACCGGCGCCGGCCGCAGATCCGTGTGCACGGCGAGATCGCGCGCCCGTTGCCGGGCGGCGTCGAGTGTCGCGGCCGCGATGCCCGCCAGGTCGACCGGTCCACGCGCGCCGATCCCGGCCTGGCTGCGGGCGAGCAGCAGCAACCCGTCCAGGACGCGTTGCATGTGCTCGACGCCGCCACGTACGTCGTCGGCCATCGCGAGCAGCTCGGCGCGGTCGGGGTTTCCGTCCAGGGTGACGTCGATCGCGGTGCGTGTGGTGGTCAGCGGCGTGCGCAGTTCATGGGCGGCGTTGGCGGTGAACAGTCGCTGGCTGTCCAGGATCCGGTCCCGCTCGGCGACGCCGAGCTGGATCCGATCCAGCATCCCGTTGACGGTGCTCGCCAACGCGGATAACTCGTCCGCAGGTGCGGTGACCGGGACCCGCTCGGTGAGGTTTTCGGCGGACAGCCGCCGCGCGGTGGTCGAGATCGCGCGGATCGGCCGCAGCACCCGCCCCGCCACCAGCCAGCCCAGGACGGCGGCGAGCGCGGTCACCGCGACCAGCGCCACCCCCGCCTGGGTAAGCAGCGCGGATAGGGTGTCGGCCGCCATCCGGTCGGCCAGGTCGCGCAGCGCGTCCTGCGACGGCGCATCCGGCGCCGAAGACCCGGTCGGCACCAGTTGGGTGAAGAACGCGCGATGCCGCAGATTTTCCCGCATCAGCAGGTAGGTCAGCGCGGTCAGGGCCGCACCGGCGGCCAGGACGAGGGCGGTGAGCAGGAGTGTCAGCCTGGCCCGGGCGGTCAGCCGCATGGGCCGGCGACGTCGAGAAGCACGCGCATCCAAGCAGTATCACGACGCCCGGGTATGGAACGCGTAAGGTTCGCCGATCGCCGGCGGTCAGCTCCCAGATCGACGCAAGTACCATCGGGGCCCGGCACCCCGACGCGGCCGGGCCGAGGGAGTTGGGCCGCCACCGGACCCCGGCAGCAGCCCCACTCGACGGACGGCGCTCAGGCCGCAATCACCTTGTCAGTACCAGAGGCGCAGTTCCCAATGGTTTGTGTAGTACTCGCAGATCCAGTCCTCGGCGTAGCCGCCGTCCACCGCCTGCCTGCCCTCCGATTGGCAAGCCGCTCGGCTCACGTAGTTGCCGGCGAAGTGCCAGCCGTCCATAGCGACGGACGCCGATTCTGGAGCCGAGGCTACTTGGTGGGACACACTGGTCGCCCCGCCGCGACGGCCGCGCTGACGGGTGCCGCCACCCCGACTGCCGGAATTGATTGAGGGAGACAAAGATGGAGTTGGAGATTTCTCGCCGCGGGCTGATCACCCTCGGCGGTCTCGGCATCCTGGCTGCGCTCACCGGGCCGGACCTCACGCGGCAGCCCGCATTTGCCGCGAACCTGCTGGCGGTGGTCAACACGGGAAAAGTTTCCGTGGGTACGGGATCGAATTGAGATTAACTTGGCGTGGGAGCAGGAGTTGCGCGGCGAGCTCACGCGGCTGAGCGTCGCCCAGGGCACGACCCTGTGCCTGCTGGCCCGGGAGATCGTGCACGCGCCGGGCTATCAGCTCAAGCTGGCGGGTTACCCGCTGGTGATCGCGGCGGACAGATACAACGGCCGCGGGGGCACGGTCGACACGACCGATCCCGTCATGTCCGGGGCCTCAGCCGCGCCGATCACGTTGCTGGCCAGGAGGATCGACTGGGCTGTCCTCATCGCGAACGGGCGCAACGGCGCACACGGCGACCAGGGGGAGCCGGGCGAACCGGGCGAGCCCGGCGAGATCGAGATCATCGATGGCAAGCCGGTGTGTGTCAGCGCGGGCGGCAACGGCGGCAGGGGTGGCAACGGGGGTCCGGGCGAAAACGGCGGCAACGGCGGGGCCATCACGGTGTACACAGTGGACAGTCCTGGGACCATGCTGTTTTACACCTTGCCGGGCCAGCCCGGGCAGGGAGGCCCGGGGGGACCGGGCGGCGCCGGAGGCGGTGGCGCAGGCCCCGGGTGCAAGCCGGGAAAGCCGGGCCGGCCGGGCTTTGCCGGCCGAACGGTGTGCCCGGTGTCGCGGGTGTCGTCAGCGACAACGTGGTCAGCGTCGGCGATTGGTGGACGCAGGCGGCGTCCACGCTCGGCGCGCCGGTCGCCGAGCAGTGGGGCGACTATCGCACCCGGGTCGGCGAGTATGTCTTCCGGACGTTCGTGCCGACCGATCCGCCCACGGTGCCGCCGGTGAAACAGCAGGCCCGCAGCGAGTTTGACTCGGCTCTGACGCTTTTCGCGCTGGCCGCTCCGGCCAAGTTCACCGCGAGCCGTGCCCGGACGCTGCTGGGTTATCTGGACAACGCGCTGACCCCGATCGGCCTGAGCTATCAGCACGATCTGCGGCCGGATTTCAGTTTCTTCGAGGATTTCATCACCGCGTACCAGGGCCGCAGGGACACCCTGTTCCAGGACACGCTGCGGCTGATGCTCGACGTCAACAACACCGCCGACAAGAGCCACCTGGCCGCGGCGCTGCGGGCGCATGCCGCCGGGATGGCCTTGGCCGCGCAGAAGGACTACGAGCTGGCGATCAGCGAACTCAGCCAGTCCGCCCTGATGCTGCAGCAGGCACGCAACAAGCTTGCCCAGGCGCGAGCGGAACTGAGCAAACTGATCAGCGATCATCTCCGCGATGAGGCCAAAGTCAGCTTCGGCGACTTCATCAAAGGCATGGTCCAGGTGGCCGGAGCGGTGATCTCCATCATCACCGCTGTCCAAACAGGAGGGACAAGCGTCGCGGCCTATCTGTCCCTGATCGGTGTCGCGGCCGCC
>JBIOYB010000554.1:0-42857 GCA_044869915.1 Allorhizocola sp.
TGACAACCGATCTGCTCCAGCGCGGCGTCTACAAGAACGTCCAAGCCCTGGAAAAAGACATCCGGCAGTGGGCGAAACTGTGGAACGCCGACCCCAAACCGTTCGTATGGAAGAAAACCGCCGAGGAAATCCTCACCTCACTCAGCCGATATCTCTCACGGATTTCCGGCGCAGGACACTAGTGCTCCACAAACGCCAATATCTGCTCCCGATGGTGCTCGTAGTGCCGTTCGGCCAGCGCCGGCAGGATCTGCACGGCGTTGCCGAAGTCGTCGAGTGCCATCGGGGCAGGTAGCTGCGGATTGACCTGCAGGTAGGCGCCCGGCGGGAGGAGCCTGCCGGTGTAGCTCTCGGAGAACGAGGCCTGCGCCGACATCAGGAAGTCCAGGAGAAGGTGGACCATGTCGAGGCTGGCGGTCCGCATGGCGTTGACCTTTTGAAGCGTCGTCCCGCCCTGCTGCCGCCCGGTCCCGACCGAGAACAGCCGCACCTTTTCCACCGCCGCGCCCATCCTCTCCTGCGCGTGCAGCACCGCGACCAGGGAGGGATCGTTGGCCCACAGCGCACCGTCCATATAGGACAGCTGGGAGTCGGACGGTGTGACGGCCGGAAAGTAGGTCGGCGCGGCGGACGTCGCGAGCGCCGCGTCGCGCACCAACATGCCCGGATCGAAGCTGGAGGAAAACGTCCGCCCGGACAACGTTTCCAGGTTGGAGCCGGTGACCACCGTCTCGACGCCCAGATCGCCCAGGCGCGCGTCGCCGAAGGTGGTCGTGAGCGCGTCGGCCAGTGGCTTCTGGGGATAGCGCGGGCCCTGCCGGACGCCGTCCTCCGGCCTCGGCGCGAAGATGCGCGGCCCGTGGTGCTGGTAGAGGGCGCCCATCTCACGGACGGGGATCCCGGCGGCGATCGCCAGGGCCACGATGCCGCCCGTGGACGTGCCCGCGATCAGGTCGAAGTGCCGGTTGAGCGGCGTGCCGAGGTCGGCCTCGAGGCGGGTGAGGAGGACCGCCTGCAGGATCCCCCGGATCCCGCCGCCGGACAGCGACAGGATGCGCAATGGCTCCGCCGTGGGCCCGGCCATGTGTCGCTCCCCTCCTCAATACGAGATGCACTCACGTTACCCATGCGGGCGGGCGTCCTGTGTCGGCTGCGTGTCACATCGCTGAACCCGTAGAATCAGCATGCCTCTATGCGATCCCACCGTAAAGTGGCGGAAACATCGGGCACTAAGCTAGGGGACGTGAGCACAGTAGCGATGTTGAGCTTCGATGAGGTTGCCGCCCGGTTCGAGCCGGTGATCGGTCTCGAGACGCATGTCGAGCTGGGCACGCGGACAAAAATGTTCTGCGGCTGCCCGACGGCGTTCGGCGCGGAGCCCAATACTCAGATCTGCCCGGTGTGCCTCGGCCTGCCCGGCAGCCTGCCGGTGGCCAACGCCGCCGCGATCGAGGCGACCATCCGCATCGGGCTCGCGCTCAACTGCACCATCGCGACCTGGTGCCGGTTCGCCCGCAAAAACTACTTCTACCCGGACATGCCAAAGAACTTCCAGATCAGTCAATACGACGAGCCCCTGTGCGTCGATGGCCACCTCGATGTGGAGGTTGACGGCACCACCCACCGCATCGGCATCGAGCGCGTGCACCTCGAGGAGGACACGGGCAAGACCCTGCACGTGGGCGGCGCGACCGGGCGCATCCATGGCGCCACCGAGTCGCTTGTGGACTACAACCGGGCGGGCATCCCGCTGGTCGAGATCGTGACAAAGCCGGTCCCCGGCACCGGCACGCTCGCCCCGATCGTGGCCCGGGCCTATGTCACCGAGCTGCGCGACGTCATCCGCTCCCTCGGCGTTTCCGATGTGCGCATGGAGCAGGGTTCGCTGCGCTGCGACGTCAACACGTCGCTCAACCGGCCGGGCGAGCAGTGGGGCACCCGCACCGAGACCAAAAACGTCAACTCCTTGCGCAGCGTCGAGCGCGCGGTCCGCTCCGAGGTGATCCGGCAGGGCAACGTGCTTGACACGGGCGGCACCATCGTCCAGGAGACACGCCACTTCCACGAGGACACGGGCGAGACCACGTCGGGCCGATCCAAGGAAACGGCGACGGACTATAGATATTTTCCGGAGCCCGATCTGGCGCCGCTCGCGCCCGACCCCGCGTGGGTGGCCACCCTCAAGGCCGCGCTGCCGGAGCTGCCGCGCGTGCACCGCGAGCGCCTGCAGCGGGAGTGGGGACTGTCCGATCTGGACATGCAGTCGATTCTCAACGCCGGCGCGGTCGAGCTCATGGAGCAGACCGTGGCCGCCGGCGCCTCACCCGAGTCGGCCCGCAAGTGGTGGCTCGGCGAGCTGTCCCGGCGCGCCAACGAGTCCGGCGTCGAGCTCGCCGCCATCGGCGCGACCCCGGCCCACGTGGCTGCGCTCCAGTCGCTTGTCGACGCCGGCAAGCTGACCGACAAGCTGGCCCGTCAGGTGCTCGAGGGCGTGCTCGCCGGCGAGGGCGACCCGGCCGCCATCATGGCCGCGCGCGGGCTGGAGGTCGTGTCCGACACCGGCGCGCTCACCTCAGCCATCGACGAGGCCATCGCCGCCAACCCCGACGTCGCCGAGAAGATCCGCTCCGGCAACCACGCCGCGGCCGGCGTGCTCATCGGCGCGGTCATGAAGGCCACCAAGGGCCAAGCCGACGCCAAGACCGTGCGCGAGCTCGTCCTGTCCCGCCTGAGCTAACCGGCCGGCAGCCACCCGCGCGGGTCACGCGGGTCGGGGTCGCCACTGGGAAACACCGGCCGGACCGGGCCGGTCAGCGGGGCAAGGACCCGGCCCTCGGCGAAGACCAGGAACCCCTGCGGGTTGGTAAATCTCATCCCGTGCTGCGGGCGCACGCCAGCGCCACCCTCGCCGACACCGGCCGCTACGACGAGGCGCTGGACCGCGCCCGGGCGGCACCCGCGCGCTCGGCGACCGGCGCACCGAGATGCACGTGTTGTGCGTGCTCGGCGCGATCAACCGCCGCGAAGGTTGACCAAAGACCGGTCAGCCGGTGGGTGAAGGGCTCGGAACCGTTGCGGCGGCGGGCTTTTCGAAGGTGTGCCGCTTCAGCGAGACCTCGGCCAGGCCGGTGCCGCCGACCGTGATGTCGTCGTAGGCGACCAGCTCGGCGGTCGGGTCGAAGTAGAGCACGGACATGGCGAGCGGCTCCGGGGTTTCGCCTTCGAGCCCGCGCAGCCCGGCACCGCCCGTGGAACCCTGCACCATGAGGGTGGTCGTGCCGCCCTTGAGCAACGAAACTTTACGCTCGTGGGCGTGCCCGGCCAGCACGATCGGGCAGGCGCCCGCGAGCTGCTCGCCGGAGCGCGGATCGTGCACGAGCGCGATGTTGACGGGCGTGGGGTTTTCGGCCACGGTTTTGGCCAGCGTCCGCCCGGTCTGCTCGACGGCGTCGATGCTGCGCTGGCTCTCGCCCGCCCCGCTAAAAGGATTTGCGTCTTTATCGGGGGTGAAGCGCGGGTCGCCGATCCCGGCGAAGGTAATCCCCGCAACGGTTTTGACGCTGTTGTCGAGCACGACCGCGTTGGGTTGTGCCGCTACGGCCTGCTGGGTGACGCCGGAGTCGTGGTTGCCGCGAACGTATACGTAGGGCACGCCGAGCAGGGCGATCGACGCGACGAAGCTGGCCTCGACCTCGGTGCCCCAGTCGCTGATGTCGCCGGTGTCCACGACCACGTCGATGCGGAACTGCTCGACCGCCGATCGGATGACGGGCCATGCGGCCGGGTTGAGGTGCAGGTCGGACACGTGCAGCACCCGGATCGTGCCGTCGCCGGGCTCGTAGACGGGCAGATTCGACACCGTGTTGTAGAGGTTGCCGACGTTGACGACCATTTTCTCCAGCTGTTTGGCGTATTCGTCGTATCGGTCGGCGATGCGCTGCGCGTCACCGATGATCGTGGGTGCGTTGGCGAGCAGCCCGTCGTAGCGCGGCTCCTTCAGCGCGCCGGGGTGGAAGGTGAGCCCCGCCGTGGCGAAGCTCGCGATCAGCACGGTCAGCGCGACACCGCCTGCCTGGGCGACCCGCTTCTGGCTGCGGTAGATCACGGCCGCGGCGATCATCGCGCCGAGCAGCCCGACCGCTGTGGCCCGCAGCACCAGCCGGTCGACGCCGATCACGACGTCGTCGACGGCCGTGCGGCTCGCCCGCTGGATGCTGCTCGGATCGTCGAACAGCGCCTCGGTGCGCGACCGGTTGAGCCCGTCCAGCCGCACGCCCAGGTGGGCCGGGCCGTCGTGGGTGTCCAGGTGCACCACGCCCAGCGGCGGGATCACGATTTCGGAGTCGCCGCTGAGCGAGGGTGTGACGGACATGGTCGCCTCGAACGGTCCGACGTCGACCGGCGTGGCCGCGGCCAGCAGGAGCCCGAGCATCATCCCGCCGATCGCGACTACGGCCAGGGCGAGCGCCCGCAGCAGGCGCAGTCTTGCCAAACGCCTCATGGGCCTACTGAGATCCGCACGATGCGATCGTCGTCGGGGTGGATGGTGCAGCCGGAGTTGCACCGGCCGTCGTGGTTGTTGGTGAGCAACCACATCGCCTTGTCGGGAGCGGCGACCACGTCGCGCAGGCGGCCATACTCCTTGACCAGTTGCGGGTTGGGCTCGCTGACCGGGCCGTCCTTGCCGAGCGTGACCAGGAACAGGCGCTGCCCGCGCAGGCACGCCACGGCCAGCACGTTGCCCTGCACGCCAATGCCCGAGCAGGACGAGTCGGCCGTGGGGAACGCGAACACCGGGTCCTTGTATTTGGCGTTGTTGCCCACGCCCTCGACCTCGGGCCAGCCGTAGTTTTTGCCGGACTCGATGATGTTGATCTCATCCCACGTGTTTTGCCCGAACTCGCTGGCCCACATGCGGCCCCACTGGTCCCACGCGATGCCCTGCACGTTGCGGTGGCCGTAGGTCCAGACCAGGTTGTTGAACGGGTTGCCCGGCGCCGGCTTGCCGTCGGCCGTCATGCGCAGGATCTTGCCGCCGAGGCTCTTGGTGTCTTGGGCGATGCCGCGGGTGCCGGCGTCGCCGGTCGTCGCGTAGAGGTAACCGTCGGGGCCGAACGCGAGCCGGCCTCCATTGTGGATGCCCGAGATCGGGATGCCGGTCACGATGGGCTGCGGCCGCCCGCCGATCTGCCAGCGCGCCACCCGGTTGTCGTTGGCTGACGTGTAGTACAGGAAAATCGACTGGTCTTTGTCGTAGTTGGGTGAGACCGCGATGCCCAGCAGCCCGCCCTCGCCGCTCGGGTCGGCCTCGTTGATGACGGCGACCTGGGCGGCCGAGTAGGGCGCGTCGTGCCCGGCGCCCTTGCTCACCTTGACGATGCGCCGGCTGTCGCGCTCGGTCACCAGCGCGCTGCCGTCCGGCAGGAACGCGACGCCCCAGGGCGCGCGCAGCCCCTTGACCAGGACGTCCTGCGTGGTCACCTTGGACGGACCGGTGACCGTCTCGGACGGACCGGGCGTGACCGGCGGCGGGGGCTGGCTGCCTATGACCTTCGGCTGCTCACCCTGACCGCAGGACACCAGGCTCAGGGCCGCCATCAAAACCATCATCTTCGGGTACCGCGGACGCGTCATGAAGACGCGGAGCCCTGACTGTGCGCGGCGGTTCCACATGCGCACTAGCCTATCGCTTGTGACCATCTGGATCGCCCACGAGGCAGGCCTGCCTTTTCTTCCGTCAACCGCACAGATCAAAGTGTTCACCGGCCCCACGGCGCCCCTGCCCGGCGATCTGAGCGAGGTCCGATTCTGGGTGCCGCCGTTCCTGTCCGGCGGCAACGTCGTTTCCCTGGCCCAGCAGATGCCAAACCTCGAAGTGATCCAGTTGCTGAGCGCCGGGGCCGACGCCTGGGTGGGCAAGATCCCGGCCGGCGTGAAGCTGTGCGACGCCCGCGGCGTGCACGATTCGTCCACGGCGGAGTGGGTGGTGGCTGCGATCCTGGCGTCGCTGCGCCGGTTTGACGAGTTTGCCCGGGCCCAGGAGCGTCGCGAGTGGAGCTACCAGCGGTTTGCCCCGACCGACGAGCTCGCCGGCAAGCGCGTGCTGATCGTGGGCGCGGGTTCGATCGGGCGCGCGCTTGCGGCGAGGCTTGCCCCATTTGAGGTTGATGTCACCTATGTCGCCCGTACCGCCCGCGACGGCGTGCGCTCGATCGACGAGCTGCCGTCGCTGCTGCCCATCGCCGACATAGTCGTCTTGCTTGTGCCGCTGACCTCGGCCACGCGCGGCATGGTCGACGCGGCGTTCCTCGCGGCGATGCGCGACGGCGCCCTGCTCGTCAACGCGGCACGCGGTCCGGTTGCCGACACCAACGCCCTGGCCAAGGAGCTGTTGACCGGGCGGATCAGGGCCGCGGTGGACGTGACCGACCCCGAGCCGCTGCCGCCCGACCATCCATTGTGGACAGCGCCTGGACTGCTGCTCACGCCGCATGTGGCGGGCTCCGTGCGCGGGCTGCTGCCACGGGCCTACCGCACGGTCGGCGCGCAGCTCGAGCGCTGGCTGTCTGGCCAACCATTGGATAACGAAGTGGTCGATGGCTACTGATTGGTGGAAACGCGTGCCTAGCATGCACGGTATGTCTCGGACAGTGCGCGCCATCGCGGCGCTCTCGATATTGGCCATTGCAGTCACGGGGTGTACCAAGAAGGACAACAACACCAATGCCTCAGCCTCGCCGACGGGCACGCAGCTGATGGCCGACGGCGACAAGGCGATGAGCGACGTCAAGACCGCGCACTTCGCCATCACCGTCGACGGCACGATCCCCAACCTGCCCGTCAAGCAAGCAGAGGGTGACCTGACCAAGGAAGGCTCGGCCAAGGGCACGGCAAAGGTCGAGACCCTGGGCTTCGTCACCGAGGCGGCCTTCGTCATCATCGGCCAGGACCTATACCTGAAGGGCCCGACCGGCGGCTACCAGAAGATGGCGCTGGCCGTGGCGGCCAGCGTCTACGACCCGTCGGCGATCCTCGACCCCAACCGGGGCGCGGCCAAGCTCCTGCGCACGGCGAAAAACCCGAAGACCGAAGGCTCGGAAAAGGTCGACGGCAAGGACGCGTGGAAGGTCTCGTTCGAGCCCGACACGGCCGCGCTGACGGCGCTCATCCCGACCACGATCACCGGCATCAAGGGCCTGGTCTGGCTCTACGCCGACTCCAAGCGCATCGCCAAGGCCGAGTTCACGTTCCCGGAGGGTGGCAAGGTCACGGTGATGTTCACCAACTACGACGCACCGGTGACCATCAGTGCCCCGTAGCCGCCTGGCAATAGGCGTCGGCGGCCTCGCGGTCCTGCTCGGGGCGCTTGACGCCTATGTCGTGGTGTCGATCCTTATCGATATCGTCAACGAGCTGCAGATCCCGGTCAACCGGCTGGAGCGGGCCACCCCGCTCGTGACCGGATACCTCCTCGGCTACCTGGCCGGCATGCCGCTTCTGGGCCGCCTGTCCGACCGGTACGGCCGGAGAGTAGTGATTTTGGGCTGCCTGGCCGGGTTCGCGCTGGGCAGCCTGATCACCGCGCTGGCGCCGACCCTGCCGCTGCTCGTGGCCGGCCGCGCCCTGCAGGGCCTGGCCGGCGGCGCGCTGCTGCCGGTCACGATGGCGCTCGTCGCCGACGTCTTCCCATCGGAAAAGCGGGCGGCCGCGCTCGGCTGGGTCGGCGCGGCGCAGGAGCTCGGCGCGGTGCTCGGCCCCCTGTTCGGCGCGGGCGTGGCCGCGCTCGTGGGCTGGCGCGGGATCTTCTGGCTCAACATCCTGCTCGCGCTGCTGGCCGCGCTCGCGGTGTGGCGGCTCGTGCCGGGCCACCGCGCCCAGGACGCCCCACGGGTCGGCGTGGTCGGCGGCCTGCTGCTGGCCGCGGCGCTGGCCCTGCTCGTCGTCGGGCTCTACAACCCGACCCCTGAGGTGTCGGTGCTGCCCAGCTGGGGCGTGCCGCTGCTCATCGCGGGCGGGGTCGCGTTCGTGCTGTTCCTGCTGTGGGAGTCGCGGGCACGCACGCGGCTGCTCGACCCGGCGGGCGTGCTGATGGGCCCGTTCGCCGCGTCGCTGGCCGCGAGCTTCTGCGCCGGCGCGGCCCTGATGGTGACGCTCGTCGACGTGCAATTGGTCGCGCAGACGCTGCTGGGCAAGAATCCTATGGGCGGCACGCTGATCCTCACCCGCTTCCTGGTCGCGCTGCCGGTCGGGGCCATCCTGGGCGGCCTGCTGATTCGCTGGCTCGGCGAGCGCTGGCTGACCGTCATCGGCATGCTGCTGGCCGGCTTCGCCTACTGGCGCATCGCGGGCGCGCTGGGCGTGTCCTCATTGGACATCGACCTGATCCTTGCGGGCCTTGGGCTCGGCCTGACCATCGCGCCGCTGTCGGCGGTGGTGCTGCGGGTCGTCCCGGCCGCAC
The DNA here is from genome assembly GCA_044869915.1 of Allorhizocola sp. Classification (GTDB taxonomy): domain Bacteria; phylum Actinomycetota; class Actinomycetes; order Mycobacteriales; family Micromonosporaceae; genus Allorhizocola. Next base: position 8,459 of record JBIOYB010000554.1, read on the forward strand.
AGCACGGCATCGCATCGGCGGCGGTCGTCGTGGCGCGCATGATGGGCATGCTCATCGGCGTGGCGGCGCTGTCGGCCTGGGGGCTGCACCGCTTCCAGGAGTTCACCAAGGACCTGCCCACGCCGCTGCCGTTCGGCGTGACCCCGGAGGAGTTCCAGCGCCAGATCGCGGCCTACCGGCTGGCGCTCGACGCGGCACTGCGCACCGAGTATCGCGAGATTTTCCTTGCCACAGCGGCTATCTGCGTGCTCGGCGGTGTCATCGCTCTGCTGCTGGGCCGTCGGACCGCGCCGGTGAGCTGACCGTCACCTGCGCCGGCCGGAAGATCCAGGTGTCGTGCGCGAAGCCGCGCCGCACGACCCCGACGACCGTCCCGGCCGGCGCATCGGTGTCGTCACGCGTGCCCACGGCCTCGTGGCGAGCCGGGTCGAAGGCGCCGCCGGCCGCGGGCACCTCCCGCACACCGTGCCGCTCGAGCAGGTCCAGCAGCTCGTCGCGGATCGAGCCGGCGAACTCGGCATCGCCGCCGCCGTAGCGGTCCAAGCGGTCGATCACGAGCGCCAGGCCGTGCACAAATGGGTGCAGGTATTGGCGGAACAGGCCCAGCTCGGCCTGGCGCAGCCGCTCGCCGAGCTCGTCGACGGCGGCCTTGCGGGCGCGGTCGTCGGCCAGGCGGCGCACGAACAGGTCGGTCAGCTCGTCGAGCCGGCGGACGATCTCCGCCTGCCCGCCTTCCTCAGTAGTCACCGCATCTCCTTTGAGGCAAGCTCGGTGCGCATCCGGTCGATCTGCCGCCGGTCGAGGTTGTTGGGCCGCTCCAGCTCGAACTCGCCCAGCGACCGGTTGTCGGTCAGGTCGATGAGCTCGACGTGGATCACGCCGTCGACGTCGTAGGCCATCACCACCCGCAGCGGCGAATCCTTCGGCCGGCCGTGCGGCAACGGGATGGGCTTGGCGCCCAGCACGGTCGCATAGGCCAGGTCGGTCTCGTCGCCCGCCTCGCCGCACTCGGTCACCTGCACCTCCGCGACCCGCTGGTGGTGCTCGACGGTGTAGTAGATCTGGTCTTGCTTCACCGGGATCCGCGTGTTGCGCGGGATGATGACCGAGTTGCGCAGCAGCCCGCTGTCGCCGTCGACCGCGACCACGCCGAGGCTCTGCGAGGTCACGTCGCGCACGGAAACCCTTACCAGGGCTCGGCTTCCGGACACCTCGGCGCTCGCGTTCTCCGCCACGACGGCCGCGCCAAGGGCGACCGCCTCATCCGGATTGACCCCGGCCGCCGGCTTTTTGCCCGAGATTCTTTCGATCATGTCTCGTACCTGACGCATCCGCGTGGATCCGCCGACCAGCAGCACATGGTCGATGTCGGCCCAGGCCAGCCCGGCGTCGTCGAGCACGCCTCCCGCGGTCACCTCGGTGCGGTAGAGCAGGTCGTGGGTCATCGCGTCGAACTCGTCGCGGGTGATGTCGACGCGGAAGCTGCGCCCGCCCGCGCCCACGAAGACAGACGCTCTGTCCACAGTGGTCAGTTGGCGCTTGGCCAGCTCACACTTGTCGCGCAGGTCCGCCGACACGACCGGGTCGTCGAGCAGATCTGGCCCGCCTTCGGCCTGAACCCGTTGCGACACATGGCGCATCAGCGCGTTGTCGAAGTCGAACCCGCCCAGGTTGCGGTCGCCGTCCGTGGCGATCACCTCGAACTCGCCCGAGCCGGCGCGCATGATCGTGACGTCGAACGTGCCGCCGCCCAGGTCGTACACGAAAATGATGCCCTTGACCGTGGGCTCGAGCCCGAACGCGATGGCCGCGGCGGTCGGCTCGTTTATCAGGCGCAGCACCCGCAGCCCGGCGATCTCGCCCGCGTCGCGGGTGGCCAGCCGCCGCGCGTCGTCGAAGTAGGCCGGCACGGTGATGACCACGTCTTTGACCGGCTCGCCGAGCTGGCCGCCCGCGTCCTCGGCGATGCGGCGCAGGATGAGCGCGGCGACCTGTTCGGCGCGATACTCCCGGCCGCGCGAGTCGACGAACCTCCAATGTGGATCGCCCATGTGCCGCTTGAAGAACTGGGCGCAGTCGGAGGGCAGGGCCGCGGTCGCCCGCTTGGCCGTCGAACCGACCAGGACCTGGTCCCCATCGGTAAACAGCACCACGGAAGGGGTCAGCGTCTCGCCCTCCACGTTCATCAGCAGCGCCGGCCTGCCCTCCGGCCGCATCACCGCCACCGCGGAAAACGTGGTGCCGAGGTCTATCCCGAAGGCCCTGCCCATCATGACCACCCCTGCGCACGGCGGTTGAGCTTCCATCCCGGGACGTTGGCCATCGCGATCGCGCCGACCAGGCTGCCGATCGCCACCACGAAGCCGAACACCCCCACTGTCGTGCTGTTGCTGACGCCGCCGAGGCAGATGAGCACCAGGCCGCCGATCCCGCCGAGGCGCAGCAGTCCGCTGTTGACGAACCGGTGCCACTGGAAGTGACTCGTGTAGCACCACGCGATGTATCGCTCTATGCCGAAGACCGCCTCAAGCACCTCGGGATCGTCGGTGACCTGGCGGGCCCGGGCGGCCAGCCGCCCCATCACCGCCGCCTCGTCGAGCGACGTGATGACGTAACCTTCCTCGTCGCGCACCTGCGGCACCAACTCGGCGGCCACGACGAGCACCTGCCCCAGCAGCAGGCCGGCCAGCGCGCGGTCCTCGCCGTGCGCGAGCAGGTGCTCCAGCCGCCCGATCGCCTCGTCGAACGCGCCCGCGGAGGCAAGCGACATGGCCATGCCGAACTGGGGCGTGTCGTCGCCCGGGGTCAGCCGGTCCGCCGCCTCGTAGGCGCCGAACGCCTCGCGCCACTCGCCCCGCTCCTCGTGGATCGCCGCGAGATCGAGGTGGACCTGCGGGTTGCCCGAGTCGAGCGCAGCCGCCTGCCTCGCCTCGTAGACCGCGTCGTCGAGATTGTCCAGCCCGGCGTTGGCCCGGGCCAGGATGCTCCAGACCTCGGCGGTCGGCGTCCCGCTCTCGCGGGCCTGGCGGGCCGCATAGGCCGCCGACAGATAGTCGTTGGCGGCCAGATGGCGGCGGGCCTGCTCCAGCCAGTCGGCCGAGCCGGCCGGCGATGCCGTCGCCGCGGCGGCCGCGGAGGGCTGGGGTTGCGGCGGCGACCGATACGCGGCGAGCCGCTGATCGTAGGCACGGCGCGCGGTCTCGTCGAGCAGCGTGGCCCTCGCCTCACCGAGCAGCTGCACCCGCCGCTCGGCCTCCTGCCTGCGCGACAGGTCGGCGTTGGCCGTGCGCTTCTGCCAGATCCGCAACTCCTGGCGGATCTTGCGCTCGATGGCGTCGGGTGTGGTGCCGCGGTCGATCCCCAGCAGCCCGTAGTAGTCCTCCACCTGCGCCCCCAGATCGACATCGGCAAAGATGTGCACCAATCTTTACCAGACGTCGGCAACCCCTGGGATCCCTCGGGAGGATCCGGTGGCTCAGTGTCCTGCCCGCAGGACGACGCCGCGGCCGGCCCGAGCCGTCGACGGCCCCAGGATCGGCGCTAGCAGCGAGTGTCCTCTTTGGGCAGTCGACTGTGGAACAGGTAGTCGATGACAATGCCATCCACGCACCGGTCGCCGCGCATGAAAGCACCGTGCTCACTGGATTTGCGGACGACGAGCACGGCGTTGTCGAGATCCTGCTCGACCTCCTTGGCCTCCAGCACGGTGGTGATTTTGTCGCCGGAGTTGTTGATCAGTAGGACCGGCCCGATGCCGGGCGCGCGCACGCGATGCGGGCGAAACGTGGGCGCGGCCGGCCACACCTCGCACACCGACGAGCGGTAGGTGAGCCACGCGCCGAAATATGGTGCCGTGACGGCTGCCTTCGCCGCGACGCGTTCGACGCGTTCGATCGCGGCCGCCCGGTCGGGCACGCCCGCGTCGACGTCGCCGGTCAGGCACGTGATCGCAACGTAGATCGCCCTGTCGCCGTCGTAGGTCCCGTCCTGCTCGCGGCCGTTGTGCTTGTCGGCCAGCCGCTGGATCGCCTCGATGTCGTCGACCGGGAACGGCTTGGTCGCCTGCTTCGTCGCCTGGAACAGGGCCGTGCGGGCCACGGTCGCGTTGACGATCCGGCCGTCGGGCGCCCGGCGCGGTCGCACCGCGAGCTCCGCCAGGAGCGCGTTGACGCGGGCCGGATCGGCGACGCGGGAGACGTTGTCCTCATTGGGCGTACGTGCCGGCGGCTCGTCGCCGACATCGATGTTTGGCACTGCCACAGGGCTGTCGATGGAGTCGAGGACCATGTGGCCCACCCGAGCCGGGTAGAGCTCGGCATAGGTCAGGCCGACCCGAGTCCCATAGGAGAAGCCAAAATAGTTCAGCCTGTCCTCGCCGAGCGCGATGCGCAGGGTCTCCAGATCGCGGGCGATGTTGTCGGTACCAACAAAAGAGAGAAATGGCCCCGAATGCGCGGCGCAGGAGTCGGCAAACCGCAGTGAGGCATCGAGGGCCGCCCGCCCGCTGAGCTCGGTGCCGTAAAAGTCGTCGAGCTCCGTCGGGTTCAGACAGTGCACGCGGGTGCTCTGGCCGAGGCCGCGATAGTCAAACCCGACAAGGTGATAGCGGCTGCGCAGCGGCTCGAGCCCGGCCGCGTGCCGCTTCAGGTGGTCGGTGCCGGAGTCGCCGGGCCCGCCGACACCGAAGACGAGCGTGCCGATGGCCTCGCCGCGCGCGGGCAATCGCTTGAGCGCAAGCTGGATCATGGGTCCGTCCGGCTGGCTGTAGCTCATCGGCGCTGTGATCTTGGCGCACTCGAAGAGGTAATCGCAGGGGGTCCAGCCGATGCTTGATTCGGCGCGCACGGGCGCGCACGCAAACAGAAGGCCAACGGCGATTACGGAGAAAACCGTCCTTCGGCCCATATGCTAGATCATTCCGCGACTCGGTCGCGGAGCGTGTCGGAACCGTAATTGCGGCATACAGTAGTGTGACCTACCGCACGTCCCGCGGCTAGCCCACGTGGAGGGTGTCCATGGTGGCCACAACGCTCACGCAACAGATGGTGCGTAACCGTGTGCCCGCCGGACGAAGACGGGTATTCGCGATCTATGCGCTGTCCGTGATGGCGTTGGCCGCCGTGCTCACAGCCAGTGACTTTTCTGGCCTGCCCGAGCTGACCCGCACCAATCAGGGCTTCTGGATCATGGCGGCGCTGGCCGTGCTGGCCGACGCGCGCCCGGTCACCCTGCCCGGCAGATGGAACACGGCGGCCATCTATCCGTCCATCTGCTTCACGTTTGCCATCATGCTCATCTACGGCACGGCCCCGGCGGTCATCGTGCAATGCCTCGCCGTCATCGTGTCCTCCTGGCGGCTGCGGCACGCCGCCTGGCGCGCGGTCTTCAACATGGGGCAATACGCGTGCGCCATCGGCCTCGCGCATCTGGTCTACACATACATCGTCGAAACCGATCCCGAAAACCGCATCCTGGCCATCTTCGTCGCGGCGGCCGCCTGGTTCGCCGCCAAATATCTGACCACCGCCCTGGCCATCTACTTCCGCGACCGCGTGGCATGGTGGCCGATGGTGCTCGGGCCGCTCCCGCTCGAGGCGCTCACGACCGGCGCACTGCTCATGCTCGCCCCCGCCGCGATGATGAACGCGCAACGCCGGCCCGAGTTCCTCATCGCCTTCGTGCTGCCGCTGATCGCCGTGCGCCGCCTGGCCATCATGACCGCGCAGCAGCGCCATCTGGCCAATGTGGACCCGCTGACGGGCCTGGCCAACCGCAAGGCGCTCATCGCGGAGGTGACGTGCGCCGCGGCCAACCATTCGCACCGGGCCGTGCAGGGCGATCCCGAGCAAGGGTTCGCCCTTCTCGTGATCGACCTCGACCGGTTCAAGCGGGTCAACGACGCGCTCGGGCACGAGGTGGGCGACCGGCTGCTGATCGCGGTCGGCGACCGGCTCGCCAGCACCGTCCGCAGCCGGCCCGGCGACCTCGTCGCGCGGCTCGGCGGCGACGAATTCGCCGTGGTGGCAAAGCGATTGGGCGACCCGGCCGAGGCACGCGCGCTGGCCGAACGGATCGAGGAGTCGCTCATGGCGCCCGTCGTCCTCGACGGACTGCCGCTCGACGTGAGCGGGTCGATCGGCATCGCACTCTACCCCGAGCACGGCACCGACTTCGCCACGATGTTCCGGCACGCCGACGTGGCCATGTATTCGGCCAAACAGAGCGGTGCCGGCGTTTGCGTCTACAGCCCCGACTTCGACACCAACTCGCCGGCCAGCCTCAGCCTGCTCGGCGACCTGCGCACAGCCCTGACCAAGCCCGGGCCGGCCAAGTCCGATCATCTAGGGCTGTCGCTGGCATACCAGCCGCAGATCGAAATCAGCACCGGCACCGTGGTCGGCATCGAGGCCCTGCTGCGGTGGGATCACCCGACCCGCGGCGAAATCGCGCCGGACGACATCATCCGCGTGGCCGAGCCGAGCCCGGTCATGCGGCTGCTCACCAAGTGGGTGCTCGATCAGGCCGTGACGCGGCTGGCCGCCTGGCCCACGGTGCCGCGCATCGCGGTCAACGTGTCAGTGCGCGACCTGCACAACAACGACATCGTGGACCGCATCGAACGCCTGCTGTGCAAGCACGGCGTCGTGCCCAACCGGCTGCAGCTCGAAATCACCGAGAGCGCGCTGATGGCCGACCCGCATAGGGTTTTGGCCACGCTCAACCGGCTGCATCAGCTGGGCGTGGGGATCGCTTTGGATGATTTCGGTACCGGATACAGCTCCATGCAACACCTGCGCCGCCTGCCCCTGACCGAGGTCAAAATCGACCGGTCGTTCGTGCAGAGCATGGTGTCCGATCCGGACGATCGCGCGATCGTGCGCTCCATCATCGAGCTGGCGGGCGCGCTCGGCCTGCGCGTGGTCGCCGAGGGCGTCGAGGACGAGCCGGCGTGGCGGCTGCTGCACCTGGCGGGCTGCGACGTCGCGCAGGGCTGGTTCTATTCGCGCACGCTGACCGTCACGCAGGTGCCGCAGTGGCTCGACACCGCGGCTCCGCCGGTGCCGGGCGGCACCCGTGCGCCCTCCCGTTCGCGCGCTTAAGGTCTGAGCGGCCTGCTTACCTTGGCGCGCACCGTAACCGCATGCGCCGCCCGCACGGCCCCTTCGGCCGGCGCCATGGACCTCTGGCGGGACCGCATGCCCCGCTTGACCGGCCGGGCCGCTCGCCTTGCCCGCGCGCCGTAGACGTCGCGCGGTGGCTGTGCGCGCGGCCCTGCCGCGGCGTGTCGTGGGCGTCAGACGGCGTCGTGCATGACGAGGCCGAGCGTGTGCCGCAGCCCGGTGCGCACGGTGGAGACGCCGTGCCGCACGGGCGCGGCCGACCAGCCGCGAGCCGATCGCACCGGCCGGTCGCGCGTCGTGAAAACGAGCCCGTGCCCCTGCGGCAGGACGGTCACCGTGCCCCGCGACTGCGCCCGCGGGCGCTGCTCCACCATCAGGAACTCGCCGCCCGTGTAGTCGTCGCCCGGGCGGTCGAGCCCGATCACGACCTGCATCGGGAACACGAGGTCGCCGTAGAGGTCACGGTGCAGCGCGTTCCAGTCGCCGGCGCGGTAGCGCAGCAGGATCGGCGTCGACTTCACCTGCCTGGCAGCGTGGCACAGGTCGAGCCACGCGTCGAGCGTGTCCGGCCACGGGGCGTCCCAGCCGAGGCGGGACGCCCAGTCGCGGGCGATCGGCACGAGCCGCGCGTAAAGCTCCGCCCGCAACCGCCGCACCGGCTCCGGGTAGGGCCGGGCGAAGTAGCGATACTGGCCCGAACCGTAGCGGAACCGAGCCATGTCCACAGTGGACCTGAAGCGAGCCGCGTCGTCGTAGAGCCCGGCGATGTCCTGGCACTCCCGCTCGGTGAGCGGGCGCGGCGTCAGCGCACACCCGGCGTCGTCCATCGCCGCGGCCAGGCCGTCCCAGCCCGCCTCCGCCGTCATAGCAACGCCGGCGCGAGCGCGCCCTCGAGCGTGAGCAGTCGCAGCTTGCGCTCGACGCCCGCCGCGTAGCCGGTGAGCGAGCCGTTCGCGCCGATGACGCGGTGGCACGGGCGCACGATCAGCAGCTGGTTCGCGCCCACGGCAGCCGCTACCGCGCGGATCCGATCCCTTGGCGCGCCAACGCTTTCGGCCAGCTCACCGTAGGTGACCGTTGTCCCGTAAGGTATCGCGTCCACGGCCGCCCACACCCGCCGCTGAAACCCCGTGCCTGCCGGCGGCGCGAGCTCGAGCTCGAACGTGCGTCGCGTGCCCGCGAAATACTCCTCGAGCTGCCGGACCGCCTCGCCGAACAGCGCGTGCCCGGCCGGACGGTCCGCGAACGAGACCGACGCCAGCGCTCCGCCGGCGCCCTTCAACACCAATTCGTCAACCCTCATGCCTCAATAAAACAACCGCCGGGGCCGAAACCCCGGCGGTTTTCGGACATCTCGTTACCAGTATTGGATCTTACTGTCCGCGGTGTAGAGGTACGAGTCGTTGCTGTTGTAGATGCGGACCCGCGTGAACGCGGAACCGCTGCCGCTGACCGTGTGGCGCGCGATCGGGTAGTGGCCCAGGTGGTCGAGGATGGTGGTGTACTTGTAGCGCTCCGACCCGTTCACGACGATCCACACCCTCGCGATGGCGGAGCCACTCTCCGAGTAGTTGAGGTAGAAGTCGCCGAGCAACGGGTTGACGGTGCCGCTCGCGAAGCTGATGCAGGAACCGATCGCCCGCGTGTTGGCGCAGCCGCCGCCCGAGGGCGCCAGCGGCGTGATGACGCCGGAGTCGGCCGTGCCGGCGGGCGTTGCCGCGTTTGCCGGGGCGGCCGCGACGATCAGGCCACCGAGGATCGCGGCGACCGTGAGCGCGAAGCGGGCGAAAGCCCTATTTCCGTTCATTTGTGCTCCAATCTGGAGGGAATGCTCCTCTCAGTGAAGCGGCCGGGGGTTGCACAAAAGCTGCACCCCCGCCGGCGGCCGGGCTGGGGCATAATGTGCTTGCTGCGCTTACACACCACGGGGGAAGTCCGATGGACTTTGGTGTACTGGGCACCTTATTGGTGCGCCGGGAGGGGTCTGAGGTCGCCGTTCCCACGCGCATGTTGCGCAACCTGCTCGCCACGTTGCTGTGCCGCGCCAACCGGACCGTCGCGCGCGACGTGCTCGTCGCCGCGCTCTGGCGCGATCAGCCTCCGCGGACGGCCGACAAGACGCTGTCCATCTATGTTCACCGGCTGCGGGCGGTCCTCGGCACGGCCAACCGCGTCGTGATGAGCAGTGGTGCGGGCTATCGCCTCGACCTCACCGACAATGACCTTGACGCCCAACGGTTTGAGCGGCTCGCGGCCAGCGCCGCGTCGGCGAGGTCCCATGGTGACCTCGCCACGGCGTCGTCGCTGATGAACCAGGCGCTCTCGCTGTGGCGCGGCGAGGCGTTCGCCGGCATCGGCGACAATGAGCTGGTCGCCGCGGAGGCGCTGCGGCTCGACGAGCTGCGCGTCACCGCCGTGGAGGAGTGGGCGGAGACCGAGCTCGAGCTGGGCCGGCACGGCCAGCTCTGCGACGAGCTTTTCCCGCTTGCCGCCGACCATCCCTATCGGGAACGGCTCACGAGGGCGTTGATGCTCGCGCTCTATCGCGGCGGCCGGCAGGCCGAGGCGCTCGACGTGTACCAAAATGCCTACCGCACCATGTCCGCCGAGCTCGGCATCCGCCCCGGGCCCGACCTGCAGTTGCTGCATCAGCGCATGCTGCGTGAGGACCCGGAGCTGCTCTGGCGCGCCGTGTCCACCGCGGCGGTCGTCGCCGGGCACGCGCCGATTCCCGCCCAGCTGCCCGCGGCCATCCGCGAGTTCACGGGCCGCGGCCAGGAGCTCGGCGCCCTCGACGACGCCGCCTATAGCTGCGCGGGCGCGGCCGAGGTGATCGCGATATCCGGCACGGCGGGCGTGGGCAAGACCGCGCTCGTCCTGCACTGGGCGCACCGCGCCCGGGCCGCCTTCGGCGATGGGCAGCTCTTCGCCGACCTTCGCGGATTCGCCGACATCCCGCCGCTGCGGCCGGTGCAGGTGCTGGCCCGGTTCCTGCAGGCGATGGGCGTACCGTCAGATCAAATCCCCACCGAGATCGACGCGGCGGCCTCGCTTTATCGCAGCGTCATCGCCGATCGCAGGATGCTTGTTGTCCTCGACAACGCGCGCAACGCCGACCATGTGCGGCCGCTGCTGCCCGGCACCCCCGGCTGCCTCACGATCGTGACCAGCCGTGACCGCCTGACCGGCCTCGTCGCCGGCGAGAGCGCCCGCTGCCTGCATCTGGACGTGCTCACCCCGGACGAGGCGGTGGGGCTGCTCGGCCAGCTGGTCGGCGCGCGGGTCCAGCGCGACCGAGGCGCCGCGGGCAGGCTTGCCGAGCTGTGCGCGCACCTGCCGCTGGCGATCCGGATCGCCGCGGCGCACCTCGCGGGCACGCCCGAAGTGTCGATAGGCCAATACGTTGACGCCCTCTGCGCGGGCGACGTCCTATCGGCGGTGGAGATAGCGGGCGACGAACGCATGGCCGCACGGCGTGCGTTCCAGCGGTCATATGCGGCGCTGCATCACGAGTCCCGGCGGATCTTCCGGCTCATCGGGCTCGCGCCCGGGCCGACCGTCACCGTCGACACCGCCGCGGCCCTGGCGGGGATCGCTGCGTCGGCGGCCGAGGCGGGGCTGCGCCATCTCACCGAGGCGAGCCTGCTGGAGTCGCGCATTGCGGGCCAGGCGGGAGCCGATCGGTTGCACCAGCATGACCTGTTGCGCAGGTTCGCCGCCGAGCGTGCCGCTGACGATGAGGGTCCCGCGGAGCGGAGCGCCGCCATCGCGCGCCTGATGACGTTTTACGTCCAGCGCGTGGGCGCCGCCGCGCGTGCGGTCTATCCGCATCTCTTGCGACTGCCCGCCATCTGCGAAGGGCAGCAAGAGTTCGGCGACTCCGAGGGCGCTCTGTCGTGGTTGGACGCCGAGCACGAAAACCTCGTGACGGCGGTGCAGCACTGCGCCGAGCACGGTCCCACCCGGCTCGCGCTGCTGCTGGCCGACGGCATGCGCGGCTATCTGTCGCACCGCATGCTCGGCGCCGACTGGCATGCCGTCGCCTCGGCCGCCCTGGACGCCGCCACCCGCGAGGCGGACGAGGCCGCGATGGCCGCCGCACAGCTCAGCCTCGCCCTCCTGCACCACCGGCACAGCCATCCGTCGCTGGCCGCGCACCACGCGGGCCTCGCGCTCGCGCATGCCCGCCGCGCCGGCTGGCGCGACGGCGAGTTGGCCGCCCTCGGCAGCCAGGGCAACATCTACCGACAGTCCGGCCGGCGGGCCGAGGCGATCGCGACGATGCACGACATCCTGGACGCCACAGAGGACGCCACAGAGGACGCCACAGACGAATCGGCAAGGCTGCTGCCCGTGCGTGCGGCGACCCTGGGCAACCTCGGCATCCTCTACGCCGAGACCGATCAGCCCGACCGAGCGGAGCACTTCCACCGGCAGGCGCTGCGGGCCTATGAATCGCTGGGCGCCATCGGTGGGCAGGCGCTCGCGCTCACCAACCTCGCCGAAACCCGTTGCGCCCAAGGATATCCCGGCGAGGCACGCGAGCTCATCCAGCGGGCGCTGGAGCTGCACCGCCGCACCGGCGAGCGCGGCGCTGAGGCCGAATCGCTGCGCATCCTCGCCGAAGCGGAGCTGTCCGCGGGCGATCTCGGCGCGGCCGAGGCGGCCGCGACGCAGGCGCTGGCCCTTATCTGCCAAGCGGAGCGGCGGCGCCACGAGGCCGACATCCTCGTCACGCTGGGCTCGATCCAGCATGCCGAGGGCGACTCTCGCACCGCCGCCGCGACCCTGCGCCAGGCGCTCGCGCTCGCCAAGCAGCTGGGCGACCCGCGCTGCGAGGCGCGGGCCGCCACGGCACTTGCCAAGGCAGGCGAGATGCTCACGGATAGATGAAGGCTTGCGGCCCTTCGTCGGACCAGCCGGCGCGCAGGATCTCGGCGGCGGAGGTGATGGGCTTCGCCGAGTTCCCATAGCCCACGGGGTTGAACGGGTTGTCCGGGTCGGCCATGAAGCTCGCGACCGCCAGCTGCGGCGTGTAGCCCACAAACCAGGCCGCGCGGTTGTCATCCGTCGTACCGGTCTTGCCCGCCACGGGATGCCCGACCTGCCCCGCGACACCGGGCGCCGTGGACCAGTCGCCGCAGCTGTTTCCGGCCGCGCCGTAGTTGGTGACGCACCGCCCGGCATCGGTCGCCGCGCGCGCGACGGACGGGTCGACCTCCTGGCGGCACCGCGGTTCGGCGCTTTCGCGCACGACGCCGTCCTCGCCCTTGTAGGTGGCCGGCGTCCCGTCCGGCTTCGTGATGGACACGACCGGGATAGCCTCGCAGAACAGCCCGTCGGCCGCGGCCGTCGCATAGGCCGTGGCCATCTCGAGCGGCGTGGTGTCGGCGACGCCGAGCGTGAACGAGCCCCAGCCGGCCGCCCGGTCGGGCGAGGCCATCATCTGGTCGGTCTCGGAGCGCCACTTGAGCCCGAGCCGTTCGGCCATGCGCACTGCCCGATCCGCGCCGACGGCCTGCTCCAGCTGGACGAAGTAGGTGTTCACCGACTTGCCGTATCCGGTCCACATGTTCTGCGTGCCGGTCATGCTGCCGCTGGCGTTCATGGGGCACCATTGCGTGCCGCATGTGCTGCGCTCGCCGGGCGTGCCCGGGTATTGCGACACGAGCCGCATCGGCGCGTAGAACGACGTGTGGGGCGACATTCCGGCGTCGAGCGCGGCCATCAGCACGAAGTATTTGAACGTCGATCCGGCCTGATATCCGGGCAGCGTCCCGCCGCCGAGCAACGGGTTGACCGTGTTCGGGTAGTTGCCGGGGATTTCGTCGCGCTTGTTCGGGTCGGTGTGCTGCCCGTTGCCGGACTGGTCCATCGAGTAGATGCGGTTGACCGCCATCGCGTGCACCTGTCCCGTGCCCGGCTGCACGGCGACGAGCCCGTGGGCGAACGCGTTGCCGATGGCCTCCTTCGACGTGACCTTGTCCATCGCCACGGCCTGCAGTCCCGGGTCGAGCGTGGTCACGATCCGGAAGCCGCCCCGGCGCAGCAGATCGAGCCGCTCCTGCGGGTTGGCGCCGAACGCGGGCTGGCGCATCCACCAGTTCTTGAAGAAGTCGCAGAAGAAGCCCCAGCTGTTGTTGTCGGGGTGCACCGAGACGCAGTCGTTGGGCGGCTCGTAGACGTTGAGTGCCAACGGTTCTTCCTGTGCCGCCGTGACGTCCTCGGCCGTCGCGTAGCCGAGCTCGCCCATCTGCTGCAGCACCCAATCGCGCCGGTGTTTGGCTGCGGTCGCGTCTTGTGAGGCCGGGTCGTAGGCGCTGGGCGCCTTCACAAGCCCGGCCAGCGTGGCCGACTCGACGAGGGTCAGCTCGGCGGGCAGCTTGGAGAAGAAGATCTGCGCGGCGGCGAAGATGCCGTAGGCACGGTGCCCGAAGTAGGAGATGTTCAGGTATCGCTCCAAAATCTCCTCTTTGGTCAGCCGATTCTCCAGTTCGAGGGCTAGACGGATCTCGCGCGCCTTGCGCATGCTGGTCTGTTCGGTGGCGTCGATGACGTCGCGCGGGCTGGTCGCGCTGTCACGCAACGCCATGCGCACGTATTGCATGGTGAGCGTCGACGCGCCCTGCGACACCTCGCCGGCCGTCTGGTTGGCGATGAACGCGCGGACGATGCCCTTGAAGTCCACGCCTTTGTGCTCTCGATAGCGCGCGTCCTCGGCGGCGATGATGGCGTGCTGCATGACGAGGGCGGTCTCGTGCAGCGGGATGTACTTTCGGTACTCCTCGTAGAACATCGTGATGGGGGTCTCGCCGTCGGCCGCGTAGACGTATGACGTCTGGCCCGCCGGCACCTCCTTGAGCATGCTGTCCATGCTGAGGAAGAACTTGGTCGCCGCGTTGATCGTCTTGCCGCCGGCGAGCACGAAGGGCAGGGCGACCAGGGCGATCACGAGGCCGCCGATGAGGCCGAGACGCAGGACATGCGGGGCGTGCCGGCGCAGGGAGAATTTGGCGCTTTCAAGCGCTTTCGTCATAAAACGTGCCACGTGATGACGTTATCGAGGACTCTTCGGCTTCATGTTCTAAATGCGAGATTTTCTGGGTACCTCTTCATTCCGGCCGTACCCACCCCGACTCCCGCAAGTGCGGCTTCGGTGATCAGCATCCGCCATATCATCGGAGATTGTGTACCGGTGGGTTCCACGCCTTCGCGGCGATCGGCAATCCCGATCGCGAGGCGGCAGTGGGCGCGAAGCTCTGGTTCGGTTCTTCGCCGTCTTCCTGACGCTCGTCGCGATCCTCTGCGCGGTCACCTCGCTGCGCTTCGGCCACGGGGCCCAGCCGGTCCGCCGGTTCATCGACGACCTCGTCGTCCCGGCGCCGCCCAACCTGGCCTACGCCGCATTCGTCGGCCTGCTCGCCGCCGCGACCGCCCGCCGCAAGCGCATCGCCTGGTGGATCATGCTGGCCTACTTCGGGCTCCAGCTCCTCGCCGACGTGATCCTGATCATCGCGGAGCCGGACGCGACGGCCGCCGTCAGCACGGTCATCACGGTCGTGCTGCTGGCGCCGCTGCTGTTGGCGCGCAAGCAGTTCTACGCGCGCGTCCAGCGGGCGAGCCTGCCCAAGGCGGTCGCCGTGTTCGTGGTGCTCTCGGCGGTCTTCCTGGGGATCGCCTACCTGGTGGCGCCGCACGATTTCGCCTACTCGGTGGCCAAGTTCTTCGGCGGCTACGGCGTGCGCGGCCACCCCATCGGCAACTTCCTGCTCGGGCTCGCGGGCGCGCTGACCCTGCTCGCGTCGGCGTTCACGCTGTTCGCCACGCAGCGCCGGGCGGCCGTGCTGCACCCGGACGAGGAGGTGCGCGTGCGCCAGCTGCTGGTCGAGCACGGTGAGCGCGACTCGCTCGGCTACTTCGCGACGCGGCGCGACAAGTCGGTGGTGTTCGCGCCCAACGGCCGGGCCGCGGTCACCTACCGCCCGGTCGCGGGCGTGAGCCTGGCCAGCGGCGACCCGATCGGCGACGCCGAGTCGTGGGGGCCGGCGATCGCCGATTGGCTCGCCCACTCGCGGTCGTTCGGCTGGCGGCCCGCGGTGATGGGCGCGTCGGAGGAGGGTGCGCGGGCCTACGCCAGGCAGGGGCTCAAGGTGATCGAGCTTGGCGACGAGGCCGTGCTGGAGGTGCGCGACTTCAACCTGGACGGGCGGGACATGCGCCCGGTGCGGCAGGCCGTGCACCGCATCGAACGGCTGGGTTACACGGCCCGGGTTCGCAGGCACAACGTGGTACCAGATGAAGAAATGAAAGAGGCCGCAAGACTGGCCGGTGCCTGGCGGGACACGGACGCCGAACGAGGCTTCTCCATGGCGCTGTCGCGTTTGGACGATCCGTGGGACGGCCAGTGCGTGCTCGTCGAGTCGCTTGACGCGCAGGGGAACCGGGCCGCGATCCTGTCGTTTGTGCCGTGGGGCCGCAACGGGCTGTCGCTGGACCTGATGCGGCGCGACCGCGACGCCGACAACGGCCTGATGGAGTTCATGGTCGCGGCGCTGGTGAAGGAGGCGCCGAGGCTCGGCGTCGAGCTGATATCGCTGAACTTCGCGGTCTTCCGGTCGGCCTTCGAGGAGGGCGCGCGGATCGGCGCGGGCCCGGTCAAGCGGGCGTGGCGCCGGCTGCTGCTGTTCTTCTCCCGGTGGTGGCAGCTCGAATCGCTGTACCGGTCCAATGTGAAGTATCAACCCCGTTGGGTGCCAAGGTTTCTGTGCTTCGGCGAGCGGCGTGAGCTCGCCACGATCGGCCTCGCGGCGGCGATCGCCGAGGGCTTCCTCGTGCTGCCCTGGCATCGCGGCCAGCTCACGCCCGCGCCGCCGCCGTCGGATCTGGCCCTGCCGATCGTCTCGCCTCAAATAAAGGAGACGAAGCGCCCCGAGCAGGTGCGGGTGCGCATGGCCAAGGCAAGAGCCTATCCCGTGGGCTATCCGCGCACCCACACGTGCGCGCAGGCGCGCACGCTCATCGGTGAGACGGTGGCGATCGCCGGCCGGGTGATGCTGCTACGCGACCACGGCCGGATTGTCTTCGCCACGATGCGGGACTGGACGGGCGACATCCAGATAGTGGCATCCACTTTGGACGCCGACATCGGCGACCACATTGGAGTGTCCGGTGTGGTCGGCCGCACCGACAAGGGCGAGGTGTCGGTGTTTGCCGACGCCTGGGAGCTCACGGCCAAGTGCCTGCACCCGTTGCCCAACAAGCATCTTGGGCTCGCCGACCCGGAGGCGCGCGTCAGGCAGCGCTATCTGGACCTCATCATGTCGCCGCAATCGCGCGGCCTGTTGCGGGCGCGCAGCGCGATCGTCCACTCGCTGCGCCAGACCCTGCACGGGCACGGCTTCATGGAGGTCGAAACGCCGATGCTGCAACCGATCCACGGCGGGGCCAACGCGCGCCCGTTCGTCACCCACATCAACGTCTACGACATGCGGCTGTACCTGCGGATCGCGCCGGAGCTCTATCTGAAGCGGCTGTGCGTGGGCGGGGTGGAGCGGGTGTTCGAGCTCGGGCGCACGTTTCGCAACGAGGGCGTGTCCTTCAAGCACAATCCCGAGTTCACGATGCTCGAGGCATATCAGGCCTATGCCGACTACATGTCGATGCTCGACCTGGCCCGCACGCTGATCCACGATGCGGCCGTCGCCGGGCTCGGGTCGTCGACGCTCGTCCACGAGGGCGTCGAATACGACCTGAGCGAGCCGTGGCCCGTCGTCACCGTGCACGACGCCATCTCGCACGCGCTGGGCGAGGCCGTCACGCCCGGCACGCCGGTCGAGACGCTGCGCGCGTTGGCTTGCGCGAAGGACATCCCGTTCAACCCCGAGTGGGGTCGGGGCGAGATGGTCCTCGAGCTGTATGAGCGCCTCGTGGAGCACGCCACCCTCGCGCCCACGTTCTACAAGGACTTCCCGACCGACGTTTCGCCCCTGACGCGCCAGCACCGCGACGATCCGCGGCTGGCCGAGCGCTGGGATCTGGTCGCCTTCGGCACCGAGCTGGGCACGGCCTACTCCGAGCTCATCGACCCCGTCGAGCAGCGCGCCCGCCTCACCGCGCAATCGCTCAAGGCCGCGGGCGGCGACCCGGAGGCGATGGAGCTCGACGAGGACTTCCTGGAGGCACTCGAATACGCCATGCCGCCCACCGGCGGCCTCGGTGTGGGCGTCGACCGCCTCGTCATGCTGTTGACCGGCAAGACCATCCGCGAGACCCTGCCCTTCCCCCTCGTCCGCCCGCGCTGAAGGCCTTTCGTCAGTGGGGCAGAGCCACTCGAGGCGCCTGCTCTCACCCCGGCTTTCGGCGAGTATCCACGCCTGTGCACGTCGTGCGGCACAGGCGTTGATCCGGCGCACAGCGTTGGCGGAGTCGGCCGCTCATCTTTTTCAATCGTTAGTGGAAGGTTTAGGCCGCGCCACTGCACCGCCGTCAGGCACGAGGTTGGCGAAGACCACGATATTGGACAGATAGTTCTTTTGCCGCTTGTCGAATTCGCCGCCGCACGTGACCAGCCGGAGCATCGCGCGGTCGGCGCCGCCGAAGACCAGTTCGGCCGGGAAGTCTGCCTTGGGGAACGAGCGCACATCGTCCACTGTGAACAGTACGGTGGTGCCGTCCTTGCGGTGCACGCGAATGTCGTCACCGGGCTGGAGCCGGCCGAGGTGGAAAAACACGGCCGGCCCCGTCTGCTCGGAGTCGACGTGCCCGACGATGACGGCGCTGCCGAGCTCGCCGGGGCTTGGTCCGAGGTTGTACCAGCTGGCCAGCTCCGCCCGGTCCATCGGCGGCACGGCGACCTCGTTGTTGGCGTCCACACCGAGCGAGAGCAGGTCCGTCTCCACATCTATCGCGGGGATCTCCAGCCGCACCGGCTCCGAGCGGGGCATCCGGTGGCGCAGATCCTTGGACGGCGTGGGCTTCACCGCGACCGTCACGGGTTGCGGCGGCTGCGGCGGGCGCGGGGGTTCGGCGTTCAGGCCGACGAACACCAGCGCCGCGCCGCACGCGGCTGCCACCGGTACCATCCAAATTGGACGAAGCCGGAAAGGTGGCCGCGGCTTGTACGCCACCTCTCCGGCCTCACCACGGGCACGGGCTATCGTCGGGAGCGCGTCCCGCGCCGCATGCCTGCACCACTCGCGCAGCGCAGCCGACTCGTAGCGAAAGCCCCGGTGGAGTTGGCGTATCTCGTCGCTCAGCCAGTCACGCGCGCGCACGGCGTCGCATCAGCACGAGGCCGCCGACGGCCGCGCCCAGCATCGCCGTGCCGGCCGCGAGCGCGACGTCGTTGCCTGACTTGCTGCCGCCACCGGTTGACAGTCCGCTGCCGGATGGGGTGAGCACAAACGAGCCCGATCCGGCACTGTTGCCGTTGGAGCACTTCCCACTGAATCGGTAGGTGCCGCGCGCATGTGAGGACGCGCCGTAGCTGGTCGTGTTGCTGCCGGCTGAGCTTACGTCGAAGGTCGTGCCGTCCGGCCTCGTGACGGTGAACGTCGCGCCGGCGGGATCCGGGCAGCCGGTGGCGGTCAGGGTGACGGTGTTGTTGGACACACTTGCCGTGACGGCGGCGTGGGCGGGACTGGCCAGCAGGAGGAGGCCGAGTCCGGCGCCCAAGGCCGCCGCTTTCATGTATTTCTTCATACTGAGCAAGTTACGGCTTTTGGACCTATTTCGTGTCCGTTTTGGAGTTTTAGCCGATTTTTACTTTTTTAAGATCCGTTCTACAGCGTCAGGCCCGCCGCCTCGGGCCCGCTGTCCAGCAACACCTTGAACTGCTGCTCGTCGAGCGTCGGCACGCCCAGCTTCTCCGCCTTGTCCAGCTTGGACCCCGCGTTTTCCCCCACCACGACGAAGCCGGTCTTCTTCGACACCGAGCCGGAAACCTTGGCGCCCAACACCTCCAGCGCCGATGTCGCCTCCTCGCGCGTCCAGCCCGCGAGCGTGCCCGTGACCACGGCTGTGACGCCGGTCAGCGGCCCCGCGGCCGGAGCGGTGCGCTTGATCTCCTCGACCATGTTGACCCCGGCGGCCTGCCACTTCTCCACGACCTCGCGATGCCACTCGTGGGTGAACCACTCCTTCACCGACTCCGCGATGATGCCGCCGACACCCTCCACAGCGGACATCTCCTCGACCGTCGCGTCCCTGATCGCCTCGATCGACCCGAAATAGTCGGCCAGGGCGCGGGCCGCGGTCGGCCCGACATGCCGGATCGACAGCGCCACGAGGGCCCGCCACAGCGGACGCTGCTTGGCCACCTCCAGGTTTTCCAGAAGTTTGCGCGCGTTGCTCGACAGCGAGCCGTCCTTGTTGATGAAGAACTCGCACCGGCCAAGGATCTCCTCGGTGAGCGCGAAGATGTCGCCCTCGTCGGCGATCGCCCCGCAATCGATCAGCGCCGCCGCCGCCTTGTAGCCCAACACCTCGATGTCGAACCCGCCCCGCCCGGCCAGATAGAAGATGCGCTCCACAAGCTGGGCCGGGCAGCTGCGCGAGTTGGGGCAGCGGATGTCGACGTCGCTTTCCTTGGCGGGAGCCAGCTTTGACCCACAGCTGGGGCACTCGGCCGGCATCACGAACGCGCGCTCGGTGCCGTCGCGCAGGTCCACCACCGGCCCGAGGATCTCCGGGATCACGTCGCCGGCCCGTCTGATCACGACGGTGTCGCCGATGAGCACGCCCTTGCGCGCCACCTCCTGCTGGTTGTGCAGGGTCGCGCTGGTGACCGTCACGCCGCTGATCTGCACCGGCTCGAGCTGCGCATAGGGCGTGACCCGGCCCGTGCGCCCGACATTGACCAGGATGTCGAGCAGCTTGGTGTTGGCCTCCTCGGGCGGATATTTGAACGCCATCGCCCAGCGCGGCGCGCGGCTGGTCGAGCCCAGCCTCCGCTGGATCTCCACCTGGTCTACCTTGATGACCACGCCGTCGATGTCGTGCTCGAGGTCGTGCCGGTGCTCCTGGTAGTACGCGATGTATTCGCGCACCTCATCGAGGGACGCGCACACCCGCCACCGGTCGCTGGTCGGCAGCCCCCACTCCTTGAGCTGCTCATAAGCCTCGGACTGCGAGGCCGGCTCAAACCCGGTCCGCGCGCCCATCCCATGCACGATCAGCTTCAGCGGCCGGCTCCCGGTGATGGCCGGATCCTTCTGCCGCAGCGACCCCGACGCCGCGTTGCGCGGATTGGCGAACGGCCGGTCCCCCACCGACACCAGAGCCGCATTTAGATCGGCGAATCCCTCGCTCGGGAAGAAGATCTCCCCCCGCACCTCCACCAGATCCGGCACCGAGTCGCCGGTCAACCGGTGCGGAATCCGCTTTATCCGCTTCACGTTGGCGGTCACGTCCTCGCCCGTGATCCCGTCGCCCCGGGTCGCGGCCTTTGTCAGCCGCCCCTTCTCATAGGTCAGGTTGATCGCCAGACCATCGATCTTCAGCTCGCACAGGTAGCGCACCTCCGCGCCCGCGTCGCGCTCGACCCGGCGCGCCCACGCCGCCAGCTCCTCGTCGCTGAACGAGTTGTCGAGGCTCATCATCCGCTCGGCATGATCGACCGCGGCGAACGTGCTGAACTTGCCCGCGCCCACCCGCTGCGTCGGTGAATCCTGCGTGACCAGCTCGGGGTGCTCGGCCTCGATCCGCTCGAGCTCCTTCATCAACGCGTCGTATTCGGCGTCGGACAGCGTCGGCTGATCGGTGATGTAGTAGCGGTGCTGTGCGTCCTCGATCTTGGCGACTAGCTCTGCGTATCGGTCCTTAGGCGTGCTCACTCCAGCACTTTAACCACAAGGTCCGACGCTTCGCGGCACGCTTTGAGCGCGGCTCGTGCGGTCGAGGGCTTCACACCGGCCAGCCCACAGGCCGGGGTCAGCACGACATCCCTGTCCGGGCCGAACCCCAGATCGCGCAGCAGCCTGCCCACCCGGTCGGCGACCTCGGCCGCCGAGGTGCTCGTCACACCCGCGAACACGACCGTGCCCCCATCGATCGCCTCACCGATCACGTCCACGTCCCGCACCCGGGCCAGATCCACGGCCACACCGGCCGCGCCCGCCTCACGGATCAGGCCCACCGGCGCATCATCGGCGCAGCAGTGCACGACCACCGCCACACCCACGCTGTCCACAATGGACCGCAACAGCGCCCGAGCCGTCGCCGCCTCCACGGAACGGTAGGTGTGCAGCCCGCTCTCCGTCTTGACCCGCCCGGCCAGCACGGCCGGCAGCGACGGCTCGTCCAGCTGCAGCACCACCCGCGCCTTGGGCAACCGTCGTCTCAGATCGGCGACATGGGCTTTGAGCCCCTCCGCCAGCGACGCCCCCAAATCGCCCACCGCGCCATGGTCCTTGACAATGAGGCCGCCCAACGGCAACTCCAGGTTTGCCGCCAGCGTCCAGACCCCTGCCGCTTGAATTTTGACGGTACCTTCGAAGCCGTCCGCCCGTTCGGTCAGCACATCGAGATCCCGCTCCAGCAGGTCATGCGCGCGCCGCAGATCCGCACCGCCCCGCGACGCCACCCGCCACCGACCGGCGTAAAGCTCGACCGGCAGGTCCACGAGCAGCCCCGCGCCGCGCCCAATCATGTCGGCGCCCGGCCCACGCCCCGGCAGCTCGGGCAAAAACGGCAGGTCCGGCAGCTCGCCGAACGCCATCGACACCGCATCCTTGATGTCGTCCCCGGGCAGCGAGCCGATCCCGGTCGCCACCATCCCGGGCCGCCAACCGCCAACCGCCTGCGCTTCTCCCACGCTCGCGAGCCTACCCGCGATCGTGCTCACGACGGATGCCTACAGGCGAGCAAAACCCGGCCCACGAGGGGACCGGGTGAGTCGCCCAAAAGACGACCATGCACCGAGTCAGGTCAGCCCGGTCGCACGCGGACCGCGGCCCCGTCCTTCAGGCTGCGGCCGTGGTGATGGTGGCGCTGCCGAGCACCCGGTCGCCTTGGTAGGCCACGATCGCCTGGCCGGCCGCCACCCCGCGCTCGGGCGTGCGCAGCTGCGCGGTCAGCAGGTCGCCCGCGAGCTCGACCACCGCCGGGATCGGCCGCCCGTGCGCGCGCAACTGCACCTCGCACTCGATCGGCCCGCCGGGCCGGGCCGCACCAGTCCACACCGGACGGACGCCCTCCACAGTGGACACATCCAGCGCGCCGGCGGAGCCGACGGTGACGGTGTTGTTGACCGGCGTGATGGACAGAACGTAGCGCGGCTTGCCGTCGGGCGCCGGCCGGGTGAGGGCGAGCCCCTTGCGCTGGCCGACCGTGAAACCGTATGCCCCGTCGTGCTTGCCGAGCACCTCACCCGTTGCCGCGTCGACGATGTCACCCGCCTGGGAGCCCAGCCGCGAGCGCAGGAACGCCTGCGTGTCACCGTCGGCGATGAAGCAGATGTCGTGCGAGTCGGGCTTGTCGGCCACGCCCAGCCCGCGCGCGGCGGCCTCGGCCCGCACCTGCTCCTTGGTCGAGTCGCCGAGCGGGAACCTCGACCGGTCGAGCTGCTCGCGCGTGAGCACGGCCAGCACGTAGGACTGGTCCTTGCCCAGGTCGACGCTGCGGCGCAGCGCGCCGCCGTCGAGCCGGGCGTGGTGGCCAGTCACGACCGCGTCGAAGCCCAGCGCGATGGCCCGATCCAGCACGGCCGCAAACTTGATCTTCTCGTTGCAGCGCAGGCAGGGATTGGGCGTGCGACCCGCCGCGTATTCGGAAACAAAATCCTCGATGACGTCCTCGTGGAACCGGTCGGCCATGTCCCACACGTAGAACGGGATGCCCAGCACATCGGCGGCTCGGCGGGCGTCGCGTGAGTCCTCGATGGTGCAGCAGCCGCGCGCGCCGGTGCGGTGGCTGGCCGGATTGCGGGCCAGCGCCAAGTGCACACCGGTGACGTCGAACCCGGCATCGACCGCCCGCGCGGCGGCCACGGCCGAGTCGACCCCTCCGGACATCGCAGCAAGAACTCGCACCCATCGAGTCTAGCGACAGCTATCCGGACCCTCTAACGAAAACTGATGCGGATCGCCCGGCGGCGTCTGGACTGAGCGATCTTGAAGTCACGCTCTTCGACTTCAAGATCGCGAAGGAAGACGTGGCCCTCTGGGGCGATCCGCCTCGCGAGTTGCTCTAGCACGAGCAAAGAATTATCGAGCGCGGCGGGCCCGCTCGACGGCCCCGGGCAGGGCGGCGACCAGGCGATCGATGTCGGTCACGGTGCTGGTGTGGCCGAGGGTGAAGCGCAGCGACGACCGCGCGGCCACCGGGTCGGCGCCCATCGCGAGCAGGACGTGCGATGGCTGCGCCACGCCGGCATTGCACGCCGAACCGGTCGACACCGCGATCCCTTGCGCGTCAAGCAAAAGCAGCAGCGCGTCGCCCTCGCACCCCGGGAAGCCGAAGTGCGCGTTGCCCGGCAGCCGGTCGACCGGGTCGCCATTGAGCACCGCGTCGGGCACGACCTCGCGCACCCGCTTGATGAGCTCGTCGCGCAGGTGCGACAGCCGCGCCGACTCGACCGCCTGCTGCCCGACAACATGGTCGACGGCGGTGGCGAACGCCACGATCGCCGGCACGTCGAGCGTGCCCGACCGCACGTCTCGCTCCTGACCCCCGCCGTGCTGCAGCGGCGTGCAGGCGACGTCGCGCCCGAGCAGGAGCGCGCCGACCCCGGCCGGCCCGCCCAGTTTGTGCCCGGTCACGGACAGCGCCGACACCCCGCTGGCCGCGAAGTTGATCGGCACGAGCCCGATGGCCTGGATGGCGTCGGTGTGGAACGGCACGCCGATCCCGCCCACGAGCGAAGCCAGCTCGGCGATCGGCTGGATCGTGCCGACCTCGTTGTTGGCCCACATCACGGTCACCAGCGCGACATCGTCGCCGGCCTCGAATGATTTGACCCGGCCCAACTCGTCAACCGGAAGCCAGGTAACCTGCGCCCCCTCGTGGTCGGCCAGCCATTGGACCGCGTCCAACACCGCATGATGCTCGATGGAACTGGCCAGGATCCGATTGCGTGTGCCATCGCGCCGGGCCCAGTAGATGCCCTTGACGGCCAGATTGTCACTCTCGGTGCCGCCCGAGGTGAAGATCACCTCCGAGGGCCGGGCCCCAAGCGCGGCGGCGATGCGCTCGCGCGACTCCTCCACGAGCTTGCGCGCGTGGCGGCCCGGGCCGTGCAACGACGACGCGTTGCCGACCTCCCGGGCTGTCGCGATGTAGGCATCCAGCGCCTCGGGAAGCATGGGCGTGGTGGCGGCGTGATCAAGGTATCCCATCTCGCCGCCAAGCCTAACCGCCTGAGCCATTCGGGTAGTAGCGAGTCATATTTGTCCTCTGGCAAGACGACCGGCGCTTTCGCGCTCACCGCCGGTCCACCAAGAGGGCGGCCAGGCAATTGTCGACGCGTGCTCGCCGGGTTGTGCGCTTTTGCACCCAACCCGGCGAGCAACGCAGCCAGAGGACAAATAGGGCAGCTACTACTTCCGTTTGCGGATCTCGTCGGCCGCCTGCGGCACGACCTGGAACAGGTCGCCCACGACCCCGAAGTCGGCCAGCTCGAAGATCGGCGCCTCGGCGTCCTTGTTGACCGCGACGATGGTCTTCGACGTCTGCATGCCGGCCCGGTGCTGGATCGCGCCCGAAATGCCCAGCGCCACGTAAAGCTGCGGCGACACCGTCTTGCCGGTCTGCCCCACCTGGAACGCGTGCGGGTAGAAACCGGAATCGGTCGCCGCCCGGGACGCGCCCACCGCCGCGCCCAGCAGGTCGGCCAACTCCTCCACGAGCTTGAAGTTTTCCGCCGAGCCGACGCCTCGCCCGCCGGACACGACGATGGACGCCTCCGTGAGCTCCGGCCGCGCACCCTTGGCCTCGGCCACCCGCTCGACCACCTTGGCCAGCCTGTCCGCTTCGCCCACCGCAACGTCCAAGGTGGACACGGCGGGCGTGGCCGGCGCCGCGGCCGGCGTGAGCGAATTGGGCCGGACCGTCACGATCGGGATCCCGCCCTTGACCGTCGACTTCACGATCGTCGACCCGGCGAACACCACCTGCGTCGCCGTGCCGTCGGCATCGATCGACGTGACATCCGTCAGCACGCCGTTGTCGAGTTTGACCGCGAGCCGCCCGGCGATCTCCTTGCCCTCCTGGGTGGAGCCCAGCAGGACGGCCACCGGCTGCACGTCCTTGACCAATTGCGCGAGGATCGTCGCCTTGGGCGCGACGAGATAGGACGCAACATCCTCGCTCGCGGCCACGTAAACCTTCTCCGCGCCAAACTCGCCCAGCTTGTCGACGATCCCGTCGGCCGGCCCGAACACGACCGCGCTCGGCGCGCCCAGCGCCCGCGCCATCGTCAGCATCTCGAGCGAGACCTTCTTGACCACGCCGCCCGAGGACTCGACGACCACCAGTACTTCAGCCATGATGCGACCCCTCAGACGAACTTCTCGGAGACAAGGAACTCGACCAGCTTCGCGCCGCCCTCACCGTCGTCGGCGACCCTCACGCCGGCGCTGCGCGGCGGGCGCTTGGTGTGCGAGGCGACGCCCGTCAGGGCGCCCGCCCAGCCGACCTCGCCGGCCTCCACGCCCAGATCGGCGAGAGCCAACGTCTCGACCGGCTTCTTCTTGGCCGCCATGATGCCCTTGAACGACGGGTATCGCGGCTCGTTGATGGTGTCCCACACGCTCACGATGGCGGGTGTCGCGGCCGTCACGACCTCGTAGCCCTCCTCGGTCTGGCGCTCGATGGTGAGCTGCGACCCCTCCACGGTGAGCTTGCGCGCCCCGGTGAGCGCGGCCACGCCCAGCCGCTCGGCGAGCATGTGCGGCAGGACCTGCCCGCGCGCGTCGGTCGACTCGGCGCCACAGATGACTAGGTCGGGCTCGAGCCGCTTGAGCGCGGCGGCCAGCACCTTGCTCGTGCCGAGCGCGTCCGTGCCGGACAGCGCGCCGTCGAGCACGTGCACCGCGCCGTCGGGACCCATCGACAGGGCCTTGCGGATGGATTCGGCGGCCCGCTCGGGGCCCATGGTCAGCACGGTGACCGTGGATTCGCCTTGCGCCTCTTGGATGCGCAGTGCCTCCTCGATGGCGTACTCGTCCATCTCGTTGATCACATTGTTGGCCGAAGCACGGTCGACGGTGTTGTCCTCCGCGCGCAGGTTGCGTTCGGCGCCGGAATCCGGCACCTGCTTGACAAGTACGACGATCTTCATCCGCACTCCCAGTTAACGGGCGTTCAAATCAACCGCAGACTAGCTTCGCCCGATGTTACCTGTGAGTAAGGTAGCCGCGGAATCCAGCCAATCGTGACAGACCTCACGCCGTCATAATCACCCGGGTTTACAGTCTCCCTTAGCGGAGGTGACCGAAATGTCCAAGCTCGCACATCACCTACGCCCGGCCCCTCACGAGCACCTATGCACCTGTGGAAGGCTCCGCGAGCAATGCGTCCGCGCCACGGTCAGGCAGCTGTGGGCTCCCAGATATACGGCGTTGTCTTCGTCACGGCCTCGAACCCGAGCCGCTGCAGGATAGGGCGGCTGTTGTCGGACGCGTCCACGTTGAGATATTTGTAACCCTCGGCGACGGCGAGCCGCGCCCGGTGGGCGACGAGGGCCTTGTAGATGCCGCGGCCCCGATATTCCTTGAGCGTCGAGCCGCCCCACAGCCCGGCAAACTCCGTGCCCGGCACGAAGCGCAGCCATGCCGCGCTCACGATGCGCCCGTCAAACTCGACCACAAACACGCGCAGACCGGTCTCCTGCTCGAGCATCTGCGGCACCCAGGACATGTCGTGCCCGTAGACCTCGGCCTTCATCTCCGCGATGCGGGCGAAATCGGCCGGATCGCGCGTCTCGCGCACGGGCACGCCCGCCGCCGGGATCGACACCATGTCGGCCGCGAGCCCGATCAGCACGGTCTCCTCGTCTTCGGGCACGAACCCGTGCGCGCGCAAGCGATCCGGCAGATCGGCCGGCAGGTCGTGACTGTGGTGCTTCCACTCGAACCGCTCGCCGCGCGCGGCGAAGAAGTCGCGCTGCCGCGCGATCAGCGCATCGATGTCGCCTGATGAAAGCCCCGCTAGGGAGCGATAGCCGATGAACCCTCCACCAGGCCCACGGGACTTGCGAAACACCGGACCGTCCCAGTCTGCCTCGAGCGCGTCGTGGACCCGAAGCTGGGCGTCATAAAGATCGAGCAGTCTCATCAGGGCCATACTAGGAGCGTGCTGGGTACCCTCCGCAACTGGTTTGACCCCCACGAGATCCGCGAGACGGGCACGACGCCCGACTACCGCTTCTCCCTGGCCAACGAGCGCACGTTCCTGGCCTGGATCCGCACCGGGCTGGCGCTGATCGCCGGCGGCCTGGCCGTCGCGCAGTTCCTGTCGCCGCTGCCGGTCAAGGGGCTCAAGGAGGCGCTGTCCATCCTGCCCATCGCGATCGGCGTGTTCCTCGCCCTGCGAGCCGTCGACCACTGGATCCGGTGTGAGATGGCCATGCGCCACAACCGGCCCCTGCCCGCGTCACGCTTCCCGGCCGTGCTGGCGCTCGTGGTCACGGTCAGCGGGCTGATGGCCATCGTCTATGTGATCGCCGATGCCGCCGGATAGCGCGACCGAACGCACCCGCCTGAGTTGGCGGCGCACATCGCTCCTGGCGACCGTCGTCGCCGTCCTGTTGGTGCGCCTGGCCATGCACGAAGGCAAGGGCATCGGCGCGGTCGGTGTCGCGGCCCTGTGCTGGGTCGGGCTGCTCGTCGTGATCCAGCGCCGGGTGAACGCGCTCGACCGGCCCGTGGGCAGGGCGCTGGTGCTCACCGCGGCGGCCTGCGTCGTTTTCGGGGTGCTCGGTGTCGTATTGGTCGCTGGGTAGGCATACCCTTCACTGCCATGGGACGACTGTTTCCAATCCTGTTCCTCATCCAGATCGCCCTGTGCGTGGCCGCGCTGATCAGCTGCCTCTCGGCGGAGGAGGGCGACATCAAGGGCCTGCCGCGCTTCGGCTGGATCATCGTGATCCTGCTGTTCCCGCTCGTCGGTTCGATCGCGTGGTTCATCGCGGGCAAGGAGCGCTATTCGACGCCCAAAAACACCTGGCGCCCCGGCAGCGGCTTCCCGGAAAACGAGCGTCCACGTAGGACGGTCGCGCCGGACGACGATCCCGACTTCCTGCGCAAGCTCGAGACCGGCCGGGCCGAGCAGGAGGCCGCGAAGAAGGCCGAGGAGGAGCGCGAGATGCTGCGCAAGTGGGAGGAGGATCTGCGCCGGCGGGAGGACGAGCTGCGGAATAAGGACAAACCGGACGACTGATCCCTAGCCCAAACGCGAAACTTATTCTAAGCTGCCGCTTCATGAGGTTCGGCGGTGTGCTCGCCCTCGTGGCGCTTTTCATATTTGGGTCGGCGAGCGCCGCGAGCGCGCACGACGAGCGCCCGACGCGGGAGCTCGACGGCAAGGGCAGCGTCCCGGCCTACCGCACGACTGGCCCGACGCTTCTGGTGTGCAAGACCGACGAGGCCGCGTTCCGGGCGGAGATCGCGACCTACCCGGCCGCGCTCCAGGCCGAAAACGAGCGATTGTGGACCGAGTGCCAGGCCACCGGCTTCCGGCACCTGCAGGCGGCCGTCGACGCGGCGCGCGTCCCCGGTACCAACATAAAAATCCTCCCCGGGCATTACTACGAGGAACCATCGCTGGCACCGCCGAGCCAGGCCTGCCAAAACACGTGGGACAACGCCCCCAAGGGCAAGGTGTATGACGCGTTCCCGATCCTGAAGTGGGACGAGCAGCTGGCCTGCCCCAACCTGACCAACCTGGTCGCGATCCTCGGCAAGAAAAACCTGCAGATCGAGGGCACGGGCGCGCACCGCGAGGACGTCATCATCGACGCGGAGTACAAGAAGCTCAACACGATCCGCGCGGACAACTCCGACGGCGTCTACTTCAAGAACCTGACGGCGCAGCGCAGCGAGTTCAACGCCTTCTACATCATCGAGACCGACGGATTCGTGGTCGACAACGCGCTCGGCCGGTGGAACGACGAATACGGCTTCCTCACCTTCGCCGTGGACCACGGGCTCTACACCGATTGTGAGGGCTACGGCAACGGCGACTCGGCGTTCTACCCGGGCGCGGCCTCAAACATCAACAAGGACAAGGGGCACGACGTCCAGCGCTACGCGGTGGAAATCAAGAACTGCTGGGGGCACAACAACACGCTCGGCTACTCGGGCACGGCCGGCGACTCGGTCTGGGTGCACGACAGCAAGTTCACCGACAACACCACGGGTGTGGCGACCGACAGCGCCTTCCCCGACCACCCGGGCATGCCGCAAAACCACGCCAAGTTTGAACGCAACGTCATCGCCAACAACAACACCGATTATTATCAATACATTTTGGACGGTACCTGTAAGAAGCCGTTCAAGGATCGGGGATACGAGCAGGGTGTGGTGTGTCCCGCCGTGGGCCTGCCGGTCGGCGGCGGCATCGTGAACCCGGGCGGCAACTACAACATCTGGCGCGACAACTGGATTTACGGCAACAAATACTCGGGCTTCGTCACCAGCTACGTGCCTGCGTTCGTGCGCAACGACACCGAGCTCGGCCAGCAGTTCGACACGTCCCACCACAACCGCTACATGGACAACAAGATGGGCGTGGACGAGACCGGGGCCGCCAAACCCAACGGGCTCAACTTCTGGTGGGACGGGCAGGGGTTCGACAACTGCTGGACGTCGATGTCCGGCACCAACATCCGCACGCTGCCGGGCTGCGGCGGGCTCGGCACGCACCGCTACTTCGGCGAGCCGGCACACACGCTCAAGATGCTCGAGTGCGCCGCGTACAGCCGGGGCAACCAGTTCATCCCGTCGGGCTGCGACTGGTACGGCGCGTCCGGCCTGGCCCGCGTCGAGGTGCGGGACGCGTTCGCCGGCGCGGTGTTGCTGGCCCTGCTGGCGCTCGGTGTCTACTTGCGACGGTTGCGCTCGTCCAAGGGCGTGCTGCTCGGCCTGATCGTCGCGGTCGCGGGGCTCGCGGTGGGCGTGCTCGGCGCGATCCGGATGGGCAGCATCTGGCACCCGGTGGGGCTGGCGCTCTACGGCATCGGTTTCGTGCTGCTCGGCGGGGCGCTGCGGGCGGCCGGGACACGCAAGTTCGGTGTGGCGACGTGGGTCGTCGCGGCGTTCGCCCTGCTCGGCGCGATCGACCACGGGCTGCTGATGCTGCCGTACATCCCGGTCTCGCCCTCATTGCCGCGCGTGCTCGCCGAGGCGGTCTGGGTCGGGTGGGCGCTCGGCGCCGTGATCGTCGGGCGCAGGCACGCCCAACCGGGTGACACGGCCGTGCCGATATCCGACACATCGCACCCCATCACTGCCTGAACCGTCTTCCATGGCAGGGGGCGTTCGCCCCCTTGCCATGGAAGGGAGACACATGTGCAACCGTTGAGGCTCGCCGCGGCGGGACTTATCCTCTTCACCATGCTGGCGGCGGCGCCGGCCTTCGGCGCGCCACCGGCCAACGACACGTTCGCCGGTGCGATCGCGATCCCGTCGCTGCCGTTCAGCACCGGTCAGGACACGAGCGAGGCCACGACCGACGCCGACGACGTGGAGGCCAACGCCGACTGCGGCGCCCCCGCGACCGACGCCAGCGTCTGGTATTCGTTCACCCCGGACGCTGACACCGGGGTCATCCTCGACATGACCGGAGCGGAATACCAAGGCGGATTCCTGATCGTGACCGGGGCACCGGGCAGCTTCGCCATCGAGACCTGCGGGCCCGACGCCGTCGCGCTCGACGCCACCGCGGGCACGACCTACTACATCCTGGTGATCGACGACGGATCCGGGGCGCCGGGCATCGGCGGCAAGCTGACCTTCACGGCCGAGGCCACCGCGCCCGGACCGGACGTCACGCTCACCGTCGACCCGACCGGTTCGTTCCACCCGGCCGACGGCTCGGCCACGGTCGGCGGCACGGTCAGCTGCGTGGGCGAGGTCGAGTTCTCGTTCATCGGGGTCGAGCTGACGCAAAAGGTCGGGCGCGGCGTCGTCTACGGCGGCAGGGCGTTCGAGATCACCTGTGACGGGACAACGCGCACCTGGTCCGTCACGATCCTGCCCTCGCTGGGCACGAAGTTCGCCGGCGGCAAGGCCGTGTCGTTCACGTTTGGCGTGGCGTGCGGGCCCATCTTCTGCTCGGAGGGCTTCGTCGAAACACTGATTCACCTTCGGCGCAATGGTTGAGGCATAGTTTGGTGTTGTGAGGATCTCGCTGCTGGGGCCGGTGGAGGCGGTTACCGATGAGGGCACGCCCATCGACCTCGGCGGCGCCCGCCTGCGCCGGCTGCTGATCCGGCTCGCCCTCGACCCGGGGCGCGTGGTCGGGCACGACCGGCTGGTCGAGGCGGTGTGGCGGGACGAGCCGCCCGCCAATGCGATAAACGCGTTGCAGCGCTTGGTGTCGCGGCTGCGCGGGGCGGGTGTCGCCGTCGAGGGGCACCCATCCGGTTACTTGCTGCCAGTACCAAAAGAAAATATCGACCTCTTCGATGTCAAGCCGCAGCCTTGGCGGGGGCCGGTCCTGGCCGACGTCGCCGATGAACCCTTCGCCCAGGCCGAGATAGCGCGGGCGACCGAGCGGGCCGTGGCGGCGCGCGAGACGACGGCCGCGACGGTGCCCGAGCTCGAGGCGCTGGTCGCGGAGCATCCGCTGCGCGAGCGGCCGGTGCTGCAGCTGATGCGGGCGCTGTGGCGCGAGGGGCGCGCGGCCGAGGCGCTGGCGGCCTACGAGCGTCTGCGCTCGACGCTGGCCGGCGAGCTGGGCGCCGACCCGTCGGCCGAACTGTCCGATCTGCACGTGCGGATCCTGCGCGGCGAGTCGTTCAGCATGCGGCTTCCGGCCGCGCTGACGTCGTTTGTCGGGCGGGCCGCCGAGGTCGACCGGCTGCTGCACACGACCGGCCGCCTCATCACGCTGACCGGGCCGGGCGGGTCGGGCAAGACCCGGCTCGCGGTCGAAACCGCCCGGCTCCGCGGGCAGGTGTGGCTGATCGAGCTCGCGCCGCTGACCGACGGGCAGCAGGTGGAGCCCGCGGTGCTCGCGGCGCTTGGCCTGCTGAAGCAGGCGAGGTCCATTGTGGACGCGCTGGCGCACCGCGAGGGCCTGCTCATCCTGGACAACTGCGAACACGTGCTCGACGCGGCGGCCAGGCTGGTGGCGGCGGTGCTCGACGGTTGCCCCGGCATCAGCGTGATGACGACCAGCCGGGAACCGCTCGGGATCACGGGAGAGGTGGTGTTCCCGGTCGAGCCGCTGTCCACTCCGGACGCTGTGCGGCTGCTGCGCGACCGCGCCCTGCACGAGCTCGACCCGGTGTTGGCGGAGCGGCTGTGCGCCGCGCTGGACGGGATGCCGCTGGCCATCGAGCTCGCGGCGGCACGGCTGCGCACCATGCCGCTGGCACAGCTGGTCGAGCGGTTGGACGAGCGGTTTCGCCTGCTCACCGGCGGGAGCCGCACGGCCCTGCCGCGGCACCAGACGCTGCGGGCCGTGGTCGACTGGAGCTGGGAGCTGTGCAGCCCGGCCGAACGTGAGGCGTGGCAACGGTTCGCGACCTTCCAGGGCGGCGCGACCTTGACCGCGGCCGAGGCGGTGTGCGGCGATTTCGCCGTCGTCAGCGCGCTGGTCGACAAGTCGCTGGTGCGATTCGACGGGCAGCGCTATCACATGCTCGAGACGATCCGGGAGTACGCGTTCGACCCTTCATTCGTAGGTGATCACGCCCGCTACTTCATGGAGCTGGCGGAGGAGGCCGAGCCACACCTGCGCGGTGCGTCGCAGGTGGATTGGCTGCGCATGCTGCGGGCCGACCACGACAACCTGCACGCCGCGCTGCGGCGCTGCATCGCGGCCAACGACTCGGAGCTGGCGTTGGGGCTAGTGGCCGCGCTCGGCTGGTATTGGTGGGTTTCGGGCTACCGTGGCGAGGGCAGCACGCTCGCGGCACAGGCGCTCGCGCTCGGCGGCTCTACCGAGCTCGAGGTGCATGCGCGGGCCCTGGTCGTCGCCGCGCTCAACGTCATGGACGGGCACGGCGATATGGCGCAGGCGCGCGCATGGTTTGAGCAGGCCGCCCGGCTGGCCGGGCCGTCGCCCACCCATGCCGTGCTCAAGTTCATCGTCCCGCTGCGCAACACGGTCTCGTGGGACGAGATGGAGTGGGGCGCCATCGTGCCGTCCTATGTGGACCTGTTTGGCGATCCCGATCCGTGGGTGGCGTCGACCGCCCGATCCTTTCACGGGCACGGGCTGCTCAACATGGGGATCGGTCGTGATGAGGCACTCGCCGATTTTCAAATAGCCCTATCCGGATACCGGGAAGTCGGCGACAGATGGGGCATGTCGCTCGTGCTGGAGGCGATATCGACCCTCGAGGCGCAGCGCGGAGACTTCGCCGGGTCGGCCGCCTCGGCACAGGAGGCCATCGATATGCTGATGGAACTCGGCACGACCGAAGACCTGCTGCAGCTGCGCATGCGACTGGCCGCGGCACAATGGTTGAGCGGTGACACCGGGGAGAGCGTGGCCACACTGAAGCGGGCCCAGCAGGATGCCGACGAGCTGGGCTTCCCGGTCGGACAGGTCGTGATGGACTTCGCGTGGGGCGCGCAGGCGCGGGCGATGGGCGACCTGCCCGAAGCGAGGCGCCGATTCGACCGCGCCGCCAAGGCTGTCGATCGGCTGTCGATCGCGCCGCAGTTCCGGGCCATGCTCGCCAGCAACCGAGCACTCGTCGCCACCGATCTCGGCACCGCGCGGGCCCTGCACGCTGAGGCGCTACGCTACGCGCTCGACTCGGGCGATTCGCCAGTGCTGGGCGCCGTCCTGGTCGGATGCGCCGACCTGTCGATGCGCGAAGGCCGGGCCGAGCTCGCGGCCACCCTGCTCGGAGCCGCCACCGCGCTGAACGGCAGCGTGCCCGACCTGTCGCTGCCCGACCTGCCGGGCGTGGCGGCGGCGGCGCGTGAAACGCTTGGCGTGCAACAGTTCGAGGCTGCTTATGAGCGGGGGTTGCGCACGCCTTCCGAGCGCGTGTTGGCGCTTACTGGTTTGGCCCAGTAAAAGCGGGCCTCCGGTGGGAACCTCGGGGGCTCCGGGAGGTGGGGTTCCTCCCGCCAGCCCTTCGGCACGGAGCGAGCTCAAGT
>JBIOYB010000555.1:0-5766 GCA_044869915.1 Allorhizocola sp.
TCCGAGGGCTATGGCTATCCGATGGCTATCCGAGCCAGCACTGGGCGCCCATGCTGTCCACGCGCGCCCACCTCGATCCACCGTTGGCCAGCAACGCGACGCGGAACTGCACCCGTTTGATGTCTGCGAGCCACGGGCCCACGTCGACGAGCGTGTAGCCGGAGCCGGTCGAGCCGAGCGTCACGGTCTTGAGAGCGATATAGTTAAAGGTGTTGGGGTCGATGATTTCGATGTTCAGGGTCGCGCCCGGCGTCTGGACATAGATCCAGGCACGGCACCGGATCGAGACCCCGTTGGTCAGCGTGACCGGGCGCCCCACCGCAGACCATCCACTCTGGACAGTGAGCGCGCCGTTGTTCACCCCATCGCGGGCAAAGGCGGAGTTGAACTCGATGAACCCGCTGCCAGTGCCGGAGCGCTGAAAAGTCCAGAATCCGCCGCCATTGGGTCCCTCGAAGCCGTCATTGGCCACGATCCAGTTGGCCTGCGCCGGCGCGGCGACGGCGGCGGTGAGCCCCGCCGTGACCGCCAGCACGACCAGCAGCCGCCGGGCCCGCCCGAGCGTTGCCGCGAATCCTTTGCCTGTCATTGTGTACCTCCGTGATGAGCCGATCGCCGGCGGCAGCCGGCGAGGTTCGCCACCCAGCATGGAAGCGATTGGTATGCGGGCAGAAGCGGTTGCGGCCGTCCGGACTGTCGCTGACAGTCAGGCCCCACGGCCACCGGCCCGTGGACCGGCCGTTGGCATGGGCTTTCTCCGGCCGCCGTCGGGGTCTTGGGGCGGGGCAGGCCACCCGCTAGGATGAGCCGATTGTCCACAGTGGCCGATCATGGCATGGGAGGGCGCGGATGTCCGACGATCGCAGCGAGGCCACGTCTACGGACCCGTATGGGCTGGCGTCGCGGATAGACGTCTCGACGCCGCATCCGGCCCGCAGATACAACTATTGGCTCGGCGGCAAGGATAACTTCGCGGCCGACCGGGCGTCCGGCGACGCCGTCGCCGCGATCTTCCCGAGCATCCGCATCGCCGCTCAGGAAAACCGGGCCTTCCTGCGCCGCGCGGTGGCCCACCTCGCCGACGCCGGGATCCGGCAGTTCCTCGACATTGGCACGGGCCTGCCGACGGCCGACAATACGCACCAGGTCGCCCAGCGCACCGCGCCACAGTCCAAAGTGGTCTATGTGGACAACGATCCGCTCGTGATGGTGCACGCCCGCGCGCTGCTCACCAGCTCACCCGAGGTCGGTGTCACCGACTACGTGGAGGCCGACCTCCGCGAGCCGGAAAAGATCCTGGGCGAGGCGGCCCGGACGCTCGACTTCAGCCAGCCGGTCGGGCTGATGCTGATCGCCGTCCTGCACTTCGTCGCCGAGGACGAGGACCCTTACGGCATCGTCGCCCGGCTGGTCGACGCCTTGGCGCCGGGGAGCTACGTGGTGATCTCCCACACCACCGAAGAGACGCTGACCGAGCAGGTCCGCGCCGCCTTCGCCAACGCGCCCGGCCGCCCTTGGTTCCGCGGCCGTGAGCAGGTGACGCGGTTCTTCTCGGGGCTGGAGGTGCTCTCGCCGGGCATCGTGTCGTCCGTGGAGTGGCGGGCCGAAAACGAGCCCGAGCCGCGCCCGTCGGTCGTGGATGTCGCATCATATTGCGGGGTCGGCCGCAAGCTGTAGCGGCCGTGCTGTGCTGTGAGGAGGCTGGGATGACGACGGACGAAGACATGGCGTTGTACGAGGAGGAGG
Organism: Allorhizocola sp.; assembly: GCA_044869915.1. Taxonomy (GTDB): domain Bacteria; phylum Actinomycetota; class Actinomycetes; order Mycobacteriales; family Micromonosporaceae; genus Allorhizocola. The sequence continues at coordinate 1,747 of JBIOYB010000555.1, forward strand.
TCAGCGAGCTGACCGAGCTGCTGGCGACCGAGTGGGTCGACCTTCGGGAGGCGCTGATCGACAGCGGGCTGGTCCTAGACGGCTATCTGCTCGCGGCCCATGTGGAGGACGAAAACGACGGGTCCGAGCACGGTGTGCTGGTCAGGGCTGCCGACGATGTCATCCGGTTCACCGTCGACGGCGCCGACGTGACGGCCGAGCAGGTCACCGTGGAGCGCATCCGGGAGGAGTTCCCCTCGGTCGACGCGGCTCTGCGCCTGCTGTAGGAGCGTTGTCGGAGGGGGACGGCAAACGTGGCTGACAGGGCTGACAGGGCGATCCGGCTGCGGCCCGTGGCAGAGGACGATCTGGTCATGTTCCGGCGATTCGCGACGGAGCCGGGTCTCATCGGCCTGGACTGGACGGGGTTCAAGGATCCGCAGGCGCCCGCGCGGCGCTTCGCCGTCGACGGCTTCCTCGGGGCCGACAGCGGCCGGCTTAGGGGCGACCCGTCGCCCTTGTGACCGGGCGCGCGTCCGCATGGGCGAGGATGGCTACGTGAAGTGGCAGCGTGCAGTGCATCATGTCGAGTCGCTCGCGCACGCGTGCGTCGACATGGCGACCGGGCCGACCTCGATCTTCCCGCTGCGGGTGACCCAACTGTGGGCCGTGGGCGACGTCCTGGGGCCGCAGCGCGAGCTGGAGACCGTGACCGTCGCCCTGTGCGTCGACCTGCCGGTCGAGGCGGTGGCGTGGCGGAGCGAGCCGCCCGGCGCCCAGCACTGGGCCAACGCCACCCGGCTGGCCAAAAGCCCGGTGCTGGCCTGGTGGCGGTCGGCGCACGCACCGGTGTGGAACCACCGCATCGACCGCCCGGCGCTGGTCTGGGACGACGTGGCCGGGGTGCGGGAGGATACGCTGGCGGCCTTGCACGACGGGCGTGGCGAGTCGGTGCGCTCGGCCGCACCGGAGCCGGAGCGGTTGCGGGCACGCCTCGATGACGAGCTCGCGGTAAGCCTGAGCGCGCTTCGCGCGTGCACTCTGGCCTATGAGGATCGGCGTTGGCGGCCGGGCAAACTCGAACCGGTCGCCGACGCGCTGTGGCGGGCCGGCGACGGCTATCTCGACGTGCTCGACGCCGTGCGGGGCGGTGGATGACGATGCCGGCAAAGGGTGAGGAGCGCGACGGTGTGTCGCTGACCAATCTCGATCAGCCGCTGTTCGAGGGCGCGGGGGCGACAAAGCGGGAGCTTGTCGATTATCTCGACGCCGTCGGCGACCGCATGCTGGCGCAGCTGCGCGACCGGCCGCTGTCGGTGATGCGCGTGCTGCGCGGGCAAAAACCGTTCATGCAGAAGAACCTTCCCAAATACACCCCGGAGTGGGTGCAGGCCGTGAAACTGTGGGCGGAAAGCTCGCACCGCGACGTGTCCTACGCGCTGTGCAACGATCGCCGGACCCTGCTGTGGTTTGCCAACCAGCGGGCGGTGGAATATCACCCGGCCCTGGTCCGGGCCGGCGACTGGACCCATCCCACCCATCTGATCCTGGACCTCGACCCGCCCGAAGGGGACGCCTTCGCCGCGGCGGTGGGGGCCGCGAATTTGGTGCGCCGGGCGTTGGCGGACTCCGGGCTGTCCGGTGTGGTGAAGACCAGTGGTGCGAAGGGGCTGCACGTCTTTGTGCCCATCGACGACAGCGCGCCCATCGAGGACGTGGCCGCCGCCACGCGTGCCGTCGCGGCGCGCGCCGAACGGCTCGACCCGCAGCTCGCGACGACCGCGTTTATCCGGGAGGACCGGGGCGGCAAGGTGTTCCTCGACTCGACACGGGCCGGCGGGGCGACCGTGGTCTCGGTCTACAGCCCGCGGCTGCGGCCCGGTGCCCCGGTCTCCTTCCCGCTGGACTGGGACGACCTGGACAGCGTGACCCCGGCCGACTTCAATCTGCGCACGGCCGTCGGGCTGCTCGGCGGGCGCGATCCGTGGGCCGAGCGGATGCCCGCACCGCAACGGCTGCCCCAAGACCTGATCGCGCAGGGCCGGGCCATCCCGATCGCCCGGGTCCAGGCCATGCACGAGGGCAAGCGCCGGGCCCGCGCCCGCGAGCGCGATTCCGCGCCCTGATCCGCATGCGGGCGGCCGGAGTGCCGCGCAGGTCCGCCGGTGGTGGGGTTCGGGTTAGCCCTACCGCCGATCGGCCGGTTGGCAGGCTGTTGCGGGCATCGGAGTCTTCGTAGTTTTATATTCATGAATGAGCTGAACAAACGCCGCCGGTGGGCAATGTGGACAGGTGCGATCGTGACAACGGCCGCGCTGGTGCTGTCCACTGTGGACGTCGCTGCCGCGGCAGGCCCGCAAACAGACCCATACCGCGCCGAACTGCAAACGGCACTGGACGACCTGCGGGACCTGGGTGTCGTCGGCGCACAGGGCCAGGTGTCGTTTGGGCGTCGCAACACGTTGGCGCGCAGCGGGACCGCGACCCTGGGCGGCGGCGCGCCGATGCCGCTGCGCGGCCACTTCCGCATCGGCAGCAACACCAAGACGTTTGTGTCGGTCGTCGTGCTCCAGCTGGCCGGCGAGGGCCGGCTGTCGCTGGACGACACGGTCGAGCGCTGGCTGCCCGGCGTCGTGTCGGGCAACGGCAACGACGGCACCCGGATCACCGTGCGGCAGCTGCTGCAGCACACCAGCGGGATCCACAACTACACCAACGATCTGCCGGCGCTGGCCTCCGCGGAAGGCTTCGAGGAGCACCGGTTGGACCGCTACGCCGCAGCGGATCTGGTCGCGCTGGCCATGCGGCACCCGCCGCGGTTCGCGCCCGGCACGCATTGGGACTATTCCAACACCAACTACATCCTGGCCGGGATGCTCATCGAGAGCGTGACCGGGCAGGCGTGGGCGGAGCAGGTGCGGTCCCGGATCGCGCGGCCGCTCGGGCTGCGCGACACATACTACGATGAGGACGCCGTGTCGCCGGCGAGGCCGTATGCCCGGTCATACCAACAGTTCGCGCCGGGCGGACCGCTCGTGGACACGACCGTCTTCCATGCGAGCGCGGGCGACGCAGCCGGTGGCATGGTGAGCACGACCGACGATTTGGCGGTGTTCTGGCGGGCCCTGCAGCGCGGGGAGCTGTTGCGGCCGCGGGAGATGGCACAGCTGCGCCAGACGGTGCTGGCCGAGACCCTCCAGCCGGTCATGCCGGGATTGCGATATGGCCTGGGGATTTTCTGGGTACCGAATAGCTGCGGCGGCGGTTATTGGGGTCACCCCGGTGACGTCCCGGGGACCAGCACCGTCAACGGTGTCACCGAAAGCGGGGAGCGGGCGGTCGTGCTCTATCGCACCACCGACCTGGTCGGTCCGGGCGCCGGCGCGGCACTGGACAGCCGCGCCTTCCGCCTGGTCGACGACATCATCTGCGGGTGAGCAACGCGACGTGCGCCCGGCCGGGAAAACCCCGGCCGGGCGTACGTCGGCGCGCGGATTCAGCCCGACGGCCATTGACGCACCGGGCCGGGCCGGGTTCCAATCAAGCATGCGAATGTCCAATTTGATGCGTCGCGTGATTAACGGGAGCATGGTCACCGGCCTGACCACGGCGGTGGGCGTGGTGGTCCTCGCCTCACCCGCTTCCGCGTTCCCCCCGCGCGGCAGCTGCACCGCCGCCACCAACGGTCACGTGTGGATCGACATCGACTCCGCCGAGGTCAACCCGACGCTCACCCAGTTCATGAGCATCAATATCACCGAGGGGACGACCGGCGAGCGCACCGAGACCCTGACCGTGATGAACACCGTGACCACGTCGATCGGCGCCAGCACCGAGGCCACCATGGAGTGGGACGCGGGGTTCGCCAAAGTGTCGGCGAAAGTCGGCTTCGAGGTCCAGCGGACCACCTCGAGCACGAACACGGAGACCACGACGATGCGCTGGACCTTCGGCCAGCCCGGATACTACGGTCTCTACAAGGGCACCCGGGCAGTGACCGGGGTCATGCAACGTTGGCGCTGCATATACCAATACATCCCC
>JBIOYB010000556.1:0-4620 GCA_044869915.1 Allorhizocola sp.
CCGAGGGCGTGAGCGACGGCGCCGGCGGGTCGGGGAAGACGTGCGATGACGGGAGCGGCCCGGGCGTGGCGGCGGGCCCGGGCATGTTCACCAGCACCAGCGCGGCCACGGCGACGAGCGTGAGCCCCGCGGCCGACGGCACCCACAGGCGCAGGCGCCGCCTGGGCGACTCGGCCGAGGCCGGCTCGTCGGTCTCCCACGGGATCATCTCCGGCTCGGGCTCCTCCTCGAGGAAGGGAGGCGGTGGCGGCGGCACGATCATGGGGGCGGCCGCCTCGATCGGAAGCGGCGCCGAGAAGGCGTCGCGTGCCGTGCGCCACAGCCCGATGGCCGTCTCGAGGTTGGCCTTCATCGCCTGCTCGGTGCTGTAGAACACCACCGTCGGCAGGACCACGGTCTCCCAGGAGGAGCTGGGCAGGGACACGCCGTTGCGGATCGCCGTCCAGATAGGCACGAAGTCCTTGTCCTGCAGGTAAACGCCCGCGAGGCGGTGGTCAAGCGCGCGGGCCGGATCGCGCAGCCGGTCGAGGATGTCGGCGTGGATGCGGTCGGCCGGGCGGTCCTGGGTCAGGTCGGCAAGGAACGTGCCCAGCTTCCGCACCAGATCGCGCGCCGACGACTCGGCCAACGTGCGCCTCCCTCACATTCCGCCGCTTCGTGGGATGTTATGGAAGCTCCCGGCGATGCGCCAGGGCTGAGACCGTGGCGTTACCGTTGCAGGGTGCCACGCCTATCAGATCAACTTCGTCATCACGCCAGCTCACTGGCTGTGGCGGGGGTCGAGTCCCCCCGCGCCGATGCCGAATTGATTGCTGCCCATATTTTGGGCGTACCGCGCGGGAGGCTCATTCTGGTCGACATGGTCACCGAGGAGCAGGTGGCGCGCTTGACCGAGCTCGTCGCCCGGCGAGCGGAGCGGGTGCCGCTGCAGCACCTGACCGGCGTGGCCCCGTTCATGGGCCTCGAGCTCGCGGTCGGGCCGGGCGTGTTCATCCCGCGTCCCGAGACCGAGCTGCTCGCGCAGTGGGGGGTCGACGCCCTCCGTGGCCTGGTGGAGCCCGTCGTGGTCGACCTGTGCAGCGGCTCCGGCGCGCTGGCGCTGGCGATCGCGCACGACCGTCCGGACGCGACGGTCTACGCGGTCGAGCGCAGTCCCGATGCCCTCAAGTGGTTGCGCCACAACGCCTCCGGCACCGGCATCACGATCGTCGAGGGCGACATCCGCGGCGTCGAGCTGCCGGTCGACGTCGACCTCGTGGTGTGCAACCCGCCCTACGTGCCCGGCGGTCAACCCGTCGCGGCCGAGGTGGCGGCCGACCCGGCGGAGGCCGTCTTCGCGGGGGACGATGGCCTGGAGCTGATCCCGGCGGTGGTCGCCCGCGCGCAAAAGGCGCTGCGCCCCGGCGGCCGCCTGGGCATCGAACACGACGAATCGCACGACCTGGCGGCGCTGCTCGAGCCGGCCTTCAGCGCGATCGAGCGACACTTGGATCTTGCGGGAAGGCCCCGCTTCAGCACGGCTACCAGAAAGGCATGACAGGATGTGGCGCTGTGAGGCTCTTTGATTGTCGCAAGATCGACGAGCGTGACCGGGGCATCAAGGCCGCCATCGAGGCGGTCGGCAGCGGTGACCTCGTCGTGCTGCCGACGGATACGGTCTACGGCATCGGCGCGGATGCTTTCAAGTCGTGGTCGGTGACCAACCTGCTCAACGCCAAGGGGCGCGACCGGCAGATGCCGCCGCCCGTGCTGGTCGGCTCGCGGCACACGCTCGACGGCCTCGTGACGCGCATGCCGCCGAAGGCGCGCGATCTGGTCGAGGCGTTCTGGCCGGGCGCCCTCACGATCATCGTCGAGCAGGCGCCGACGCTGCAGTGGGATCTCGGCGACACCGGCGGCACGGTCGCGGTGCGCATGCCGTTGCATCCCGTGGCGCTGGAGGTGCTGCGCGCGACCGGGCCGATGGCGGTCTCGTCGGCCAACCTCACCGGCATGCCGCCGGCGACCACCGCCGAGGAGGCGCGCGAGCAGCTGAGCTACAAGGTCAGCGTTTACCTGGAGGCGGGCGAGTGCCCAAATCCGATACCATCGACCATCGTAGATCTGACGACCGACCGGCCGCGCGTGGTCCGCGCGGGTGCGCTGTCGGTGGAGCAGATCAGTGAGGTGGTCGGAGAGGTTGACCAATGACCAAGACCCTGGGCCCATTCGTCGTGCTGCATGTGTGCATGGGCAACATCTGCCGTTCGCCGATGGCCGAGCGGCTGCTGGCCATGGAGCTCACCGGCACCGACGTGCTGTCGCACAGCGCGGGCACCGGCGGCTGGCATGAGGGCGAAGAGATGAACCCGCCCGCCGCCCGGCAGGTCGTCGGTCGGGGTGGCAGCGTGGACGGGTTTGCCGCGCGCAAGCTCCGCGCCGAGCACATCGACTCGGCCGACCTCATCCTGACCGCGACGGCAGACCAGCTCGACTATGTCACCGCGCTGCGGCCCGACTCTCATCCGCGGGCGTTCGTGCTCGGCGAGTTCGGGCGCCTGCTCAAGGGCGTCGACCCGATGTCACTGCCGCCGTCCGGATATGAGCGGGCCGTCGCCCTGGTGCTCGCGGTCGACGAGCTGCGGGGCGGGCGGGCGCCCGAGCGCGGCGACGACCTCGACGACCCGTGGGGCCGCGGCGAGCAGGTCTTCGCCCGGGTCGCCGATGAGATCCAGGCCACGGTGCAACCACTGGCCAAAATCTTGGTGAGCAGCAGATGAAATTCTTGCCGCACATGCTCACGGTTTCCGGTGCGCTGGCCCTCGTCGCGGCAATCGTGGGAGCCCTGTTCGGGGGGTGGGCCGGTGCGCTCGGCGCCGCCGCCGGTGTGACCTTCGTCGCGCTGGTCTACACGCTGTCCACGCTGCTGCTCGAGTGGGTGGAGCGGGTCAACCGGCCCATGATGCTGCCCACCGCCCTGCTCGCCTATTTCGCCAAGCTCGTGGCGCTGACCGTCCTGCTCACCGCGCTGTTCCCATGGGCGGGCATGAAGCCCATGGTGTTCGGCATCGCCGCCGCGGCCCTGGCGTGGATCGTCGCGCAGGCCCGCTGGCTGGCCAAAGCCAAGATCCTCTACGTGGATCTCTAATAACCGCGCAAGAGCACGGCTTCGCCTGAAGAGACCTAGAGCGGAAGTAGTGGCTTGCAGGGATCCCGCATGCTGCCGCTGATCAGGTTGTCGCCCTTGGTGTCCTTTTTGGAGGTACGCGACCAGTCGACCACGGTCCGGAAGGTGCCGGTGGCACAGCCGATCTCGAGCGTGCGCGACTGATACTTCAGCGGCGCCGCGTAGGTGTCCTTGCCCTTGAACGTGTAGTTCTGCGACGAGGCGCTGCGCCACTGCTCGCCATCGCGCTTCTCCAGTTTGACCTTGAGCGTGAGCTCCTCAGCGCCCGGGGTTTCGCACCGGAAGCGCACTGTGCCCACGATTTTGTCGCCCTCGGCCACCCGCTTCGGAGTGTCGGCCATGACATGGCAGTGGACGGGGCCGGTCGATTGGGTGCTGTGTGGCTCACATCCTGCGGTGGTGATGGTGAGCACGGTCAGCGCCGTCAGTACAGTCCAATTGTGCGTGAGGGTCACGTTCTAATGACAGCGCGTTGATGACGGTAAATCAATGTCGATCTCATGATTGGCGGGGGGCGCTTCTCCTGATCGTTCATGAGGCTGATATTGTTCGCGCGTCATGGCCGGTGACCAGCCTTCTCAGCCCCCGAATACCTCGGGAGCCAATGATGGCTGGACGGCGGTCGGCTACCTGCTCGCAGGGATCTTCGTCTGGGGTGGCATCGGTTGGTTGGTGGACCGGTGGCTGGACACAGGGGGGATTGCGACGGCGGTCGGCTCCATCATCGGCGCTGTCGGCGGGATCTTCCTGGTCCTGCGCAGGTTTAGTCCTTGAGCTGATGAGAAGGGGGCGCGGTGAGCAACATAGCTCTCGTCCTTAGCGCGGAAGATGTGCCCTTCCCGCCCGGTGTGGACGATTTCTATCTCCCCGACCTCCTCGGTGGCCACGGCCCCTGGCTTACGAAGTTCACGCTCATGGTCTGGTTCGCGGTGGCGATCCTGATCGTGTTCTTCCTTGTCGCGTACCGCAATCCCAAGATCGTCCCGACCAAGATGCAGTGGATCGCGGAGAGCATCTACGGCTTCAACCGCGATGGCATCGCCAAGGACATGCTCGGTCACGAGGGTGTGCGGTTCGCCCCCTATCTCGCGACGCTGTTCTGCTTCATCGCGCTGACCAACATCTTTGCGATCGTCCCGGTGCTGCAGATCTCGCCAAACTCGCACTACGCGTTCCCGGTGATGCTGGCCGTGATCACCTACGTGATGTATTGGTACTGGGGCATCAAGGCGCACGGCCTGTGGGGCTACCTGAAGACAAACCTCTTCCCGCCCAACGTGCCCTGGCCGATGTATCTGATCCTCACCCCGATCGAGTTCGCGACCATCGTCATCCTGCGGCCGTTCACGCTGTCGCTGCGGTTGTTCGCCAACATGTTCGCCGGCCACATGATGCTGCTGGTCTTCACGCTCGGCGGCTTCGTGCTGCTCAACGCGGGTGGCTTCCTCTCGGCG
>JBIOYB010000557.1:0-2355 GCA_044869915.1 Allorhizocola sp.
GCCTCAACCCGCACACACACCAGGCCCGACCCCAAACCCCGGGCCAGCCCGGCCCGAAACCGCCGGCCCGATCCATGGAGGCGGGGCCGGCATGCCCGGGCCGCGGCGATGGCTCGCCCGCACGACGTCCACCAAAACACGACGTCGTCCAGGCACGACGTATGGCTTTCACGACGTTGTTCATGCGGGCAGCCCGCACACGGGTCACCTTCGCCAGCCGCCGTGCACGCGACGTCATCCATGCACGATGTTGCGATCGATGCTTCCCACGGTCCTGATGATGGTCCGGCCAAATGGGCTAGATGCTGGCCAAATGTCGGCGTCATCGGCCTACCCGCCAAGCGCCTGAATCCGCCGGCCGGAATGCACAAGTCGCGTATCTGTAGGCGAGCGTAATCGTGGCGGAATAAGCCCATTGTGGGGCTATTCGACTGCGCAATAGGCGTGAATTATGGGTATGCAGAATGCGCATGTGAGGGCTCTGCACACGGCGGATTAAATGCGGCCGGTATAGGCCAGGAGCACCGGGCGCGGGGTGTAGTAGAAGGCGTCGTCGACCTCGTCGGACGTGACTTTGGGGTTGGTGCGCTCGAGGACGAGGTAGGCACCCGATTGATAGAACATGTTGATGTCGTAAGAGCGGCCGGGCTCGTTTTGGCGCAGGACACTCGTGCTCAGCAGAAGCTTGCCGGTGACCGTGTTGAGCAGGACGAGGTCGCCGTTGGACTCGAGCAGGATCGTGCGCACGGGATCGGCCGCGAGGAGTCTCAGGGTGCTGCCGGGGCTGGGCGGGCGCCAGGTCCAGATGGTGGCGCCCGTGTTCAGGTCGACCGCGGCCACGGAGTCTTCCCCACTGCTGGGCACGATGACGGTGCCGCCGGAGGCGGGCAGCGAGCTCTCTGCGGCGAGCGTGGGGGTGTCGGCGGGGTCGCGGTCCTCGGTGAGGCGCCAGCCGCGGGTGGACCCGGCGTGGGTGGTGCGCATGGCGGTGCACTGCGAGTGGCCCACCATGCACGACAGCGGCTCGACGACGGTGGCGCGCATGGACGGGAGCTCCGCGCCCGTGGCGAGGTCGAGCCGCCGCAGGGTCGCCGTGCAGGTGTCGAGGATGTAGAGCTGGGTGAGCGTGCTGAAGTCGCTGCCGCGGCACTCGGGCGTGACCGGGCTGAGTGCCTTCCACTGTGGCAGGCCGGTCTCGGCGGAGAAGGCGCGCACGGCCTCCTCGCCCACGGTGACAAATCTGGTGCCGCTCATGAACAGGCCCGGCGGCTGGTAGATGGCCATGGCGCCGGTGCGCCGGCCCACATAGTCTTCCGCGAGCGGATCGCCCTGGGCGCGCCAGAGCACGGTGCCCATCTCGGCGTCGAGGCCCACGAGCTCCCCGTCGGTCCAGGCGGTCACCACGACGGCGCTGGACACGCCGTTGTCGGGCGCGAGGCGCATCAGGGCGACGCCGGTGACCTGCGCGGGCCAGCGCCGGTAGGCCCACAGCGCGCTGCGCTCGTATTGGTATGACGCCGGGCTGTCGGACCAGACCTCGCGCTTTTTGGCGAAGATGCGGATCCGGTCGTCGTGGATCAGCGGCGCGGACGCGAGCGCGCCCAGCGCGCCGGGGGAGGGGAAGCTCTCGACGGTCGCGGTCGGAGAGGCCGCTCGCGCTTGTGTGACCACTTCGGACGGTCGCAACACCCGCCACACGGTCACCGCGACGGCGATCAGCAGCACGGCTGTTGCCATGGCTGTGATCGCGAGCCGTTTGCTCTGACGGGGCACCGATACAACCTAGCAATTACCTGAAAGTTACGCGGGATGGCTTTGGTCGCGTTCGGGCCCGAGATACTTCTCGGCTGCCACGAGGAACACGTCGTTTTCCTCGGGTGTGCCAATCGTCACGCGCACGCCGTCTCCGGCGAACGGGCGCACGATCACGCCGTGTGCCTCGCAGACCTGGCCGAACTCGACCGCCCGGTCGCGCAGCGGCAGCCACACGAAATTGGCCTGGCTCACGGGCACCTCGGGCAGCCACTTGACGAGGGTCGCGTGGACCCTCTCCCGCTCGGCGATGACGATGTCGCACCGGCGGCGCATCTCGGTCTCCTGGTCGAGTGCTGCCAGCGCGGCGGCCTGGGCGGCGGAGCTGGTCGAGAACGGCGTGACGACCTTGCTCACGGCGGCGGCGACGTCGGGTTGTGCCACGAGGTAGCCGATGCGCAGCCCGGCCAGGCCCCACGCCTTGCTGAGCGTGCGCAGCACCACGACGTTGGGGCGATCGCCAAAGGTGACAAGCCCGTCCGTGACCTCCGCGTCTGTCACGAACTCCCGGTAGGCCTCGTCGAGCACCACGATGGTGTCCTC
>JBIOYB010000558.1:0-2389 GCA_044869915.1 Allorhizocola sp.
GACCGGACGGTCTTCGTCCGCGTCAAGGCCCCCCACCGCGCCCTCAGCGCTGGCGGTGTCACCCAGATCGTCGCCGCAGCCGGTTGTCGCGCTGGCCTCGGAATCATCCACGCCCACCGGCTGCGCCACACCGCAGCCACCCAGGCGCTGCGGGCGGGCGCGCCGTTGCCCGAGATCGGTCAGCTCCTGCGCCACCGCCGTGCCCTCACGACGGCGATCTACGCCAAGGTCGACCGCGCCGCCCTTCGGGCGATCGCGCGCCCCTGGCCGGGAGGTGTGGCATGAGCCCGCTGCGCCACGCCCTCCTCGACTATCTGGCTCTCCGCCGTGCGCTCGGCTACAAGCTCCAGCGGGCCGAGAAGCTGCTCGCCCAGTTCCTCACCTATGTCGAGGCTCACGGTGAGCCGCACTTGCGCGTCGCCACGATGGTGGCCTGGGCGACCCTGCCCGCGGGCCCCGATCGCGGCTGGGCGTCTCACCGGCTCTCCGTCGTGCGTCGTTTCGCGGCCCACCTGCACGCCATTGATCCCGCCACCGAAGTGCCGCCCGCCGACCTGCTCCCCCGGCGACGAGGCCGGGCGACGCCCTACCTCTACTCCGACGACGAGGTCGCCGCGTTAATCGCGGCCGCGGCCACGTTGCGGAGCCCGCATCGAGTGGCGACGTACCAGACCCTGATCGGCCTGCTGGCGGTCACTGGCATGCGGGTCGGGGAAGCTCTCGCGCTCGAGCGCGGCGACATCGATGGCACCGAGGGCGTGCTCACGATCCGGACGAGTAAGTTCGGCAAGTCGCGGGAGCTGCCGGTGCATCCGAGTACGGTGGACGCGCTGCGTCAGTATCTGCGGCGGCCCGACCGGCCGCGTTCGGCAGCGCGGACTGCCTCGGTGTTGGTGTCCAGCGCTGGGACCCGGTTGCTGTACTGCAATGTCCAGTGGACCTTCCACCGGTTGGTGCGCCGCGCGGGCCTCGCGCCCCGGTCCGCCGCGTGCCGTCCCAGACTCCACGACTTGCGGCACCGCTTCGCGGTCTGCACCATTCTCGACGGCTATCGGCATGGCCATGACACCGAAGCCCGCTTGCCGCTGCTGTCGACGTATCTCGGCCATGTCAATCCCAGCCACACCTACTGGTATCTCTCGGCGGCTCCGGAGCTACTGCACCTGGCGGGCGATCGCCTCCAGGGCCACGTCGGAGGGGCCTCATGAGTCGGCTCGCCCCGACCCTGCAGGCGTTCTTCACCGACCGCCTCGTCGGCCAGCGCCAGGCCAGTCCCCACACCGTGGCGGCCTACCGAGACACGCTGCGGTTGCTGGTGCGCTTCGCGGCCACGCGCCGGGACGTCGAGCCGTCGAAGCTCGACCTCGGCGATCTCGATGCCCCGCTGATCAGTGCGTTCCTCGATCACCGCGAACACGACCGCGGGAATAGCGTCCGCACCCGCAACGCCCGCCTTGCCGCGATCCGCTCCCTGTTTCGCTACGCCGCCCTTCGCCATCCTGAGCATGCCGCGGTGATCGAGCGCGTGCTCGCCATTCCTCCAAAACGCTTCGAGCGCCGCCTCGTCACCTTCCTCACGGAGCCGGAGGTCGAGGCCCTCCTCGCCGCTCCGGACCGGACGACGTGGACCGGCCGACGCGATCACGCCCTGCTCGCGCTCGCGGTCCAGACGGGACTGCGCGCCTCGGAGCTGATTGGGCTGCGGTGTGCCGACGTCCACCTGGGCGTCGGGGCGCACATCAGCTGCCTGGGCAAAGGGCGGAAGCAACGGATCACGCCGCTCACCGCACACGTGGTCGCGGTGCTGCGTGCCTGGCTCGCCGAGCGTGCCGCTGACGCGAGCGAGCCGCTCTTCAGCACGCGCCGGGGGACCATGCTCAGCCGCGATGCCCTCGAGCACCGACTTGCCGCGTCGGTAGCGATGGCCGGTCGCGTCTGTTCGTCTCTCCGGGAGAAAACGATCACCCTGCACGTGCTGCGCCACACCGCCGCCATGCGACTCTTGCACGCCGGTGTCGACACCGCGGTGATCGCGCTCTGGCTCGGTCACGAGCAGGTTGAGACCACCCAGATCTACCTGCACGCCGATCTCGCCCTCAAAGAGCGCGCACTCGCGAGGACGACCCCCGTGCACACGAGGCCCGGGCGCTACCGGCCCCCCGACGCCACCCTCGCGTTCCTTGAGGCGCTGTGATTATGCCGACCCGCTCATCGCGAGCACCGCCTCCCGACGTCTGTGGCCCAGCGGCATCGGCATAATCTGGAGGTCGGCATAGTGCACAGCGCACCGCTGGACGCGGGCGTCGGGCCACACGAGGCCGACCGCCTTGCGCAGCCCCGGATGCCCGTCGATGATGCAGACCACCGGAGCCGCCAGGCCGCGTGCTCC
>JBIOYB010000559.1:0-7262 GCA_044869915.1 Allorhizocola sp.
CCGGGTGCCGCCCCGCGAGGATATTGCTCTGTCAGCAGGTACCGCAGCCGTAGTGGAAAATGTATTCGGCATTGCCGGGGGCGTTGCTGTCGTCCAAGTAGTACGTGGTCGCGGTTGACCGCCAGACGCCGACGGTTTCGACTCCGTGGATTTTCGATCGCGTCTGCGATCGTTTCCGTTTCGCTGAACCAAGAATGCGATCGCGGCCTGCCGAAGTCACCACGTTCGAGCCGAGAGCAACCGCTCTGGCAACTTCCTACCACCCCGGCGGAGGGGCACCCAAAAACCCTCTACTAAGGCAAAATGTCAACTCACTTGTTCATCACGGGGGAGAGAACATGTTGCAGGCCATAGGGTTAAGCACCGAAGGCGATTTGGTTTACCGTGCGCTGCTGGCGCACCGGGAGTGGGGCACCCGACTTTGTGGCGCTGTTGATCCGGCCGGACCGGCCAGGAATGCCCGTGGCAAAAACGCCGATGCGCCATCGCCCGATCATTCGCAATTATCTATGACATGGGCGATGACGGGGAAATGTCACGACCAAGACATAGCCGGGGCGATGTCCGTCGCGCGAACGCGACGCCCGGGCCGACCGCCCCGCCCTTCGCCCGGTGGGGCCTTTGCCACATCTGTGACGAGCAAAGGCCCTCGTTCCGTGAAGGAACTTCGGCAGCCGGACCCCTGATCCGGGACCGGCCAACCAGGAAGGATTGAACCATCGTGAGATCGAGAATCGCAAGTGCCCTGGCACTGCCCCTCGTCGCCATCATGCTGATCGCGGCAATGCCCGGCTCGGCCGGCGCCGCAGGCCACCCCGGTGCCAACGTCCTCACCTCGGACACGGTTGGCGCGGATGGCGTCAAAAGCAAGAAGGGCGACATAGGTATCCTCACCGACTGCACCATCTCCGTCACCACCCCGGTCCGTAACGGTACCCGGGTGCAGACCACCGCCACGGTGAACTGCAACGGTCCCGTGAGGCGGATCGATCTCGCCGCCGCCCTGGCGGTCGACGGGGTCGTGCTGCAGCCCTGGGCCGTGGACACGATCGGCCAGACAAGCTCATTCAGCGTCACCGAACTCCAGCCGTGCCGGACCGGCATCTGGCAGGCGGGCTCGCAAGGCCGCGTCTACTTCCTGGCGGGCTTCCCGTCCGTGATCGACGGCAGGGCCTCTTCCCCGACCGTCTCCATTTCCTGCTGACAGCAAAGGATTTCCAGCGCCGTGAGGCCACTTCATCGCGGGGTCTCACGGCGCCCCACGGACCACAAGGATGTCTACAGCAGGAGGTCTATCCGGCAAGTCACGACCAATTCACAAAGTCTGGCCCACGGATACGTCAGGAGGGCCCTTTCAGGCTCCGCGGCAGGCGCCCGCTTATGGCGCGAGTTGGCGCATCAGGTCGCGCCGGATGACTCGGTCGTCGACCACAAGTGGGTGGCGAGGCGAGCGCCCGGATCGGCTGCCCGCGCGGGCGACCTCACGCTGGAGGCGTCTGTCGATGTCGGCCGGTCGCTGCAGCTGCCCGGTGATCTGTAGTGCCGCGATGCGCGCCTGGTAGTCGGCGAGCCGCCAGATGCAGCCGATGGGCTGGAGCAGGCCGATGAAGTAGAGGCTGGGGATCGCCGGATGCATCATCCTCAGGTAGAGCGGCGGCGGTGTGCTCATGTCCCATCCGGCGACGCGCTGCGGCAGGAACGGGAAGCCGTAACGAAAGCCGGTTGCCAGAACGACGGCGTCGAAGTCGTCACGGGTCCCGTCGGAGAAAAGAACCGTGTGTCCGTCGTAGCGCACGATGCCGGGGCGGGCGGCGAGCCGGCCGTGCCGCAGCGCTTCGAGGATTCCGGAGTTGACCGTCGGTGGCTTGTCGAGCGGGGCGTGTGCCGGGGTGGGCAGGCCGTAGTCCGCCCAGGTGCCGACCGTGAGCCGCAGCCACAGTCGCAGTGCCGACCGCAACAGCGGCCGTGGCAGCTTCTCCCGCCAATACGCATAGGCGGTGTCGACGGGCCGGCCGGACACCAGCTTCGCCACGATGTAGGTTGCCTCGCGCACACTGAGCGCGGTGTGCGCGGCGAGCCGGGCGACGTCGACGGCGATGTCGGCGGCGGAGTTGCCGGCACCGACCACGAGGACCCGCTTGCCGCGGAACGGGTCGGGCCGCTTGTAGGCCGAGGAGTGGACGATCGTGCCGGCGAACGTGCCCGGGTATCGGGGCACGAATGCCTCGCGGTGATGGCCGGTGCAGACCAGCAGGCTGTCAAACCTCTCGGCTCGCGTTGCGCCGTTCACGTTGATCCGCACCGTCCAGCGGCCGTCGCCGCCGAGCTCGCACCGCGACACGTGCGAGTTGAGGCGGATGTGCGGCTGGAGCCGGAACGCGATGGCATAGTCCGTGAAGTAGGCGAGAAGCTGCCGGTGCGAGGGGAAGTCCGGATAGCTGTCCGGCATCGGGAAGTCGTCGAAGGATGACAGGGACCGGGAGGAGATGGTGTGCGTGCATTCGTGGACGCTTGCCCGTGCCGGGTCGTCGGTGTATGCCCAGTTGCCGCCGATGCCGCCGCTCTCCTCGTAGCAGACGATGTCGCGGCATCCGGCCTGAAGAAGGTTTTTCACCGCGCTCAGGCCGCACGGCCCGGCACCGATCACGCAGACCCGTGGGCCGGCCACCTTCACCACGAGAGGCGGACGGCGACGAGGGTCGCGGCGAGGGCGACGGTCGCGAGTGAGAGGAGCCGCAGTCCGGTCTCGGCGGCGGCGGTGAGCCGCCGTGCGTCGAGCGGCTCGGTGCGCCCGTCGGCGAGGTCGAGCCTGCCGCGCACGGCCGTGACCCGGCGCCGCACGTGCCGCACGTGCGTCGAGAGGGCGCGCTGGGCCAGGGAGTGCAGCACGGCGAACAGCATCGCGAACCCGGCGGCGAGCGCTGTCGCGCCCCGGATTTCACCCGCGACGGCGGCGTAGCCGTTGAGCACGGGGAATCCGCCCCAGGCGAGGGCAAACCAGAGGTCGGAGTGGAAGCGTCCCTTGGCGAGCTCCAGGTTGTACGCCAGCACGAGGAACAGCCCGACCGGGATGAGGATCGCGAGCCAGGGCTCGACGATGACCGCGCCCGCGACCCCGATCGCGCAAGCGCACGCGATGGAGACGCCGGCGAGCGCGGCGAGGATCCGGCCGGGGATCCTCGTGCGCAGCGGCCGTCCGTTGAGCTCGTCGAGGGCGTGTGCGCCGACACCGACCGCGAGTGCGAACGCGGTGACGACGGCGGCGAGGCGGTCCCAGGCCACCACCGGCGCGAGGCAGCCGCCGATGACGACATACGACAGATGCCATGCCGTGTAGGGCGGATGCAGCAGCGTCACGTAGTCGCGCCAGCCGCCGCGCTCGAGCGCGTACCAGGCGGGACGGGACACGGTCTGTGTGGTCTGTGTGGTCTGCGTGGTCTGCGTGGTCTGTGTCATGCCTTCCGTCCCCAGATGACGACGGCCGCGCCGAGGCTGCGCCGACGCGCCTCGACGTCGCGCAGACCTGCCGCGTGCCACCATTCGAGCTGGTGTTCCAGCGGATATCGCTGCCAGAAGTCGCGGATGGACGGTCCGAGGAAGTCGCCGACCTCGCGCCAGCCGTTGCGCAGCACGCGACCGGCCAGCGGCAGCACCGTCCGGACGTACATGTTCCACAGTGGACGGACGGGGCCCGGCGGGACGCCAAATTCAAGCGAGGCCACGACGCCGCCCGGCCGCACGACCCGGGCGAGCTCGGCCAGCGTCGCCCCGGGATCGGCGACGTAACGCAGGAGGTACGTGAACGTCAGATGATCAAACGACTCGGAGTCGAACGGCAGCGCCCGCGCCGACGCGTTGATCAGCTCGACGGAGCCGGCGAAACGGCGGCGCGCGATCGCCAGCATCTGCGGGCTCTGGTCGACCCCGGTCACCGCGAATCCCCGCCGCAGGAGGCGCGCCGCGACCAGCCCTGTCCCCGTCGCCACATCGAGTACGCGGCCACCGATCGGCAGCCGTGAGACGAGGAAGCGGCGCCAGAGCGGGTCCTGTCCCAGCGAGAGCACGCGGCCGACACCGTCATACGTCGGCCCGAGGGGCGCGAAGAGCTCCCGCGCCGCCGCTGTCAGATCCTCGACCATGGCCGCCAGCGTAGGGCGGCGCGCGTGGCGCCGGCATCGCGAGAATTCGTGAGTGGGTTGCGTAGCCACGGTGGTGTCCCGGTCATCAAACGTCAAATCCAAGTAAAGAAATGCCTGCCCAGACATCCGCCAAAACGCATCTGTGCGACGGTGTCGTCCATGGGTGAGCAACTGGCGACCGAGCTTGACCAACTATGGAGCGTGGCGGCGCGAGACTTCCCGGAGATGGGCGGAAACATCGCGGACGCCGATCACGAGTTTCGCCGCCGCTACGAGGAGTGCGGCCTTGCCTTCGGCGGCCAGATCTACCTTGCGGCGCAAGAGAAATGGGACCAGGCCTGCCTCGGCTTCGAATCCATCCTGAAGCACGCCACGGACCGCCTCGACACCGCCGCGGCGGCACTCAAACAGGTGGTCACCAATTACGTGGAGGCAGACGCCAGCCTCGTCACCAGGCTCTCGCCGGAAACTGTCAGCCAGCTTGGGCTCTGAAGGCAGGGAATTCACATGGCCCGCTCATATGCCGATAAGGTCAACTCCAAGCTCGAGGAGATATGGGAAAAAGCCAGTGAGGCAAACCCGTTCGCGAGCATCGCTCTGCACGAGAGCCGGCCGGAGATTGTGCGACTGTATTCGCAGTTCGCCGAGGCGGACCCGGATTCCGCGGGTAACACCGCGGCGATCCTCGACTCGGCCCTGTTCTGGCTCAAGCAAAACTCGGAAAACGAGCTAGGCACCGCGTTGGAGCGCGTCCGGGAAAAGGTCGGCGTCTGGGACGGCGACGCGGCCCGGGCCTTCGGCGAATATCTCGACAGCCTCGAGACCGCGTTTCAGTACCAGTCCGAGTACATCATCTCGCTCAAGGCGCTCATCGAGATGCAGGGCGAGACCGCGGCGGCCGCCCAGGAGGCCGCGCTCGAGGTCGCCGATGCCACCCTCGAAGCGCTAGGTGCCGCGGCCGAGGCACGCCGGCAGGAACGCCGCCAGGCGATGGCCAACATCGTCAAGACGTTGGCGGGCACCGCCGCCGGGGCGATCACCGGCGGGCCGGTCGGTGCGGTCGCCGGGATGGTGCGGGGGTTCGGTGACATCATCGCCGCCGAGATCACCCGGGTCGAGGGCGACAATCCGTGGGACATCATCGATGACATGAAGCGAAAGCTGCGCAATGTCCGCACGGCCATCGATGACGAGGAGCGCAAGCTGCGCGAGGGGCTTGACACGCTGACCGGGTTTCTCAGCGGGGACAAGCGCATGCACATGCTGCCCAAGGACATACAGCGTGACAAGACCGGCGACCAGAGTTATCGCGGTTACGACGAGAACGGCTTCCGGCTGGACTGAGGCTCATGCAAGACGGCCGTATCCGGGTCCCCGGGACCCGGATACAGAGGTGGTGGGAGCAAACTAGCGAGCGGCCTCCTTGATTTCGGTACCCTTCATCTCCGCCTTGGCGAATAGACTGCTGGCCTCGCCCCGTGAATTGAAGGCGCAGTCGCTCGCTTCGTTGTACTTCTTCTCCTCGGCCGATCCCGCGACGACCGCACCTATTTCCCCGGCCGTCTTGAAGCATTGCCCACTCTTCTCGTATTGGGCGCAGCCCTGCTTGGCCAGATCTGCCACCGGGCGCAGCCGATCGGTGACGGACCCGAGTCCGTCCAGCGTCCGGGTGCAACCGCTTTGCTTGCCGGCTATCGAGAGCATCGTGGATGACGTGATCATCGACGGGATGTCGTCCATCGACTTGTGCAGGGCGGCGATCCCTTCGAGCCAGACGAGCTCGTTGCCGGTCAGCGGCCCCGACACGGACGGCGCCGCCGCCGGCGTCGACGTCGGCGGTGTGACGGTTGCGGGCGAGGTGCTCGGGCTGGGGTTCGACGTTGCCGTGTTGTTGGGGGTGCACGCCGCAAGACCTAAAGCCAAGGCGACCGGGACGACGAGTAAGGTATGGATAGGTTTCATTGCCTCAGGTTGACCGAAGCCGGCGGTCCGCACATGAGTAACTGCGCTCGGTTTCGCATAGGTAGTACTTGAGCGTGTCCTCCTCGAAGATCTGATTTTCCGGCGCGGGACGCACGTCGCAGACCCCGGGTGATACTCACACCCATGGCCGGGACCACGAGTGTCGTGTTTCCCACTATGGTGGTCAGTTCCTGAGTTCGAATCGCCTCACCTGCGACCAGGTTCCCGCAGCGCCGTTGCCGGTGTTGGCTCTTACCCGCCACCACCTCCGCTGTGTCGGAAGTCCGCTCGCTGTGTACTGCGATGCGGTGGCCGTCGCTTCGACCGTGAACGGTGACGGGAACTCGTCGTCGTTGTCGATCTGGATGGTGTAGCTCGCGGCGCCGGTGACATCGCTCCAGTCGAAGATGACGGTCGTCCCCGGTGCGAAGCGTGCGTCATCGCCGGGGCCAAGCAGCGATGGGGCCGGCAGCGGCTGCCCCGCCGGCGGCGAAGGTGACGCCGACGGCGAGGGCACCGGCGTGGGTGACGCGGGTGGCGAAGGCGACAGGGGTGTGCCGGGGCCGACGGCGAGCTTGGCAACCCATGCGTCACCGTCGAAGAGGAACGGGTCGCCGCCGTAGGTACGGTCGAAGGCGCCGTTGGTGGTCGGGAAGTTCGACGACTTCGTCTGACCGGCCACATAGGCGTTGCCGGCGGCGTCGATCGCCAGATCCCGGCCCCATTCGAAGTTGGTCCCGCCCAGGAACGTGGAGTAGACCAGCGCCGTCCCCGCCGGATTGAGCTTGGACACGAACGCGTCCAGGTCGTTGGACGCCGACCCGGTCCGGTCGAACGCGCCAGGCGTCGTCGGGAATGTCGGGGACTGGGTGAAGCCGGTGACATAGGCGCTGCCCGCCGCATCGACCGCGATCGCCGCACCGGTCTCAATGCCGCGACTGTGCCCAGGGCAACGGTCAAGCGGCCTCGGTCCATGCCCAACAAACGTCCCATGCCCTACAGCACGGCGAGGACATCCAGGCAGTTCATTGGATCCGGCCCATGATCTCGAGCATCCGCCGTGGACGAAGGGTCGCGGCGGCATGCCGACTCCCGTGCCGGTGCCAACGGAAATCTTCGGCTCTCCTTAGCCCGGTGGCGTTTTTGCCGGCGTCGTGGCCG
>JBIOYB010000560.1:0-10250 GCA_044869915.1 Allorhizocola sp.
CGGAGGCCGAGCGGGAGATCGCCGGCCGCTACCTGATCGCCGTGGCGGCGGCGGCCGATCCGGCGGTAGGCCCGGCCACCGTCGCCATCCTGACCCGGGTGTATCGGACCCTCGGGTTGGAACCCGAGCTGGTCTTCCACCGGCTGCACGAGCGGAGTGTCGGTGTGGCGCACGCCTTTTCCGGTCCGGCCACCCGGCCGGCCGAGGCGGCGCCGGCCGGAGACGACGGCCAGGACCAGCCGGTCATCGTGCAGACGGCCGAGGCCGTCCCGAATGGATACGCGCTGCCCTGGGCGATGGCGACCACGATGCCGGCGACACTCACACAAACGCCGGGCGCAGTGCCCATCGACCGGGCCGCCATCATGCGCAAGCTCGCAGAAAGCAGCGTGGCCGCCACCCTGCTCACCTCGATCTTCGACACCGATGACATCGCCGACGACGCAAAGCCCGTAGCGGGTCCTGCCGCGAGCCCAGTCGCGGGTCTCGACTCCGCGCACAGCGCGCTGTTGCGCGCGCTCGCCGACCGGCCGGCCTGGACCCCTGAGGAGTTCGGGTCGCTTGCCGCGGCGCACGGTGTGTTGCCGGAGGGCGCGTTCGACCTGTTGAATGAGGTCGCGATCGATACCGTCGGCGCGCCTGTCATCGAAGGCGAGGCGGCGACGTTCGCGGTGGCCAACGACGTACTCCTGGAGCTGCTTTCATGACCCACCCAAGCCAGTCCGTCCAAACCGGACGGATAAGGCCACGCGAGCGGGACACCATCGTCGCTGCGCTGCGCGCGGGCATGGTCCCCCGGGTCGGCCAGCAGCACATCCAGGTCGGGCGCGCCGCCGAGGTCGAGGCCGCCGTGCGCGATGTCGAACGGATCTCCGACGGCGGCGCGGGCTGCCGCTTCGTCATCGGCGAGTACGGTTCCGGAAAGACGTTCTTCCTCCACCTGGCCCGTTCCGTCGCCCTGGAGAAGCGGCTCGTCACCGTCCACGCGGACCTTTCACCGGACAGGCGCCTGCACGCCGCGTCCGGGCAAGCCCGCAGCCTTTACGCCGAGCTGATGCGCAACCTCGCCACCCGGGCGCGGCCGGACGGCGGGGCGCTGGCCAGCGTCGTCGAGCGTTTCGTGACCGGAGCGCTCAGCGAGGCGAACGCGAGCGGCGACGCACCGGCCGACGCGATCAGGTCCCGGCTGGCGGCGCTGGCCGAGTTGACCGGTGGCTACGATTTCGCCACCGTGGTCGGCGCCTACTGGCGCGGCTACGACGGCGGCGACGAGCGGCTCCGCGACGACGCCGTGCGCTGGCTGCGCGGGGAGTTCACGAGCCGGGTCGATGCCCGGGCCGCGCTCGGCGTGCGGACGATCGTCGATGACGCGACCTTTTACGACCATCTCAAGCTGATGGCGCGCTTCGTGCGGCTGGCCGGCTTCAACGGGCTGCTGGTGTGCCTGGACGAGATGGTCAACCTCTACAAAATCACAGTGTCGGCGGCACGCAACGCCAACTATGAACAGGTGCTGCGGATCGTCAACGACACCGCGCAGGGCAACACCTCGCACCTCGGGTTCCTGTTCGGCGGCACGCCGGAGTTCCTGCTCGACCCGCGCCGCGGGCTGTTCTCCTATCCGGCGCTTGCCTCCCGGCTCGCGCCGAACCGGTTCGCCGCACCCGATCGGGTGGATCGCTCCGGTCCCGTGCTCCGGCTGGCCAATCTGACCCCAGAGGACGTGTTCGTCGTGCTGACCAAGCTCCGGCACGTGTACGCCGGCGGTGACCCCGCGCGTTACCTCGTGCCGGATCAGGCGCTGACGGCATACATGGCGCACTGCTCGGCGCGGATCGGGGACGCATACTTCCGCACACCGCGCGAGACCATCCGCGGCTTTCTCGACCTGCTCGCGCTCTTGGACCAGCACCCCGGACTGCACTGGTCCACTCTGATCGAGACGGTCGACCTGACCCCGACCGCCGACCCAGACCTCGTGCTGCCTACCTCGATGGACGATGACGAACTCACCTCATTCCGGCTCTGATGCGCCGGTAGCACCCGCGAGCGGCGCCTCAGGGCCTTCGCGCGCCTTCGCGCTTTACCACCCGCTGCTACAGCGATGGATCTACCACAGCGGCTGGGACCGGCTCCGCGACGCGCAGGAGCGGGCCGCCGAGCCGATCATCACCGGTGAGCGTGACGTGATCATCGCCTCGTCCACGGCGAGCGGAAAGACCGAAGCCGCGCTGCTGCCCATCTGTTCCGTCCTTGCCCGCGAGCAGGAGGTGGGCGCCGGCTCCGGCGTCGCGACTCTCTACGTCAGCCCGCTGAAGGCGCTGATCAATGATCAGTACGACCGGATCGCCGGCCTGGCGGAGCCGCTGGACCTGCCTGTGCACCGCTGGCACGGCGACGCGCCGGCGACCGGCAAGGCCCGCGTCCTGCGCGCACCGGCCGGGCTACTGCTTATCACCCCGGAATCGCTGGAGGCGCTGTTCGTCCGGCACGCCGATCGGGTCCGGCGGGTCTTCGGCGGGCTGCGCTATGTGGTCATCGACGAGTTGCACTCCTTCCTGGGCGCCGAGCGGGGCGCGCAGCTGCAGTCGCTGCTGCACCGGGTCGAGCTGGCCGCGCGCCGGCGCGTGCCCCGGGTCGCGCTCTCCGCGACGCTTGGCGACTTCGCCGCCGCCGCGGACTTCCTGCGCCCCGGTCACGGGGCCGAGGTGGCCGTGGTCGCCTCCACTGAGCCCGCCGGCGAGGTCAGACTTCAGGTCCGGGGCTACCTCATCCCGGCTGCACCGACCCCGCCGGAGCAGGAGCCCGCCGATCGAGCCGCGATCGCCGACCACCTGTTCCGGACGCTGCGCGCCACCGACAACCTCGTCTTCGCGAACTCTCGCGCGGCCGTCGAGGTCTACGCCGACATGCTCACTCAGCGCGCCGCCCGCGCCGGGGTGCGTGCCGGTTTCCTCGCGCACCACGGCAGCCTGTCCAAGGAGGTCCGCGAGCACGTCGAGGAGCGGCTCAAGGATCCGGCCACCCCTGTGACGGCGGTCTGCACCTCGACCCTGGAGCTCGGCATCGATGTCGGTTCTGTGGACTCGGTCGCGCAGATCGGCGCGCCGCCGACCGTTGCGGGGCTGCGCCAGCGGCTGGGCCGCTCCGGGCGCCGGCCGGGCCGCCCGGCCGTTCTCCGTGTTTACGTCGCCGAGCCCGAACTCGCTCCTGGCATCAACCCGACGGATGCCTTGCGCGCTGAGCTGTTCCAAAGCGTGGCGATGGTCGCGTTGCTGACCGCCGCCTGGTACGAGCCGCCGGACGCCTCCGGCCTACACCTTTCCACGCTGATTCAGCAGATCTTGTCGATAACGGCGCAGCACGGCGGCGCGACGGCCGGCCGGCTCTTCGAGACCCTCTGCGAGGGTGGCCCTTTCCGCCGGGTCGATCGGGCCACGTTCGCCGGCGTG
This sequence comes from Allorhizocola sp., assembly GCA_044869915.1. GTDB lineage: Bacteria > Actinomycetota > Actinomycetes > Mycobacteriales > Micromonosporaceae > Allorhizocola. The sequence goes on from JBIOYB010000560.1 coordinate 3,453, forward strand.
CTGCGCGACATCGCCCGGCACGACCTGATCCAGCAGGACGCCGGCGGCCTGCTGCTGCCAGGCGGCACCGGCGAACGGCTGCTCAGTCACTACAGCTTCTATGCCTCGTTCCGCACCTCACAGGACTACCGGCTGGTCGCCGACGGCTACACGCTCGGTTCGCTGCCGGTGGACCGCCCGGTCCTGCCAGGGGCGTTACTCATCTTCAGTGGCGCGCGATGGCGCGTGCTCTCCGTTGACACCGCACAGCGAGTGATCCAGCTGACCGCCGCCGAAGCGGGCCGCCCGCCGGTCTTCCCAGGCGTCGGCGGCGAGATCGCCGACGAGGTCCGGCGCGCGATGCGCCGGTTGTATCGGTCGAGCGAGGTTCCGCGCTACCTCGATGCGACCGCGCAAAACCTGCTAGCCGAGGGGCGGGCCGCCTTCCACGCGTACGGGCATGCCACGCACCGCATTTTCGCCTGGGATTCGCAAACCGTGCTGTTCCCGTGGCGAGGCGATCGGATCATGAACACGCTTGCCGTGGTCCTCACCGCGCATGGCCTGGATGTCGGGCAGGACGGCCTGGCCATCACCGTCGGCAACTGCTCGCCGGCCCAGCTCGCCGAACTGATCAGGAAGCTTGCCGGCGGCCCGCCACCGGATCCGGTGGCGCTCGCCGGCACGGTCCGGGCCAAGGTCCACGACAAGTACGACCGTTATCTCGGCGAGGAGCTACTCAATCTCGCGTATGCGTCCCGGGCGCTCGACGTGCCGGGCGCGTGGGCCAGCCTGGCGGAACTCGCGGCGCTACCCATACCCGCGCCCGCCTGGCCGGCAGGCGAATATTCCCCGCTAGGCGTTCCGGGGAGGTAAGCGGCAAGGGCGGTTGCTCCGAACGCTTCACACAGAAGGCTGTCCTGAAGGCCAAGGAGGCTAAAGGGAGCCCTGCGCCGTCACCCATTCGGTCGGCTGGCCGGTGATTGTCGCGATGCAGTCGTAGTCGGCGTCATAGTGCAAGACCGTGGCCCCGGCGAGTTCAGCCGTGGCGGCAATGATCAGATCGGGCAGCCGGAGGTGTCTGTGCTGACTCGTGGCGGCCATGGCCCGATGGATCTCCATCGCCCGGTCCATCGCCGCGGTGTTGCGGCCATGCCCGAACACGCCATTCGGGGCGCACCTAGTCAGCGACCAACGAGCAGGACCCATGTTGACCGCTAATCTATACGCGCTGGCCGGGCCGACCGCCAATCGAGGGCAATCGCATGAACATAGTCCATGATATTGATAACCGGGCACCGGGCACCGGGCACCGGGCACCGGGCACCGGGCACCGGGCACACCGGGCACCGGGCACACCGGGCGGAGCGGGTGAGTCTTTAGCCTGGGAGTGGCAACATGGCCCGCGCGCGTGAAGGTGGCTCGCCGGGTCACGGTGCCGGTTATACGGTTCAACCGCAGCGCACCATCCTTGCAGTGGCGCGCACTATCACTTCCGCCGTCCGGCTCGTTGAGGCGCTTGAGGTTTTCCACGCGGACTGGCGGGTTCAGGTGTTCTTCGCCGTGGACGACCGGTCGATGTTCGCCGCCGGTGTCGATGAACTGCTGCGCGAGTGTGGTGCGCGGGTCCTGCCCTGGGGCGAGATCGAGTCAGGGGAGTTCGACCTTGTCCTGACGGCGAGCGAAAATGCACGCTGGGGCGCTTCGGCGGCACCGGTGGTGGTGCTGCCGCACGGGGTCGGGTTCCACAAGTTGCTGCGGGATGCGCCGGATGCGGGCGGTGTGCGCCTGTCCGGCATGGTGCCCCCCGAACTGTTGGCGGACAAGCGCGTGACGCTGGTCGTTTCGCATGAGGATCAGCGGCGTCAACTCGACGAGGTCGCGGGTGCCGGCGGCCAGGCAGTGGTGATCGGCGATCCGGCATGGGACAGGATCCGTGCCAGCCTCCGCTTACGCGATGTCTATCGCTCCGCGCTGGGTGTAACCGGTACCCAGAAAATGGTTTTGATCTCCTCAACATGGGGCAGGCAGAGCCTCATAGGGACGACAGGCCGGCTTCCGGCCCGATTGCTGGCCCGGTTGCCGTCAGATGAATACCGGATCGCGGCGGTCGTGCACCCCAACGTGTGGAGCCGCCATGGTGCATGGCAGATCCGCGCCTGGCTGGCTGACGCATTGGACGCCGGGCTGGTGCTGTTGCCGCCCACCGCCGGATGGCAGGCCGCCGTGGTCGCCTCCGATCTCATCATCGGCGACCACGGATCGGTGACTTTCTACGCAGCCGCGCTCGGGCGGCCCGTCCTCACCACACCAGTGGGGGATGAGGTGGCACCCGACACCGCCATGGCCGAGCTTGTTGCGGCAGCGCCTGCACTAGATGTTGGCGCGCCGCTGCGTCCGCAGATCGACGCGGCGCTGGCCGGACGAGGGCGGCTGGCCAGCCTTGCCGAGATGGCGTTTGCCTTTCCCGATGAGGCGTCCACGCGGTTGCGATCGTTTCTCTATGGGCTGCTTGAAATTCAAGAACCTTCTCATCCGGTACCGGTTAAGGCTTGGCCAATCCCGCCACTGCAACCGCATCCGGTCGAGTCGCACGCCGTTTACACGCGGGAAGAGCCCAGCGGCGCGCTATCGCTTTGGCGTTACCCGGCGGCGGTCGACGACCGAGCCGCTGGGCGCGATGCGCCGGTGTTGCGGCAGCTGGTGGCGCGGGAGGGCGAGATCGATCGCGGTTTGTGGGAGTGCGCTTCAATCGTTGTGCGGCAAGGGACGGGGACGGTTGCGGAGGCTCGTTCGTGGGCGCGCCTGCAGCCCCATGCCGTGACGGCCGCACCGGTCGAGGATGGCTTGCTGATCATGCCGAGGGACGGCGGGGCGAGCCGCCTCGTCAGCGCGGATGACCCATCCGCTGATCCGGTGTGGCTGGCGGCGGCCGCAGGTCACCTGTTGCGTGCCGGCGCGGGTGTGCAGACCGTCCGGCTTCGGGTGGCTGGGCGTGAACTACTGCTGAGATTCCAGAGCGTTTAAACGCCGGCAGAGCTCGTCCAATTTGGATCCCCCACGACTGTGTTCGAGATCGATGGCGCGCTGCAGAGCAAGCCGTGCACCGTCCTGGTCACCGCCGTCGAGGCGTACCCCGGCGAGGTCTTGGAGGGCCGCCACCTCGTAGTGGGTCCAACCCCCGGCTGCAAGCACCGCCACGGCCTGCTCGAGGGAGGCGCTCGCCTCGCCTGCGCGGCCCGTCCGGGTCAAGACGATCGCGAGGCCGTGCAAAGCGCGTGCCGCATTGCGCGCATCCGGGTGCGGTAACGCCAGCAGCGCCGCGTGTGCCCGTCGTAGCTCTGCCGCCGCCTCCTCCTCGTGGTGGCCTTGGCGCCCAAGGAGATTGCCAAGGAACAGGCGCGCGAGCGCCTCGCCGCGGCTGTCGCCCGCGTCGAGATTGGCACGTACCGACGCCCGGAAGGCCCCCGCGGCCGCCTGCGGGTCGGCGCCTTCGAGGTGGCGGCCGCGGAACTCCCAGACCGATGCCAGAAGCAGCGGATTCGCCTGGTCGCCGGTCATGCCCTCGATCTGGCCGAGCGCCTCGTCCAGGAGCCGTCGGGCGTCGTCGTGGCGGCCCAGCTCGGTCAGTGCCCGCGAGGTCGTGCACATCAGGCGGGCGGCGGCGTCCGGGCGAGCGTCGGCCTTGGCCGCATCGATGCCCAGCTCGCCGGAGACCCGCCAGTCGTCGAGGTAGCGGAGGTTGAAGAAGAGCGCGGTCAGCGTCTCGGCGAGCTGCCACACCAGCGAGGTCCACCCGTGTACCGCCGCCGCGTGCAAGACGGCCATCAGGTTGGCCCGGTTTGCATCCAGCCAGCCGAGATCAAACCCGTTAGCGGTATCGCTTCCCTGACCGGCCGGCGTGATCCGCAGCCGTGCACCCATGCTGGCGTGGTCGGCGGCTATGGCGGCGTCGAGGTAGTACTGCGCCGCACGATAGATGGCAGCCTCGGATCCCGGCACGGTTCTCGGTTCGGCTCCGGCTTCGGCCAGTTCCTGCGCCAGCAGACGGATCAGGCCGGGAAGCTGATATCGGTCGCGGTCGGTCTGTTCCAGCATGCGAAAGGCCAACAGCTGCTCAAGCGCGACACGGATGCGTGCCATGGGCTGACCACCGAGCCTGGCGGCCACCTCGGCCGAGAAATGAGTCAGCGGGAGCAGACCAAGCCGAGGAAACAGTTCGGCCGCGGGCGGCGGTAGGTCTCGGACGCCGGCCATGAGTGCGTTGCGTACGACATCATCGCCATGGATCGACAGCGCGGTCAGGCGATCGCGTTCCCGCGCGAGTTCGGCGACGAGGTCGGCCGCGGAGATGAACCGGTTACGCAGACGCGCGCCCACCACATGCAACGCGATCGGCAGACGGTCGCAGAAATCGACGAGTTGGGCCATCGCCTCGGGCTCGGCGGCGACCCGGTCGACGCCGCAGTGATTCGCCAGCAACTCCAGTGCGCTCTGCCGGTCCAGCGGCTCAAGTTCGATCAGCACCGCATCCCCCAGCATCATGACCAGCTCCGGGTCGCCACATGCCAGCACGAGCCCACCGCGGCAGTTGGGCACCAAAGCCGTAACCTGTTCCACCTCTTGCACATCGTCGAGCACCACAAGGATGGGCTTGGCGGAGGTCTTCGTGGCGTAGAGCCGCCTAAGCTCGGGGTAGGTCGAGGGGATGGCGTTGCGGTCGACTCCCAGGCTGCGCAGGCACGAGATCAGAGCGTCGCTCGGTGCTACCGGCCCGTGCCGACGAAGCTGCCCGAAGTCGACATAGAGGTGTCCACCGGAGAAACGATCGTCCAGGCCACCGACCCAGCGTCTGACCAGGGCCGTCTTGCCCACACCGCGTCGTCCGCAGCAGGCGACGATCCGCGGTGGCTCGTCGCTCGCCGTAACCACCTCGTCGAGCAGCCGCATCGGCTCCAGCCGGTTGACGAAGACCCGCTGGGTCCACACTGGGACCTCGTGTGGCCTGTCCGGCTCCGGCGCGGGCGGCAGCTGTCCGAAATTGAGGGTCAGCGGACCCAGCGCTTGACCCACCTGCACAACCTTGCTCGCCGAGCCGGAGAACTCATTGGACATAGATGCCACGCCGAATACGGTAGTGGATATTGGCGATCATCACGGCCTCGCGGGCAATTCCGGCTCGGAGATGTCGGCCTTCGGCCGCCACACCGCGACCCGGAAAAGCCCGCGCCACGCCGGACCCGCCGCTATCGTCGTGGCATGGACCCACTCTCACTTGCCGCCATCGTCGCCGCGGTCACTGGCTCAGCAGCCGGTGAAGCGGGCAAGAGCGCTTGGGCCGCACTGGTTTCACTGGTCAAACGGCATTTCGGTGACGAATCCCCGGTGACCGGCGTGATCACCTCCGCTGACGGCGTTTCTGCGAAGGCGAGTGCCGTGGCCGATGCGCTGACGGCAGCCGCCGCAGCCGACGCCAGCTTCGAGGCGGAGCTTACGCGCTGGCGAGCCGAGGCCATCAGCATCGTTCAGGGGGCAGGTTCGGTCACCAACATGATTGCCGGGCAGGCGCAGGTGGACAAGGCGGTCCAGGCGCACACCATCACCGGCACGATCAATCTGTAACCTTTGGTTGATCAGAGCTCGCTCTACTGACGGGTTGCGGGGCGACTCTGAGTCCGCGACTGTCCTGTAGCCGCATGCATATATGGGCGTCGTTTCTTGCACGAAGAGTCCGAGCTGGGCGCGTGGACGCAGGTCACGTGCCGACCGGGCGCGCGCGCCGGGCTTGTCGAATCCATCTGGCTCTTCGACGGGAAGGTTCAGCGGCGGGAGCGCTACTACGCGACGGGGAGCTCGATCCGATCGTGCAGCTGGACGCCCCTGTTTGCTTTGCGCGTTGGCCGCGACCCGCACCAGCCACGTCACCGACCTGGCTGCCCGGCCAACCCCACACCACACCCCACGCGGAGCGCAGCGGCGGCTCATGCAGCCGTAACGCCCGCCTGCCTATGCTCGTATCCGGATGCAGAATAGTGCCCGATCCGCTTGCCGAAAATCTGCGGGCGCGCATGTAGACATCCCGGAGGCGCGTGTGTATCCTCTTAGGAGTTACGAAGGATGATTTAGTGCGGCAGGTGAACTGGCGCACCAGAAGGTAAGACAGCCCGTGCGGTGCGGGTCTTGCGGCCACGAAGGTGAACAGGGCTGCGGGTTGGCTCGCCGGGCGCGGTGACCGGACCGTTCCGGCACCCGTAGGTAACAGGTACAACCGTAAGTTGGTGTGAAAACGCAGGTAAAACCCGAGGAGAGGAGTGACGCCATCGGATCACCCACCTGGCCGCGTTACGCGCCGGTGGGGCCGCAGACCCCAAGGAACGGAAGGTGGTCCCCGGTCAAAATCCACGCCAGTGCCCCGCACCGCCGCCACACGGCAAGGCCACGCGGGCAAGACGAAAACCGGTGCAACGTAACGGCCGGTGATGGTAGTTAAGTCCAACTCTCCCAGGGTCCCGGCATCGTCATGGTGCCGGGACCCTTACCCGCGTTTGAGCAGAAAAGGATGTGTATGACCTCTCGCCCCACCTCGTCGTCGGACAGGTTCGACGACGAGCACTACCCGGCCTATACCATGGGCCGTGCCGCGGAAATGATCGGCGCCACCCCCGCTTTCCTGCGCTCCATCGAGGCGGCCAAACTGTTCGACCCGACCCGCTCCGATGGCGGGCACCGCCGCTACAGCCGCTACCAACTGCTCCTGGCCGCCCGCGTACGCGAAATCGCCAGCCAAGGCACCAGCGTCGAAGCCGCCTGCCGCATTGT
>JBIOYB010000561.1:0-10249 GCA_044869915.1 Allorhizocola sp.
GCGATCGGCTCGGACGGGCGACGCTGGTTCAGATCCTGGACATCGACCGCTATCACCGGGCCGTGGAACACCCTGGCCGCCACCGAAAGCAACCCGTTCGGCCGGTCCAACAACGTCACCTTCACCAACGGCGCCTGGACCCGCGACATCAGCCACGGAGAGATCGTCCGCTCCGGCAACCTCGATCAGACCCTGACCATCAGCCCGTGCAACATGCGCTACCTGTACCAAGGACTCGACCCCAACGCCGGCGGCGACTACAACAGCCTGCCCTGGCGACTGGCACTACTCACCCAAACCAACTCCACCTGCTGACCCGCATGGGGCTCGACGGATGCACGCGCGTCCGTCGAGCCCGTGCCGTGTCAGACGACCGTGCAGGTGCCCGGGGTGTAGCCGGTGTCGAGGGTGAACGACGCCGGGACTGAGTTAGTCCCCGTGTAAGTGCCGTTCAGAGCGAACGTGGCGAACCCGCCGGACGAGGTGATGGTGCTGTTGGCACTGCCGTTCGTGACGGTCACGACGTTGCCGCTCTGACTGAAGTCGGCGTTGGCCGGGCTGGTGACGGTCTGGCTGCCGTTCAACGTGATTTTGAGTTGCCAACCATTGATGTTGTACGCGTTGGGGTTGAACAGTTTGACAATCAGGATGAAGTTTGCGGCGCCCCAAGTGTGCATTTCCGGATGCACACTGCAGCCGAGGGGCGCGTTCGTCACCGTGTATTCCGCGTCGGAGTCCCATTGCAGGGTGAGCCCCGGGCAGCCGAACGAAGCCGGATTGTCATCGGTGGAGCGGTCCGTGTTGGACGCGGTCGCGGGGGTCCATAGGTTGTTGCCGACCCTGAAATACAGGTCCTTCGTGGAGAACGAATAGCCGGCGGTGCGGTCGCAGAAATCACCTACCGTGGTGGCCGAGTTGTAATGGGTGCGGAGCTCGAAGACGTCCCAACCGCCGCTCGGTGGCCCGTGGTCGCCGGCCTTCTCGTACAGCTTGTCCCAGGCTATCGTGTTGTGGTTGAACAGATAGGCCTTCCATTCGTTGGTGACGGCGTTAGTCTGTATGATTTTGATCGTGTACGCGCTGCTCCGCACATACTTATCCTGAAACGCGGCGTCGACCAGCCAGCCGTCTTGCCAGCCGCCGCCACACCAATCAAACGGTGAGACGTAGAGCCCGTCAACGTAGACCGTCGAGACCTCGATACACGAGAGACCGCCGGGATACAGCGTGGGCGCAAACAGCCAGTCGGTGGTGGGCAAGACGATGCCCGGCGGGTTGATCGAATGGGTGGCCATCACACCGATGTCACCGGCGCCTTCCCACCCGGGCCCGAAGGAGGGGTGGGCTTCACCGGGCCAGGAGGGCATGGGTGTCGGCATCGACCGGGATCGGGCCGGGGCGTCCGTCCTGCGCCCGGGGAGCTCGCGACGAGGCACGTCGATGTGGTGGGTGCGGCCCGTGACGGCCCGTCCGCTTGCCGGCGCGTTCAGCCACGGCGGCTCCTGGGTCCTTGCGGCCGGCGCCGAGGCCGCCGGCACGTGAGGTCCGGCCGCCGCCGGCGTCACCATCCCCACAGCGACGGAAGCGGCGGCAAGCATGACCACCCCGGCGCTGGAAAGCAATCGCGACAGTCGCACGTCATTCTCCTTGCTTCGATACGGAAAGGGCGCAGGAGGAGCGGCGACAGCGCGATGAACGGCGCCAAGTGTCGAGTATTGTTCCTCTGCGCGATGGCAATTGATGTGGCATCCGGTACTCCGTCATGGCTCGATGGACAGATTCGCATCCGTGGCAACGGATGACTCTGTCAGCCAACGCGAAACGGCACCCGCACACCACGAAAGGGCACCGGCAGAAACGGTGACCACGCCGAAACATCGGCGGGTGCGCAGAGCTCATCGCCGGCGAAGCGCGCGGGCCGCGTCACCGCCGCGCGAGCTTCTCGGCCAGCCGACGCCCCTCCACATCGGACACTGCGCACAGCGCCCCGGCGTGTTCCCAGTACCGCAGATGATCGTCCGTCCGGCCCTCCGCGCGGGCGATCAGACCCAGCGCGTACCACGCCCGCGCCTCGCGGTGCGCATCGCCGAGCTCACGGCAGAGCCGGACGGCCTCGGCGCCCACGGCGGGCGCCCGGGGACTGCCGAGTTCGGCCAGCACCTCGCTCAGCGCCGCCAGGCACTCGGCGATCCCGGTGGGATGCTCCTCCGCGCGAAACGCCGCCAGCGCCCGGTCGAGCACCTCGACCGCGCCGGCATGGTCGCCCGCGGCCGCCAGATCCAGGCCGAGCCGATATCCGATCATGCCGGCGTACACGCGATGCCGGCCGGCCGGATCGGCCAGCTCGGCGAGCCCACGCCGATGCGCCTCGGCCGCCTCGTCGAGGCGGCCCATGTCGCGCAGGAGGTCACCGATCGCGTAGCCGGAGACCGACACGCCATACTCGTCCGCGATCTCAGCGAACATCTGCGCCGCCAAGCGCGCCCGATCGAGGGCCTGCGGCAGCCGGCCGGAAAGTTGCAACGCCCCGACCGTGAACAAAGTGCTCCAGGCGTGCCTTCGCCGATCGCCGAACTCGGCGGACAGCTCCCTTGCCCGTTCATGCTCCGGCAGCGCCTCCTCCGGACGCCGGGCATGGTATTTGAGTGCGAAGCCGAGGGCATTGCGCAGGTCGGCCTCCAGCATCGGATTGCCCAACTCCCGCGCCGCGTCCACCGCGAGCCGGAACAGTTCGTGCCACGCCGCGAGGTGGTGGTGCCGGTTTGCCAGTGCCCGCACGGCCTCGACCACGGCAACGATCTCCTCGGCACGATGCTGTTCCGCCGTCCGCCGGATCGCCCAGGTGATCGCGTACCGCTCCGCTTCCAGCCAGTCGAGCGCCGCACGGGCGGAGGCGAACTCCTGCCAGGGCGGGGGAAAAGGGAATCGGGTGGGCGTCGCGGGTTGGTTGGGGAACCAGGACGCCGCGGCCACCACCGTCGCCAGCAGCCGGCCGCGCACCCGTTCCAGCGCGGCCTCCCGCTGCGCCGGGCCGTCCTCTTCGAGCACCCGCTCCTGTCCAAACAGGACAAGCAGATCGTGCAGCCGGAACCGGCCGTCGGGCGTGGCCGACGTGAGCAGCCCGGCCTCGGCGATCCCGGCGTACACGGCGGTGGCCGTCTCCTGGTCGGCGTCCAGCAGATCCGCCATGGCGGCGACGTTGTACACGGGCCAGGGCAGCAACGCGAGCCGGCGCAGCGCGGCCCGTGGCCCAGGCGCGAGTTGCCGGTATGACACGGTGAACGCGGCCCGCACCTCCACGTCACCGGCGTACAGTGCGTCGAGGCGCCGGTGGGTGTCGCGCAACCGGTCCATCAGCCCGCCCACTGTCCAACCCGGACGGCTGGCCAGCCTGCTGCCCGTGATGCGCAGCGCCAGCGGCAGGCCGCCGCAGATCTGGATGAGTTCGCCGGTCGCGCCGGGTTCGGCCGCCAGCCGTCCGGGTTGGACCATCTCGGCGAGCAGGCGGCGAGCGTCCTCATCGGACAGTGCGCCGAGCTGGAGGCGGTGCACCCCGGTGAGGTCGGCGAGCCGCCGGCGGCTGGAGATCAGCACGCGCCAGTCACCGCCGGCCGGCAGCAGCGGGCGCAACTGCTCGGCGTCCAGCGCGTTGTCCAGCACCAAGACCGCGCTGCGATCGGCGATCCGTTCCAGGTACAGCGCCCGGCGCTCGGCGAGGCTACCGGGCATCCGGCGTCGGTCCACACCGAGATCGGTGAGCAGCTGCGCGAGCGCACCGCGCGCGCTTGCGGGACGGTCGGCGGTCCCACGCAGATCCACGAAGAACACGCCGTCGGGGAGCGTCGCGGCCAGCGGCCGGGCCGCACGCACGATCACGCTCGTCTTGCCGATGCCGGGCGGGCCGTACACGACCGTTGTCGCTCCGGTGTTTTCCCCATGACGGGCCAGTTCGCACAGCTCGGCGTCGCGCCCGCTGAAGTCGGGCGGATCCGCCGGCAGCGGCACGCGAGCCGACTGGTCGGCGGGCCCGGCGAGGACGTCGGGGATCTGGGTGCCGGAAGCCACCGGATCGCCGGCCGCGACGGCACCGGCCGGATCGCCGCGCCGGATCGCCGTGATCCGGTGCAGCAGCGCCTGGTCGGCCGGCCCCAGTCGCAGCGCATCGGCCAGGCGGTCGATGGTGGCCCGCTGGGCCCGCGCGACCCGACCCCGTTCCAGGTCACGCACGGTCCGCTCACCGAGGCCCGCCAATTCTGCGAGTTGACGCTGGCTCAGGCCGGCGGCCAGCCGGTAACGCCGCAGCAACGTCGCCAACGCGTCCGGTTCATCGATATCGGACACGCTCACTCCAGCCCCCGTTGACCTGCCTGACACCGGATCACCGGAACGATACCGGAAAATTACCGGAACAAACGACGTTCAACGTGCCGTGGTGTGCGCCCGGAGAAAGGACCAGCGATGACGGTACGGACGGAGGAGGCCGGGCCGAGCCTCCCGGCAGCGCTCGTGGCGCTGCGACGGGCCGCGGGGATGACCCAGGAACAGCTCGCCGAGGCCGCCGGGTTGTCACCACGGACAGTAAGCAACCTGGAACGCGGCCGGGTGACACCCCACCGGCTCACCCTCGGGCGCCTCGTGGCAGCCCTCGGACCGGAGGCGGCCCACTGGCTGGCCCCGCTCGCCGAGGCGACCGACAGCGCGGCAACTGGCAGCGCGACGGCCCTCCGGTTGCCCGTCGACACCGAACCCTTCACCGGCCGCGGCGGTGAGCTGGCGATGCTCGACGCAGTGGCCGCAGCGGCCATGATGTCGGGTAGGCAATACGTCAGCCCGGCGGTCGTGGTGATCTGCGGGCCGGCCGGGGTCGGCAAGTCCCGGCTGGCGATCCGGGCAGCCCACCGGGCGGTCGCCGCGCACGAGGCCCGCGGTCTCCTGCTCGATCTGCGAGGGACGCACCGGCTGCCGGTCGCGCCCGGCACGGCGCTCGGCCACCTGCTGCACGCGCTCGGCGTGCCCGAATCACGTATGCCGCGGCCCGTTCTGGAGCGTACGAACCTGCTGCGGGCCGTGATGTCCGCGCGTCCCGGCGTGCTGGTCCTCGATGACGCCGTCGCCGAGGACCAGGTCCGTCCCCTCCTGCCGGCCTCTGCCGGCTGGCTGGTCATCGTCACCAGCCGCAGCGGGTTGGCCGGCCTGTCCGGCGCCCGGTGGTGCCCGCTCGACCCGCTGCCGGGCAAGGCGTTCACCGCGCACGGCGCCATCCTGGACGAGACCTACCACCGGCTCCGCCCGCAGGCGCGCCGCCTGCTCCACAGGCTCGCGCTACTGCCGCCCGGGGACCACCCCGTCACAGTCGCGGCAGACCTCGCCGGACTCGGACCGGCCGACGCAGAGGCCGCCATCGACGCGCTGATCGAAGCCGGCCTGATGGCCGACGCGCCGCAGCCGGGCCGCTTCCGGCTGCACCCCGCATCGCACCGGCAGACCACAGGCAGGCTGCGGCTTGCTGAGTAATGCCGCTGGTGACGCGTCCGTTGAGGACGGAAGTTGCCGTCCCAGACGGACAAGCGGGGACAGGGCCATCAGCATGGGGGACAGCATCATGCCTGCGGCCGTCACCAGGAGGCTGGTGCGCAACCCCCATGCCTGCGCGAGATGACCGCCGAGCAGCGAGCCGAGCGGGGCCAGACCCATCCCGGCAAACGTGATCGTCGCGGCGGCGCGGCCTTGCATCCGATCCGGGGTAACGGCCTGCCGGACCACCATGACCGTGACGTTGACCAGCTGGCCGAAGGTTCCGAACACGAAGTTGATCGCCACGAGCGAGGGGATCGTCACCGCGGGCGGGCCGTGCAGTGCGGGCACACACAGCATCACGCTGTTGCCGACTACCGCACCGGACACGAGCACCGTGCCGTAACCGAACCGGCTCGGGAGCCGGGCGGCGAGCAGCGAGCCCACGATCGCGCCCGGCCCCGTCGCCGCGAGCGCCAGCCCGACGGCGGTGCCGGACAGGTGCAGTTCGCGCGGCAGGAAGACCAGATAGGCGGTCATCATGGCCGCGAAGGAGAACTGAAACGCGGCCGAGGCGAGGCATACGGTCCGCAGCGAGGTGTCGCTGACGACAAAGCGAAGCCCCTCAAGGATCTGCCTGCGAACTCGAGGGGGACGGCCGGCGCGTTCAAGGATCGGCTCGCGGTGGCGGATCCGCGCGATCGACAGGAACGACAGCGCGAAGAACAGTGCGCTGGACGCGGCCGCGATCGGCGCGGACAGCAGGGACACCAACGCCCCGCCGAGGGCCGGGCCGCCGATCTGGGCCGCAGACCGGCTGCCCTCGATCGCACTGTTGCCCCGCAGCAGTTGATCGCGTTTCAGCAGCCGCACGAGGGACGCCTGGTAGGCCACGTCGAAGAACACGGACAGGGCGCCGATGGCGAAGGCGACCATGAGCAGCGCAGGCAGGCCGAGGCGGCCGAGGAGGATGGCCGCGACAACTGCGCCCAGCGCCAGGGTGCGGCCGAGGTCCGCCAGCACCATCACGGTCCGGGTCCGCCACCTGTCCACCCAGGCGCCGACGAACAGCGATAGCAGCAGGATCGGCGCCTGCCCCATCGCGCGGAGAGCACCCAACTGGCCCGCGTCGACGTTGAGTATCAGGACGGCGATCAGCGGCAGCACCACCAGGCTCGCGTGCTCGCCCAGTTGCGAGGCCGTCTGGCCCACCCAAAGCCTGCGGAAGTCGGAGTCCCGCCACAGCTTTGGCGAGACAGATCGGCCGGAATCGAATCCGACGGAGGAAACGGACGGCACACAGACCCCTTGGGTTGCCGAGGACAAGGTCCGCCACTCGCCGTGCGACAAAGCGCACTAACGGTTTAGGCGGAAAAGCTCGCTGTGCCGCGCGGATCAAGAGCAGCACGCGATGACAGGCCGATCACGGTCTCGACGTCAGCGCGTGCTCGGGCGACCGGGCATCTCTCAGCTCCTTGTGGGTCTATCGCTGCCCCGAACACTAGCCCTTCGCAAGCTGGACGCGAAAGGCGGTTTGAGTGTCGGGGTGCGGTTCACCTGCCCTCTGGTGCGGCGTCCTCGACCGCGCGCATCACGCGAATCATGTTGCCGTGGGCCAGTTTTGCCAGGTCGCCTGGCGACCATCCCCGCTGGCGCAGCGCGTCGAACAGGCGTGGGTAGCCGCTCACGTCGTCGAGGCCGACCGGCATGTGCGTGGTGCCGTCATAGTCGCCGCCGATGCCGACGTGGTCGATGCCCGCGACATCGCGGACATGTTCGATATGCCGTACGACGTCGTCGATCGTCGCGGGTGGCAGCGGTTCGGGCACGCCCGGTGCGGTCTTCCAGTCGCCGGTGGCCGCGCCCGGCTCCCGTTGCCACACCGCCCTGCGACCGGCGGAAACGAACTCGGCCACGAAGGTCACCATGCAGATGCCACCGTTATCGCGCGTCTTTTCCAGCACGTCGTCGGGCACGTTGCGGGGGACGTCGCACACCGCCCGCGCCGACGAATGGCTGAACATCACTGGTGCCGTACTGACCGACAATGCGGCCCGCATCGTGAGTTCGTGCACATGGGACAGGTCGACGATCATCCCGAGCCGGTTCATCTCGCGCACCACCTCGACCCCAAACGGGGACAGGCCACCGACCGCGGGCGTATCGGTGGCCGAGTCGGCCCACGGGACGTTGTCGTTGTGGGTCAACGTCATATAGCGCACGCCGAGCGCATGAAGCGTGCGCAGCACGCCCAGCGACGAGCCGATGCTGTGCCCGCCCTCGGCACCGATCAACGACGCGATCCGCCCTTCCCGCATGGCTCGCGTCACGTCATCGGCGGTCGTGGCCAGACACAGATCGCGCTGATAGGTGCCCGCCATCCGGTGTACGAGGTCGACCTGTTCGAGCGTGGCCACGACCGCCTCGGGTTCGGGCAGCGCCGACGGCACCCACACCGACCAAAACTGCGCGCCCACGCCACCAGCCCGCAGCCGTGGAATGTCGGTGTGCCCGACGGCTCCCGCACCTGACAGGTCGAGCCCGGTCACCTCGCCGCCTGCCTGGCTGCGCAGCCGCCAGGGCAGGTCGTTGTGGCCGTCCCACACGACCGCTGCCGCATCGGTCGTCGGGGTCATGGCGGTGGTCATGGGGATGGTTGTCATGGGGGTGCCTATCGTCGAGGGGGCCGTTGTCGACCAATGTTTCCACGGACTCACCGCCGCGCCGAGCACGCGACCTCGGCATCGTCGTTGGCGCGCTGCACTTCTACGGGTTCGTCACGGCAATCGATGACATTCATCACTTGCGATGCGGCGTCGACCCCGCTCACGCTTAATTGTCGATCGTCTAGTGGTGTCCGGCAACCGGGTCAGCGGCGGCGACTCCGCAGGCATCTATGTCGGCAGCTCACCCCAGGCACGGACCAGGGTGTTCGGCAATCGGGTGACCGCGGCGGGACTGTTTGGCATCTACATCCGCAACGCTTCGCACGGAACGGCGGCCGGCAACACTGTGGACGGAGCGTGTATCGGCGTGGGGTTCATCGCCACCGCGCCGGCACGCGACACGGTCAGCGACTGGCAGGCCACCGGGAACCGGCTGCGGCGCAACAACCGGGTCTGCCAGGTGGGTGCGACCCTGACCGGCACGGGCGTGTTGCTCGGCGGGACCGACCGGATCAGCATCGCGCACAATGTGGTGTCCGACAACGTGGTGCCCCCTGGCACGAGCGTCCCGTGGGGTGGCGGGATCGTGCTCGTGGGCGGGAGCCTCTTCGGCGGACCGGCGGAGTCAGTCGGCACACGGATCACCGGCAACCTGCTTTACGGCAACCGGCCCTTCGACATTACGATCCTGGGCCCGAGAGTGGTGCTCGATATGGCGGCACAGCTTCTTCCAGATCGCGGGGCCGGCCGTGTAGCCCACTGCCCCGGCGCTCAGCAGAATAAATCCATGGCGATGCTCTGGGCCCGCCGGAAGACTGCGATCCCGCCGGCAGGCACCTGACTCATGTCGCTGTTGACCCGATCTCACGCATCGGGCTGAGCGGTGGTTCGCCGACCGGCCGGGCGTGGGGCGAGCAGGAGCACCTTCAACTGCTCGGCGTTGATCCGCCACGCGTTGATATCGCAGATATAGGGCGCGCCCGGCACCTTCGCCCGAGAGCTGTACTGCCAGCCTTCGGGGACGCGATTGCCGTAGGCCGCCCAGCCCCGCCCATCGTTGCCGCCGATCTGCTCGTACAGCTGCTTGAAGTCTTTGTTGTCATTGGCCGGATAGTTCGACGCGATCAGCGGCCCGCGGAAATCGCGCAGGTCGGGCTGTCCGAGATGCTTGCTCCAGTTCCACGGCGGGAGGTATCCCACCAGCGCCCGGGTCTCGACCTCGGCCCACCGGTCGTCGAAACGGAGTACATCCTCCCAACGCGGCCACATGTCGGCCTTGACCAGTTCGGCGTAGTGTTCGATATCGAGCATGGCCCAGTTGGCGTCGTGCCTGTCCAGTTCGCGACGCAGCCAGTCAACCTGACGATTGATCGAAGGTTGGTCGCCCCGCACCAGGTTGTGGTAGCCGCCCCGCAAGCCCATCCCCGCGTCTTTAGCCGCGCGGGCAAAGTCTCCGAAATGGTAAGTGGGCCAGTTGTATCCGGACGGGTCGCCGTAGGTGGCGCGGGCGCACATGCCAGCGATCCCGGCGCGACGGATTTCTACCCAGTCGAGGTTGCCGCCGCGCCGCCTCCAGTCGTGCTGGCTGACGTCGATCGTGAACACCGGCGCTGTCTGCGCTAGCGGCGGGATCGGCGTAACGACATCCTGATCCCTGAAAACTGCTGTTGCCTTGGGTGTCGCATAGACGACCGGCGCCGCGACGAGAGCGGCCAACAGTCCACGGCGCGTCATCGATCCGGTCAACGTCTTTTGCTTGCCGCCCACCGTGATCTCGGGCTCGGGCCCGGGCTCCTTCTTGGAGATGTCCGGTCCTGGCAGTCCTTTCGCGGCGTCAGCGATTGCCGGTGCTTTTTTGAGCACAGGTTTGAGCTCAGGCTCGATGGCCTTCTTGGCCGCCGGCTTGGCCGGTGGGCTGGCCGGTGGGTTGGCCGGTGCGTTGGCCGGTGCGTTGGCCGGTGCGTTGGCCGGTGCGTTGGCCGGTGCGTTGGCCGGTGCGTTGGCCGGTGGGCTGGCCGCTGGCTTGGCTGCGGGTTTGGCCGGCGCCTTGGTTTCAGGCTCGAGAGGCT
>JBIOYB010000562.1:0-31433 GCA_044869915.1 Allorhizocola sp.
AGATCCCACAGGAACGGCCCGACGTAGGCCTCATCGAAGTCGTTGACGTTGAAGACGAGGATCCCATCGGAGTTCATATAGGTCCCGAAGTTTTCCGCGTGCAGGTCGCCGTGGATCCACACCCGGCTGGTCTGCTCGTTGAGGAATCGGGCGGTGGCGTATTCGCCCATCATGTCGGCGTAGAAAAGACAAGCGCTCCCGCGATAGAACGCGAAAGCGCTTGCCGCCATCTTGCGAAACTTGCGCCGGAACGCCGCCGGTTCGGCCGCCATCAGGGCGCCGAATTCCCGGACGAGCACCTCGACTATGTCCTCAGATCGGGCCATCGCCTCATTGTGACAAACCATCGCGAGCCCGCGCCTTAAGCGCGCGGACAATACGGTCGTTGCCTTCCGCGACGAGCCGGCGCAGCGGGGCCGGGTGCCCTGCCCGAGACAGCCACGCCTGCGCCGCGTCGACGGTCGACTGCGCCACCTGATAGATCGGATAGCCGAGCACGACGAAGTCCTGCCCGGGCTCGCTGTCGCGGATCTTCCACACGTTGGCCACGTCTTCGAAGAACCGCGGCACAAACGGCGCCGCGAGCGCGATCTGCGCCGGATGCTGGAAGCCGAGCACGAGCGCCCGGTTGCGCGAGTTGACGATGTCAGGCTCGGCGGTCATCTCCAGCCAGACCGCCTCCTTCGACTCGGGCGTCGGGATGAGTGCGGTCGCCATGGCCGCGCCGATGTCGCCGGACGCGGTCTGGTCGGCCGCGCGCTCGACGGCGATGATGCCGGGGTCGATCGCGGCGTTGGCCACCAGCGCCTGCACCAGCTGCCAGCGCAGCTCGCCCTCGACCTCCAGCCCGTCGGGGATGTCCACACCGGACAGCCAGTTTTGCAGCGTGGCCAGGTCGGCGCCCGAGCGGGCGGCGCTGATGAACGTGCGCGCCCACGCGAGCTGGAGCCCGCCGCCCGGCTCGGCGACGGTCATCGCGTCGCGGGAGGCGGTGGTCAGCATCTGCCAGCCGGTCGGGCTCCACGACGGATCGGCGTATTGGGTCAGCGCGACGCCGACGTAGCGCAGGGTCGTGGTCACCAGGTTGATGTCGCGCTCGCCGGGCAGGGCGTTGATGACCAGGCGCACGAAGTCGCGCGAGGCCATCTCGGCGTCGCGGACCATGTCCCACGCGGCGGCCCAGCACAGGGCGCGGGCGAGCGACGACTCGATCCCGCCCAGATGGTTGACCAAAGTGGACAATGAGCGCTCGTCGAGGCGCAGCTTGGTATAGGACAGGTCCTCGTCGTTGAGCAGCAGCAGGTCGGGCACGCGCACGCCGGCGAGCTGCTCGACGGTCGTGGACTCGCCGGCGACGTCGACCTCCAGCAGCTGCCGCCGGACCAGTCTGCCGCCCTCGGCCAGGTCGTACAGGCCGATACCGATGCGATGCGGGCGCAGCATCGGGTACTCGGACGGAGCCTCTTGAAGCACCGCAACGGATCCGTAGACGTCACCGTGCACTGTCAGCAACGGCCGCAACGTGTTGACCTGAGCCGTCTCCAGCCACGCGGCCGCGAACGCGTCCAGCCGCCGGCCCGAGGCGGACTCGAGCGCGGAGAGAAGGTCGGAGAAGGTCGCGTTGCCCCAGGCGTGCTGCTTGAAGTATGCGCGCAGCCCGGTCAGGAACGCGTCGATGCCCACGTAGGCCACGAGTTGCTTGATGACGCTCGCGCCCTTGGCATAGGTGATGCCGTCGAAGTTCACCTCGACCGCGGCGACGTCGGGCATCTCGCAGTAGACCGGGTGCGTGCTGGACAGCTGATCCTGCCCGTAGCCCCAGTTTTTGCGCAGCGACAGGAACGTCGTCCAGGCGTCGGAGAAGCGGGTCGCGGCGGCGTTGCACCAGTGCGAGGCCCACTCGGCGAACGACTCGTTGAGCCACAGGTCGTCCCACCAGCGCATGGTGACGAGGTCGCCGAACCACATGTGCGCCAGCTCATGCAGGATGGTGTTGGCCCGCTGCTCGCGCTCGAAGTCGGTGACCGCCGAGCGGAAGATGTAGGCGGCGTCGGCGTGTGTGACGCAGCCGAAGTTTTCCATCGCGCCCGCGTTGAACTCCGGCACCCACAACTGGTCGTATTTGGACAGTGGATAGCGGACGCCGAACTGGGCGTGGAAGAAGTCGAACCCCTGCTTGGTAATCTCGAACAGCTCGTGCGCCTCGAGGTGCGCGGCCATCGAGGCCCGGCAGAACACGCCAAGGTCGATGCCGTCGTGCGTGGTGCGCTCCTCGTGGTAGGGCCCCGCGCACAAAGCGGTCACATAGGTGGACATGCGCACCGACTGTTCGAAGTGGACGGTCTTGTCCAGCACGGTCTCGTCGACCGAGGCGACCGGCGAATTCGAGACGACCTTCCAGTGCGAAGGCACCCGGGCGTGCCACGTGTAGACCGCCTTAAGGTCGGGCTGGTCGAAACACGCGAACACCCGCTGGGCGTCGTTCGTCTCGAACTGGCTGTACAGGTAGATCTCCTTGTCGGCCGGATCGACGGCGCGATGCATCCCTTGCCCGGATGACGAGAACGGGAAGCGGGCCTCGACCACGAGCTTGTTTTCCGTGGCCAGATTGGGCAGCTTCAATCCCGTCTCGGGCGTCCAGCCGCCCAGCTCCAACTCGACCCCATTGAGCACGGCCCGCTGGACCGACACGGCCGCGAGCTCGATGGAGGTCGACCCGCCGGGCGCGGTGCTGGTGAAGTGCACCGTGGTGACTCCCGGGAACGTCGTGGCGCCGGGGTTGCCTGAGCCGTCGGTCAGGTCCAGGGCGATGTCATAGGAGATGACGTCCAGGAGTTTGGCCCTCGTGATGGCCTCTGCCTGGGAAAGGTTACGGATACCGGTCACGAAGCAAGTCTTTCACACGTCAACGTCGTTGGTGACAGCGTGGAGATACCAAAGGACGTGGTGGTCCGGTTTATGGGTCCCGGTTATGTGAGCTATACCGATAATCGATGGTCGGTGGACGTTTATCGAGCCAAGCACGCTAGCGTGGGCAATTGTGACAGTGGTGCATCCGATCCGCTCGGCCTGGTTGACCAAAGGCGGCACAGGCGCGCAGAACTACGACGAGTTCGCTGACGAAACCGAGATCACGTCGATCATCGCGGACAATCCGCGCAGTGCGCTGGCAATCGAGATGCCGCACTTCGCGCCCGACAGCCTGGGCAAAACCTTTGTGCAAGCCCAGCCCGACGCTCGCGCCCGGCTGGAGTCGGCCTTCGCCGACGGCTTCTACGCCCCGCACGAAGACGTCGTCGTGCTCTACCGCATCACGCGCGGCGAGAGCGTGTCCTACGGCTTGTGGTGCATGGCCGACACTGACCAGATTTCGACAAGCGCCGACGAGCCCGGGCTCGTGATCCGCAACGAGGACGTGTTCCCGGAGAAGGTGCGCGAGCGGGTGATGCTGGCCGAGACGCTGGGCCACCTGCTGTCGCCGGTGCTGCTGCTGCAGACCGGACACTCTGATAATGGCGAGCAGTTGCATGCGGCTCTCGAGCGCGCCTGCGGCCTTGCCGGTCCCGCCTTCTCTTCTGATTTGGGGGGTACGCATGAAGTCTGGCCACTGGACGGGTCGACCCCACTGGCCCGGGAGCTGATCGAGCTCGCCGGTGGCGGGGAGCTCGTGGTGGCCGACGGCAACCATCGCAGCCTCGCCGCGCAGACCGGTGGGCTGCCGCGGTTCCTGGCCGTGGTGACCACGCCCGCCTCGGTCGCCATCGCCCCCTACAACCGTCTCGTCCGGGACGTGACCGTGCCTTCCCTTGACGCGGGTGGCACCGTCCGGATTTACACGCGTGCGGGCGGGATCCAGTCCGTTGGCCTGCCGTCCGACCCCACGCTCAATTTCGTCGACAACCTCGACCACGCCTTGGTCGAGCGTGTCCTGCTGGGCCGGGAGCTCGGCCTCGAGCCGGGGGACAAGCGGATCACCTACGTCGGCGGTGACTACCCCGAGTCGTGGCTGATCGGCGAGGTCGACGCGGGCCGCGCCGATCTGGCCGTGCTCATCGAGCCGGTGACCGTGCCAGACTTCATCGAGGTCAACCTGGCCAGGCGCAAGATGCCGCGAAAGAGCACGTGGTTCATCCCGAAGGCGCGGGCGGGCCTCGTCGTGGCCCAACTATGATCGCTGGCATGCGCGTATACGTGGCCGCCGACCACGCCGGTTTCGAGCTCAAGACCCACCTGGTCGCCATCCTGGGCGAGCAAGGATTCGACGTCGTCGATGTCGGCGCCTTCGCATACGATGCCGAGGACGACTACCCGTCCTTCTGCCTCGCCGCCGCCGAGCGGGTCGTCGCCGACCCGGGGAGCCTAGGTGTCGTCATCGGCGGGTCGGGCAATGGCGAGCAGATCGCGGCCAACAAGGTGCTCGGTGCGCGGGCCGCGCTGGCGTGGAGCACCGAGACCGCCCGCCTCGCGCGCGAGCACAACGACGCCAACCTGGTCGGCATCGGCGCTCGCCAGCACTCGACCGCGGAGGCGTCCGCGATCGTGCTCGAGTTCCTCAACACCGCGTTTTCGGGCAGCGAGCGCCACGCCCGCCGCATCCAGCAGGTGACCGACTACGAAAAGTCCCGCTAGGATTTCCCCCGGGAAGTCTTCGGGCTTACCGATCCGCCTTAGGCCCCGCAAGGGGCCTTTGTGCTGCTCAGGGCTGGTCGATAAGGCATGTCTAGTCAGTTTTACTTGTATTGTCTAGCGCCCTAGACTTATGCTTCATGAAGCGTGACGAGCTCATCCGGAAGATCCGCCGGGCTGCCAGGGGAGCGGGAGTCGATTTTGCACTGCTGCGCGAGGGAGGCAAGCACTCGATCTTCGAGTGTGGCGCGACATCGGTTGTCGTGCCGCGGCATAGCGAAATCAATGAGCTGACGGCGCGGGGCATCATGAGGGACCTAGAGGGCGAGCTGGGACATGGGTGGTGGCAATGAGGCGTTATACGGCCGTATGCCGGCGGGTCGATAACTGGTGGGCGATAAGCGTTCCCGAGCTCAAGGGTGTGCACACCCAGGCACGCCGGCTCGACCAGGTCGCGGAGATGGCCGGGGATGCCATCGCACTCATGTTGGACGTGCCGGCCGACTCCATCGAGGTCGAGGTCAAGCCCGAGGTGTCGGAAGAGGTTGAGCAGGCCCGGCGTGCGCGGGAAAGCCTGCGGGAGGCCGAAGAGGCCGCCAACGCGGCGACAGAGCGTGCTGCCGTGTGGCTTGTCAGACATGGCTACACGGTTCGTGACGCCGGGCAGTTGCTCGAGCTTTCACCGCAACGTGTCTCCCAGCTGACGGCCAAGAAGAGAAACCGACGGGATGTGTAGCCGCGCGGGCTAGAGCGCGAGGAGGCGGCGCAGGCCGCTGTCGACCTTGGCCATGAGGTCGGGGTCGAGGCGGCCGTGGAGCTGGCCGAAGGCGGTGGGATCGGCGAAACGGATGCGGGACAGGTCGATAGTGCCGCCGCCCGCGATCTCGCGCGGGAGCGGGAGGAGGATGCCCGGCACGTTGCCGTCGAAGCGATCGTGGATGAGCACGATGACCGGGTAGTGCTCGCTGTAGGTGGTGTCGCTGACCACCAAGGCTCTGACCCGCCAACTGCCGTGCGTGTAATCGTAGACGTCACCGCGGGCTACCACGTGGAGTCAAACCCGGCGAGCTTGTCGGCGTCGTCACCGGCGAGGGAGGCGTGCCAGGCGGCGGCCGCGGCGATGCTGCGCCGGTCAAGGTATTCGCGGACGGCCTGGGAGATCAGGGCCGATCGGTTGCCGCCCGCGACGGCGTCATTGAGATCCCGGCAGAGGTCCTCGTCCATGGTGATCGAGACGGTCACGGCCACGCGCCGACGATATCAGCACCAATATCACGAGTGTTGTTCCGGGCGATATCGCTGGTGAAGTGGCGTGTCCAAAGTGGTGCGACGAGGGTCAGCGCAGCGGGTCGCGGGGCTGCCAGCCGCGCCGCACGATCGCGAGCTCGGCCTCGGCCCGTGCGAGATCCTCGTCGGTGGCGCGGGCGGCATCACGGGCGCGCATGGCGGCGGAAATGCTCACCTGCGAGGCGCCGGGGCCGATGAGGCCGCGCAGCCCGCGCTCGAGATCCTGGTCGTCTGGGTGTATGCCCATGGGCTCCATTAGAACATCTCGATCCCGGCCGGGGCCCGATGCCACCGGAACGCCGCGTCGACGCGGGCGAGGGTGTCCTCGACTGCCCAAGAGCCGGCGCACTCAAGCCGGCCGGCCGTGGCGAGCGCACTGGCCGAACCGCCGCCGAGGTAGAGCGCGCCCAGCGCGCCCACGTCCATGGTGACGTCGGCGGGATCGGTGGTGCGCTCGCCGGAGAGCCGGAAGAGTCCCGTGTTGGCCGGCATGAGGGTGTCGCGCACGCCGATGACGAGATCGTGGGTGGGGAAGCGGCGCGCGGCGAGGGCCGCGGGCACGTCGACGACGCGAAGCCAGAGCCCGTCCTTGACGATCGTGCCCAGCCGCCTCGGTTCGTTGACCATTTCGAACAGCGGCTCATCGGCTGCGCCGAAGTTGAGGTTGACCGTGCGGGTCAGGTCGAGGCTCAGCAGGTATCGCCAAATTTCTTGATAGGCAACGGGATTGGCCGCCACCACATGTTGCACGGAGACCTCGCCGTTGGGGCCGGCGTTGTCCCACGAGCCCTTCGTCCGGAACAGCGCGTAACCGTCCACTCCGGACGGTCCCTCGTGCACGATCGCCTGGCGCGCCGTGTGGCCCGCCCGCCGCGACTTGATCTCGGCAAGGAGGTAATCCCACCACGCCTCGGTGCGGTCGGCCCAGCCGGGCCGCTGCAGCCGCACGGCCTCGTAGATCTCTGTCATCTCCTTGCGCAACGCCGGGGCCTTGCCCGCGCGGATGCGGCTGTGCGGCGCGCGCGGCGCGTTGAGCCGGATCTCGCGGGCATCCACCGACAACGCGACCTGGCGCGCGGCGCACCCGTAGCCGAACCGCTGATAGATCCGGCCCTCGCTGGCCCACAGCACGGCCAGCGGCTCGGGCATCTCGTGCATCTGGCGGATCAACAGCTCGGAGGCGAGGCCCCGCCGGCGGGCGTGCGGCGCGACCGAGACCATCGACACGAACGCGGCGGGCACCGCGACACCGCCCGGCACGCTGAGCGACCGGCTGAACGCCGACACGTGGGCGAGAAGCTGGCCGTCCTCGTCGTCGACGGCCAGCAGCGACCGCTCGGGCTCGAAGACGAGTCGCGCGGCCTCGACGGCCTCGAGGTCATCGGTGTCGTTGTGGAACGCGGTGAACAGCAGCTCCATCACCGGTTCGAGATCGGTTGCTGCGCCCGTGCGAACGGCGTACCCCATACGAGCTTCATAGTCCGCTCGGCAAAGTTGAGCAAGCCAGTTACGCTTTCGAACGTGAATAACCGTCTGGATCGCACGAGGGAATTTCCGACGGAGAAGCTGTACCGGCCGGGCAAGGCCGCGATTCCGGAGCAGCGTGATCCCACGCATGTGCTGACGCCCGAGCCGACGATGACCGGGCGCCGGCCGAGTGTGCCGCTCAATGTGCGGCTGCGCAACCTGCGCCGGGGCGGGCGGTGGAGCGTGTTCGGCGCCATCGTGCTGTTTGTGTGCTGGGTGATGTGGGCGGCGCAGTCCCAGACAACCGGCGCCGGCTTGGTCCTGTTCCTGATCTTCCTGATCGCGGTGGGTCTGTTTGCCGTGTCCCGCCTGGCGGGCAGCGTCGTGGTGGAGCGGTTGCTCGGCAGGACGCGCCGCGGCGCCGTCCTGTCGCACGTGGCGATCGGGCTGTTCCTCACGATCGCGGGGCTTTCTTTGCTGGGTCAGGTCGAGTGGGTGATTACGGCGTGGAATCAGGTGCGAGGGATGAGATAACCGCACACTGATTCGGGCCGCTCACTGAGTCGGGAGGCGGCGTGCGCCTGGGCCTTCGCGGCCCAGGACGTCGCGCGGGTTGGTCAGATGGCAGACCCGCAGCGACAGGCAGCCGCATCCGATGCATTCGGTGAGGTCGTCCCGCAGTGCCTGTAACTGGGCGATGCGTGCGTCGAGTTCGGTCCGCCAGCCTACGGACAGGCGGGCCCAGTCCTCGCGGGTCGGGGTGCGCTCGCTCGGCAGCTGGTCGAGGGCTTGCCGGATCACCGCGAGCGAGATGCCGACGTGCTGGGATGCCCGGATGAAGGCGACCCGGCGCAGCGTGTCCCGGCTGTAGCGGCGCTGGTTGCTCGCCGTCCGGGTGCTGCGGATCAGGCCCTGGCGCTCGTAGAAGTGCAGCGCGGAGATTGCGACGCCGCTGCGGTCGGCGACCTGCCCGACGGTCAATTCGTGGAATGTGGTGCGGGGCCGCAGCATGGGCCGACCGTAGCACTTGACCTCAACTGAGGTTGAGGCCAGAGAATCGGCGCTGTCCACGAATGCGACCAAGGAGCCTCACCTATGACCACCGTTCTCGTCATCGGCGCCACCGGCAAACAGGGTGGTGCCGTCGCCGAGCTTCTGCTCAAGCGCGGCCACGACGTCACCGCCTACGTGCGGTCGCCCGAGTCGCCATCCGCCCGGGCACTGTCCACTGCCGGGGCACGGCTCGTCACCGGCGATCTGGCCGACCCGGAGGCGCTCGCGGCCGCGGCTCGGGGCGTTGACGCGATTTTCGGCCTGTCCGTACCGTTCGGATCCGGTGGGAAGGACGAGGAGGTCGCCCAGGGCCGCCTGCTGGTCGACGTCGCGGCGCGGGCGGGCGCGCACCTCGTCTACTCCTCGGTGCGCGGTGCCGATAGGCAGGCGGAAACAGACATCGACCATGCCAACAGCAAGCAGCTCGTCGAGGCCTACCTGCGGGGCCAGGAGATACGGGCGACCGTCCTCGGACCCGTGTACTTCATGGAGAACGTTCTCAACGTCGGGTTCAGCCGCCTTGCCGACGGCGTCCTGGCAAACCCGCTGTCGGCGGGCAAGCCCCTGGACCAGGTGACGGTCCGGGACATCGCCGGACTCGCCGTGCTTGCCGTCGAGCAACCAGAGCGGTTTATCGGCGAACGGATCGACGTTGTCTCCGACCGGGTGACCGGTGAAGAGGCGGCCCGGATCCTCAGCGAGGTGCTCGGCCGCGAGATCCCATACCAGCGGCTGCCGTTGGACCAGGTCCGTCACTGGGCCGGCGACGAGATCGCCGACATGTTCCAGCATTTCGAGGACAACACCGATTTCGTCGACGCCGACGGGCTGCATGCCCGATACCCGGACGTGGGCTGGCACAGCTATGCCGATTGGGCCCGCACGGTCGACTGGGATCTCGTCCTGCGAAGCGGGTCGGATTAGAGCGGCGTGGAGTCGGGCGCGAGGTAGGCGCTGATTTCGGCCAGGGCTTCGTCGCGGCCGACGCCCAAGCGGCGTGCCAGGAGGGCGTAGTCGCGGGCGGCCTCGCGCAGCAGCGCCCGCGACGAGTTGCTCGACGCGACCGTCGTGCCGTGCCGCGGGCGGGTGTTGATGAGCCCGGCCGACTCCAGCTCGCGGTAGGCGTGCGCGACGGTGTTGACGGCGAGGCCGAGCTCGGCCGCCAGCGCCCGGATGGTGGGCAGCTTGGTGCCGGCGGGCAGCTCCTGCCGGGCGATCTGCTCGGCGATCTGGCCGCGGATCTGCTCGTAGACCGGTGTCGTGTCGGTCGCCTCGATGTGCAGGATCACAAGGTTGACCCTAGCCGGTGTGCCAGCGCCGTATGGCGTCGTCCGGCGCCGAGTGTCTTCACGGCCACCCCGAGCGCTTTGGCCGAGCCCGCGATGACGACCAGCTTCTTGGCTCGCGTGACGGCCGTGTAGAGCAGGTTGCGCTGCAGCATCATCCAGCTCGCGGTGGTGATGGGCACGATGACGGCCGGGTATTCGGAGCCCTGCGAGCGGTGGATGCTGATCGCATAGGCGTGCATCAGTTCGTCGAGTTCGTCGAACGAGTAGAGGATGTCCTCGTCCTCGTCGGTGCGCACGGTCAGGCTGTGCCCTTCGGTGTCGAGCGCCGTGACCACGCCGACCGTCCCGTTGAACACGCCCGCCCGGCCCTTCTCGTAGTTGTTGCGGATCTGGGTCACCTTGTCGCCCACCCGGAAAACCCTTGCGCCAAAACGCTTTTCGGGCGTGCCGTCGCGGGACGGGGTCAGCGCCTCCTGCAGTGCCGTGTTGAGGTTGCCGGCTCCCGCCTGACCGCGGTGCATGGGAGCGAGCACCTGGATTTCCCGCCTGGCGTCGAGGCCGAAGCGCCTGGGCACCCGCCGCGCGGCCAGGTCGACGACGAGCGGGGCGACCGCGTCGTTGTCGTCGCACGAGAAGAAAAAGAAGTCGGGGAAGCCCTTCAGCTGTGGGAATTCGCCTCGGTTGATCCGGTGCGCGTTGACCACGATGCCGGACTCGCTGGCCTGCCGGAAGATTTGGGTCAGCCGCACGTGCGGGATGGTTTCGGCGCCCAGCATGTCCTTGAGCACCTCGCCCGCGCCCACGCTCGGCAGCTGGTCGACGTCGCCCACGAAGAGCAGGTGCGCGCCGAGCGCGACCGCCTTGACGAGTTTGTTGGCCAGCAACAGGTCCAGCATCGAGGCCTCGTCGACCACCACCAGGTCGGCGTCGAGCGGGTTGTCGCGGTCGAAGCTCGGCTCGCCGCCGGGCTGGAGCTTGAGCAGCCGGTGCACGGTGGTCGCCTCGTGCCCGGTGAGCTCGGTGAGGCGCTTGGCGGCCCGCCCGGTGGGCGCGGCGAGCACGATTTTGGCCCGCTTGGCGATGGCGAGCTGCACGATGGACCGCACGGTGAAGCTCTTGCCGCAGCCCGGTCCGCCCGTGAGCACGCCGACCCTGCGCGTGAGCGCCATCTGCACGCCCTGCCGCTGCTCGGGTGCGAGGTCGGCCTTCAGCCACGCGAACGCCCGATCCCAGTCGACGTCCTGGAAGGCCGCCAGCCGATCCTTGTCGACGTTGAGCAGGCCCAGCAGCGAGGCCGCGAGGTTGGTCTCGGCGCGGTGGAAGGGCGTCAGGTACACGGCCGGCACGCCGCCGATCAGCTCGTGGGTGAGCCCTTCCGAATCAGCAAGAGCGTCTGCCAGGCAGGGTTGGATCAGGCCGACGTCGACCTCGAGGATCTTCGCGGCGTCGCCGATCAGGTTGGGGCGCGGCAGATAGGCGTGCCCGTTGTCGGCCGCCTCGCTGAGCGTGTAGAGCAGGCCCGCCTTAATCCTTTGTGGACTGTCGTGCGGGATGCCGACGGCCTTCGCGATCGTGTCGGCGGTCTTGAAGCCGATCCCCCAGACGTCGGCGGCGAGGCGATACGGCTCGTTGCGTACCACCGAGATCGAAGCGTCTTTATATTGCTTGTAGATCCGCACGGCGAGCGAGGTGGACACGCCCACGCCCTGCAGGAAGATCATCACCTCCTTGATCTGCTTCTGCTCCTCCCACGCCTCGCCGATCATCTTGGTGCGCTTGGGCCCCAGCTTGGGCACCTCCACCAACCGGCCGGGCTCCTCCTCGATGACGCGCAGGGTGTCGAGGCCGAAGTGCTCGACGATCCGCTCGGCGAGCCTGGGGCCGATGCCCTTGATCAGCCCCGATCCCAGGTAGCGCTCGATGCCTTTGATGGTCGCGGGCAGCACGGTCGTGTAGGACTCGACCTCGAACTGCCGACCGTAGCGCGGGTGCGTGGTCCAGTGCCCCTGCAGCCGGAGGCTTTCGCCGGGCTGCGCGCCGAGCAGCGGCCCGACAACGGTCAGAAGATCGTTGCCGGACCGGTCGACGGCCACGCGGGCGATCGTATAGCCGGTCTCCTCATTGGCATACGTGATGCGCTCGAGGACTGCCTCAAGAACTTGCACGCAAGTATTTTGCCGTGTGCGTGTCCTTCTTGATGAGCTCGGTCGGCGGACCCTCGAACATGATCTGGCCGCCCTGGCTGCCGCCCTCCGGACCGAGGTCGATGATCCAGTCGGCGTTCTTGATGACGTCGAGGTTGTGCTCGATCACGATCACGGAGTTGCCCTTGGCCACCAGCCGTTCGAAGATCTCCAGCAGGTGCTTGATGTCCGACATGTGCAGCCCGGTGGTCGGCTCGTCCATCACGTAGATCTCGCCGTTCTTGTGCAGCTCGGTGGCGAGCTTGATGCGCTGGCACTCGCCGCCCGACAGGGTGCTCAGCGGCTGACCCAGCTTGAGGTAGTCGAGCCCGACATCGACCATGGCCGCGAGGATGCGCTTCTTGCCGCCGAAGAAGCCGACCGCGTCCTCGGCGGTCATGTCGAGCACCTCACTGATCGACTTGCCGTTGAGGCGATACTCCAGCACCTCCGGCTTGAAGCGCTGGCCGCCGCACTCCTCGCAGGTGGACTTGAGCCCATCCATGAACGCGAGATCGGTGTAGATGATGCCCAGCCCCTGGCAGGCCGGGCAGGCGCCCTTGGAGTTGAACGAGAACAGCCCCGCGTCCACCCCGTTGGCCTTGGCGAACTGCTTGCGGATGTCGTCCATCAGCCCCGTGTAGGTCGCCGGGTTGGACCGGATGTTGGCCCCGACCGCGCTCTGGTCGATGACGATCGCGTCCGGATGTTGGCCCACGAACACGTCGTTGATCAGTGTGCTCTTGCCCGACCCGGCCACTCCGGTCACGACGGTCAGCACCCCGGTCGGGATGCGCACGCTCACGTCTTTGAGGTTGTGCAGGTCGGCCTTGGTGACCGGCATCCAGCCGGTGGGCTCCTTCGGGTCCTGCTTGAGCGGGAGCTGGTGGCGCATGTGCCGGCCGGTCAGCGTGTCGGCCTTGGCCAACGCGGCGACGGATCCCGAAAACACCACTTCGCCGCCGTGCGCGCCCGCCTTGGGCCCGACGTCGATCACGTGGTCGGCGATCTCGATGACGTCGCGGTCGTGCTCGACCACGAGCACGGTGTTGCCCTTGTCGCGCAGCTTCACGAGCAGTTCGTTGAGCCGCTGCACGTCGCGCGGGTGCAGGCCGACGCTCGGCTCGTCGAAGATGTACATCATCTCGGTCAGGCTGGAGCTCAGGTGGCGCACCATCTTGATGCGCTGCGACTCGCCGCCGGACAGGGTGGAGGTCTCCCGGTCGAGGCTGAGGTAGCCGAGTCCAATGTGGACCAGATTTTGTACGCGGTCGACCAGGCTGTCCAGGACGGGCCGCGGGCCGCTCAGCTTGCGCAGCGCCCCGACCAGGTCGCTGGCCTCCATCGCGGTCAGATCGGCGATGTTGTAGCCGTCGATGAGGCAGCCGAGCACCGCCTTGTTGACCCGCTTGCCGCCGCACTCCTCGCACGTGCGCGTGGTGACGAACCGCTCGACGACAGCCCGCGTGCTCTCGGCCATCTCCTCGGCGTCCTTCTTGATGTAGAGCCGGGTGAACTTGACCAGCAGACCCTCGTATTTGGAGTTGAAGTCGTCGCCGGCGAACTTCACCTTGAGCTTGGCCTCGCCGTGCAGGAACTGCTCCCACTCCGGCTCGGTGTAGTCGGCCAGCTTCTTGTCCATGTCGAAGTAGCCGGTCATGGCGAACGCCTTCCAGAACCAGCTGCCGACGTTGAACGTGGGGTAGAGGATCGCGCCCTCGTTGAGCGACCTGGTCCTGTCCAGGAGCTTGTCGAGGTCGGGCCGGATGGTCTTGCCGAGACCGTCGCACGCCGGGCACATGCCGGCCGGATCGTTGAAGGAGAAGGCGTTGGAGTAGCCGTGAAACGGTTGGCCCGCTCGGGAAAAGAGCAGTCTCAACAAAGAATTTATATCCGTTATGGTACCGACGGTGGAGCGCGAATTGCCGCCGAGGCGCTTCTGATCGACCACGATCGAGGCCGAGATGTTTTCGATGGCGTCGATGTCGGGCTGGCCATATTTGGGCAGGCGGGCCCGGGCAAACGCTGTGAAGGTCTCGTTGAGCTGCCGCTGCGCCTCGGCCGCGATGGTGTCGAAGACGATGGATGACTTGCCCGACCCCGAGACCCCGGTGAAGACGGTGATCTTCCGTTTGGGGATCTCGAGCGTGATGTTCTTCAGGTTGTTTTCTCGTGCGCCAATGATCCGGATTTGATCGGCCTGCAAGGCAACTCCTAGTTTCTTTGCTCCTGCTAAAGCAAGTCGCGGGCGATCGTCCCTTTAGGGCGACGCCGTCCAAGCCCGATCTTTGACCACTTCGTGATCAAAGATCGTCAGGATGACGCCGCCGGGCGATCGCGATGCGATCGGAACTCCGTTGGGCGTATATCGTACCAGATACGGGAAGCCGACCTCTGCTGCGAGCTAATTTCCTTGGAGCGTGGCCGGGGGCGTGGTTGGGTGGGCCGGGTGGAGATCCTGGTTTTGGGCGGCACGGCCTGGCTCGGCCGCGAGATCGCCAAGCAGGCCGTGGCACGCGGGCATGCGGTCACGTGCGTGGCCCGGGGCGAGAGCGGCGAGGTGACCGAGGGCGCGACCCTGATCGCGGCCGACCGCACGCTGCCGGGCGCATACGAGCCGCTGGCCGGGCGCGCGTTCGACGCCGTGTTTGACGTGAGCTGGCAGCCCGGCATGGTGCGTGGCGCCCTTTCCTCATTTGGCGCGCGCAGCCGGCACTGGACATACGTGTCGTCGGGCAACGTTTACGCCTCCAATGACATGGTCGGCGCCGACGAGTCGTCCCTACTGCTGGAGCCCACGACCCTGGACGCGGTCGATCGCGAGCAGTACGGCCCGGCCAAGGTCGCCTGCGAGCAGGCCGCGCTGGAGACCGTGGGCGATCGCCTGCTCATCGCGCGCGCCGGCCTCATCGGCGGGCCGGGCGACGCCAGCGACCGCGCGGGCTACTGGGTCGCGCGGGCCGCCCGCGACCCGCACGCGCCCATGCTCGCGCCCGACGTGCCCATGGCGCCCACCCAGACCGTCGACGTGCGTGACCTGGCCGCGTGGCTGCTCGACTGCGCCGAGGCGGGCACCACCGGCACCTTCAACGCGGTCGGCCCGGTCGTCGCGTTTGGACAGTTGCTCGAGCTGGCCCGAGAGGTCGGCGCGCACACCGGGCCGGTGGTCTGGGCCGGCTCCGACTGGCTGGTCGCCCAGGGCGTCAAGGAATACATGGGCCCGGAGTCCCTGCCGCTGTGGCTGGCCGACCCCGCCTATGCCGGCTGGTCCGCCCGCAGCGGCGCGGCCGCCGCCGACGCCGGCCTGCGCCACCGCCCGCTGGCCGAGCTCCTCGCGGACACTCTCACCTGGGAACGCACCCTCGGCCTCGACCGTCCCCGCAAGGCCGGCCTGAGCGCGGCCCGCGAACGAGACCTCCTCACCGAGCTCGGCCAGTAGGCCCTCCCGCCCGTTGCCAAGGCGACAATATCGAACGATGTCGGTTTGGATTCGCGTCAGGCTGACGTTTATCCTCTTGCCCGTGGCGAAGGAAGCCCAGGGCAAGGAGAAGGTGCTCATCGCGGTCGACCCGGTCATCCTGACGATCCGCGAAGACGAGCTGCAGGTGCTGCTCATCGAGCGCAGTCACGACCCGTTCGAGGGTGAGCTGGCATTTCCTGGCGGTTTCCTGCTGGCCAACGACCACGACCTCGACGCGGCCGCCGCGCGCAAGCTCGCCGCCGAGACCGGCCTGGACACCAGCGACCTGCACATGGAGCAGCTGGGCGCCTATGGCGCGCGCGACCGGGATCCGCGCGGCCGTGTGATAGCCGTGGCCTACCTGGCGATCCAGCCCAGCGTGAGCGACCACGCCCCCGACACCGCCGCCGGCCGCCCGCGCTGGCATCCGGTCGCGCAGCTGCTGACCGGCCGGGTCCCGCTGGCCTTCGACCACCGCCAGATCCTGTCCGACGCGGTGGAGGCCGCCCGACGCAAGCTCGAGCACACCACGCTGGCGACAGCCTTCTGCCCGCCCCGCTTCACCATGGCCGACCTGCGCCGGGTCTATGAGGTGGTGTGGGGTCTGTCCGGATTGGACCCGCGCAACTTCCACCGCAAGGTGTTGAGCACCAAGGGTTTCGTCGTGGCCACGCGCGCCAAGCGTCAGCTGGCCAACGGCCGGCCCGCGACGCTCTATCGCCGGGCCTCCACGCGCGCGGTCACCCTGTATCCCCCGATGCTGAGAGAGCGCTACTGAGCTCGCACTCGCGCAGCACGTGCACCACGAACTCGGCCGCCGCCTTGGCCGCCGCCCGCTCGTCGTGCGGCGGCCGCGGGCCCCACCCGGCGACGGCCTGGATGACGATCCATGCCGTGCGCAGACGCCGCGCCGCCACCGCGTAGACGCCCACCCCGCTGGTCTCGAGCGCGATCGCCTCGGGGTAGCGCGCCCGCAACCGGTCCATCTCGTTGACCAGGTGCGGATCCGAGCTGAGCACGGTGCCAAAGTGGACCCTCCCGGCCCACCCGACCGTGGCCGCGTTGGCCCGGTCGAGCAACAGCACCGAGGGCGGCACGTTGACCCCGCCCGCACCGACCGCGATCAATCGCCGGGCCACGACGACCTCGGCCAGATTTTGCGCACCGGGCTGCAAGCCGTGCGCGGCGCCCGCCAGGATGACCACCTCGGCGCGCTTGGCCTGCAGCACCTCATCTGCCACGAGCATCGCACCGCCCGGCCCGCCGCTGCCGGGCTCGACGCTTTGCGCGAGAAGGATTTCGTGCGCGCCAATCGCGCCCAACCGCCACACCACGGACGTCCCGTCCTGGTCGCGCTCGGGCCGGATGCCGTTGGCCGTCGCGACCGCGTCCAACACCGACACCGTCTCCACCGGCGTCGTGGTCAGCACGAGCACCCGCACCAGCGGCAGGTGGGCGAGTTTGGCGCGCACACGCCCGGCGAACCGGGCGAGCTCGTCGAGCGAACGAAGTGCATACCACCGCTCCAACCGGAAGCGTAGCCACACGATCGCGGGACCGAGCACCACGGCGAGCGCGGCCGCCCACGCCGGTTTCCCGCCCCATGCCAGCATCACCGGCCCGAAGATCGTCATGAGCGCGAAGCCGGCCAGCTGCCACCGGCCGACCCGGGCGACACCGTGCGACACGGTCCATCGGGCCACGCGTGGCGAGGCGAGGCGGAGCCGTTGCTGCGCCCGCTCCAGCCGGCCGAGCGTGACGCGCCGCTCGGACGGTGGCGCCTCGGACCAGCGCCTGCCATGCCACTCCTCCAGCCGCAGCCACAGCGTCGGGCGCCCGGCCCGGCGGGCGGACAGGCGCATCGCATAGGTGCCCATCAGGATGAGCACGACCATGGCGAGCATCGACAGGTAGACGAGCGCGCTGGGCCCGGGCATCGTCACGCCGGAGAGCGCGATCACGAGGGCGACGAGCAGGATCAGCGGTTGGGTGATGGTCTGCAGGACCTGGTGCTCCGGGCGGACCTTCACGGTCGCGTCGACGCGGAAGACCCACTCCCGCAGCACGCCGACGATGAGCAGGGACGCGAACGCGGCGACCTCGAGCAGCAGCCCGAAGGCGAAGATCCCGCCGTAGAACTCGCGCGCGCCGGCCAGATCGATCCGACGGAAGACGGCAAGGCCGATGATCGACGGCGACGCTAGCAGCAATGTCATGAGCAGCAACGGGATCGCCACCCTGCGGATCAACGGCCACGATTGTGTCACTGTCACACGCGCATCGTAAATTTATAGCGTGGATGTGCGATAGTAGCTATCGTCAGTTAGACACAAAATCGTGCGGGGGAGGGGAGGCTCGATCATGTCTGGTGTCTCGATCCTGATTCTCGTGGTGACACAGGGCGAGCGAGACGCCGTGATGCGTGCTGTGCGGTCGGCCAACGGCACAGATCATCACAAGCAGGTCTACCGCGATCACACCGTTTTTCAACTAGGCCGCGTGGGCGGCGCCGAGATCAGCCTGGCCCAGTCCGTCGAGCAGGGCGGCGTGGGGCCGGCCGGCATGATGCTGACAGCGGCGTCGCTGCTGCGCTCGTGCCGTCCCGACTATCTGATCCTCGTGGGCATCTGCTACGGCCTGCGCGAGGACGAGCAACGCATCGGCGACATCCTGGTGTCGCGCAACGTTCAGGAGCTCGATCACCAGCGGGTCGTCGACGGGCCGAGCGGGGCCACGATCGTCCTGCGGCGCGGCGCGCGGGTGCACTCCTCGGTCCTCCTGCTCGACCGCTTCAACGCGGCGACGATCGGGCGGGCGAGGCCGGTCGGGTCGGCCGGCGCCAACGGGTCGGCGGCGCCGGAGATCCACTTTGGACTGATGTTGTCGGCCAACACGCTCGTGGACTCCCGGCGGTACAGGGAAAATTGCAAAGCCGAATTCCCCGATGCGATCGGCGGCGACATGGAGGGCGCGGCGCTTTATGCCGCGGCGGCCAAGGACCGAGTGGATTGGATCGTGGTCAAGGGGATCGCCGACTGGGGCTACCAAAAGACCAAGGAGCATCAGGACGTCGCGGCGGCCAACGCCGCGGAGTTCGTCGTGCGCATGCTCACGATCAGCAGCATGCCTCCGCGCACCCCGCGGCTGGCGGTCACAGTGTGCGACTGACGGGCACCTCGGCGGTCCTGTCCGACTGAGACTTATAGAGGAGGTTTAGCCATGACAGTCCTGCAGCAATGGAAGGAGTGCTCTCGCACGGTGGGAGACCCGCAGGTCCTGCTGGTCGTGGGCGATGAGGCCACACGCGACGCGGTGGCGGCCGCGGCGGCGCGCGTGCTGGGCGTCGTGCCGCACATAGCGGTGTGGCGCGGCACGGACAGCGCGGCCGGCGCGTCCGTGGGCGCCAACGGTGGCATGGATGGCGCCCACGACACGGACGATCTGATCCGGGCGGCACAGCCCCGCACGGTGATCGGCGTCGGCACGGCGACAGGCCTGGGCCCGCTCGATCACCACCGGCCGGGTGACATCGTCGTCGCCACAATGCTCCGGGTGGTCGGCCCCGGCTTCGAGCCGCGCCTGCCCGATCTGGTGCCGCGGTCGGTGCGCATGCTCGACCGCTGCACGCTCGCGACCATCGGCTGGCGGCGCGGGCGAGTCCACTTTGGACCAGTCCTGTCGGCGGGCGTCCCCATGGACACGCCCGCCCGGCGGGCCGCGGCGCTCGACGCGCATCCGGGCGCCATGGCCGCTGAGACCGATGGCGCGGGCGTCTTCGCCGCCGCCCAGCGGGCTGGCGTCGACTGGGCGGTGGTCAAGGCCGTCGGCGGCACGAGCGACCCGGCCGCCGAGTTTGTGATGCAAATGATGCGGGTCTGGCTGACAACGGTTTAGCCCGCGTTTTGCCAGAGCCCCACGATGTTGCCCTCCGGGTCCGTGAAGTAGCCGGTGAAGCCCATGTCTGCGACGGCCTCCCGGCCGCGCAGGGTTTTGCCGCCTTGCTTCTCCACGGCCCGCAGGGCCTCGTCGATGTCGTCCACGCCGATGGTCAGCACCGGGCCGGGCATCTTCCAGGTATCGTCGCGCTGGAACATGCCCCCGTTGATGGCGCCCGGCTTGACCGGCATTTGCTTGTCATCGACCTCTGTGGTCATCACGCCGTGGTAGTTCATGCCTGGGTAGGCCTCGATGCGCCACCCGAACGCCTCGGCGTAGAACCGCTTGGCCCGGTCGATGTCGTCGGCCGGGATCTCGAAGTGAATGATGCTGTTGGCCATGATCTCAACGTAGCAATCCGGCCGCGATCTTTTCCCGGATCTCGTCGTGCACGTCCCAGATGTTGACGTTCATCCCCGCGATGACCCGATCGCCTTTTTGCCAGTACGCGATGAACTCCCGCTTGCCGACATCCCCGGCGAACTCGACCCGGTCGTAGCCGCCCGGCTCGGCGAAGCCCGAATACTCCATGCCGAGGTCGTATTGGTCGCTGAAGAAGTAGGGAATCCAGTCGTAGGAGACCTCCTGCCCCAGCATCGCGCGCGCCGCGGCCCGCCCGCTCTGGCGTGCGTTTTCCCAGTGCTCGACGCGCATGCGAGCGCCGGTCAGCGGGTGCTGCCACCGCGCGACATCGCCGCACGCGTAGATGTCGGGATCCGACGTGCGCAGGTCGGGCCCGACCAGCACCCCGTCGTCGACCGCCAGCCCGGCGGACACGGCCAGCTCGGCGTTGGGCGCCACGCCCACGCCGACGATCACGAGATCGGCCCCGAGGGCGGAGCCGTCGTCGAGGACCACCGAGCGCTCGGAGATCGCCGCGATCCCGCGTCCAAAGTGGAACGTCACGCCGTGCGCCTCGTGCAGGTCACGGAACACGGCGGCCACCTCGTCGCCGAGCGCCGCGCGCAACGGCAGCTTGTCCTGCTCCACCACGTGCACGTCGCAGCCGTAATGCCTTGCGGCGGAAGCGGTTTCCAGGCCGATCCAGCCCGCCCCGATCACGACCACGCGCGTGCCCTGCTGCATGTCGGCGCGCAGCTGGACGCTGTCGGCCAGGGTGCGCAGGTAGCGCACGTGCGGCAGCTCGACACCGGGCACGTCGAGCCGCTTGGGGGTGGCTCCCGTTGCCAGCAAAAGCTTTTCGTATCCGATCACGGTCCCGTCGCGCAGGGTCACGGTGTGCGCCGCCGGATCGAGCGCGGTCGCGGGCTCGCCGAGCATGAGGTCCGCGTCGCCGGGCACGTCGACGTAGAGCGATTTACGGTCTTGATTGCCTATCAGGTAGCCCTTCGACAGCGGCGGCCGCTCGTAGGGCCGCTCGGTCTCGGCTCCGATCATGGTCAGCGGGCCGGTGAAGCCCTCGGCGCGCAGTGCGCCCGCCGCGTTGGCGCCGGCCAGTGACGCCCCAACGATGACAAACATGGCTAGCCTCGATTTCCGATGAGATTTCCCGTGAGGTTTCCCGTGAGGGCGAAGAATTCGGCACGCGAGCGGGCGTCCTCCCGCAGGCAGCCCAGCAGTGTCGAGGTCACCGTGCGCGCGCCGACGGCCCGCACACCGCGCAGGGTCATGCACAAGTGCTCGGCCTCGATGACCACACCGACACCGCGCGGGTCGAGCTGGTCGCACAGCCAGTCGGCGATCTGCTTGGTCAGGCGCTCCTGCACCTGCGGCCCGTGGGCGAACAGCTCGACGACGCGGGCCAGCTTGGACAGGCCGAGGATGCGCTTGCCCGGCAGGTAGCCCACGTGCGCCACGCCCACGAACGGGAGCAGGTGGTGCTCGCACACCGACCTGATCGGGATGTCCCGGGCGAGCACGAGCTCGTCGTAGCCCTCGTCGTTGTCGAACGTCGTGAGCCGGAAGTCGCGCGGCGTCAGCAGCTCGGCGTAGGCGCGCGTCATCCGGCCCGGTGTCTCGGGGTCGAGCTTGAGCCCGAGCGCGGCGATGAACGCGGCGGCGGCTGTCTCGGCCGCGGCCAAGTCCATGCCCGGCCGCGCAGTGGTGACCGTCATACGTCGTCATCTTGCACGGCCCGTCCCGGAATTTCAATAACGATCGTTGGTGATAATCTGTTCAGCATGGTTGACCCGTGGAGCGCGGTGATGACCCTCGCCGACCCCTCGCGCCGTGCGCTGTTCGACTACGTGCGCCGGCAGGACCACCGCGTGAGCAGGGAGGAGGCCGCCGACGCGACCGGGATGTCTCGCGGGCTCGCGGCGTTTCACCTCGACAAACTGGTCGAGGCGGACCTGCTTTCGGCGGCATATGAGGCCACGCCCGGGCGCGGGCGCTCGCCCAAGGTCTACTTCGCGCCGGTCTCGGTCGACGTGTCCATCCCGCAGCGGCGCTACGAGCTGATCGCCCGCATCCTCGCGGGCGCGGTCGCCACCGAGCCGTCCAACGCGGACGCCGAGGCACACCGCATCGCGCGCGGTCTCGGCGCCACCTACGGACCGGGCGCGCTGGAGGAGCTGGGGTTCGAGCCCGAGCGGCGGGGCAACCGGATCGTGCTGCGCAACTGCCCGTTCCAGGCGCTGGCGCAGTCGCATACGGAGCTGATCTGCGGGCTCAATCTGT
This sequence comes from Allorhizocola sp., assembly GCA_044869915.1. Taxonomy (GTDB): domain Bacteria; phylum Actinomycetota; class Actinomycetes; order Mycobacteriales; family Micromonosporaceae; genus Allorhizocola. The sequence goes on from JBIOYB010000562.1 coordinate 21,942, forward strand.
CGTTCGTGAACGGCATGTTCGAGGGGTCGGGCGTGTCGGTGTCACTCGAGCCGCGGCCCGGCTGTTGCTGCGTCGCATTGACGGGTATCGTTTAGGGTTGCCGGGCGCACCTTTCGTTGGAGGTGTATGCCCATGCGCGCACTCGCGATTGCCTTCGCCGCGCTTCTTCTCGCCCTTCCCGCGCCGGTGGCGGCCCAGCCGGCCCCGCTGCTGTGGATCGACGATCCGCTTGACCCGCAGAGCGTACAAGATCAACAAGAGATGTCTTGGTCCGACTATCGACCGGTGCCGGGAGCGGACTGGGCAAACCCCAGCCGCCAGCCCAGCCAGCGGCTGCTTCGGGTCGCGGTGGTCGCCGTCGACTTCGCCGACCAGCCGTTCGTGATCACGCAGCCGCGGCTGAGCGACCCGTTTGGCAACCCGCAGATCGACCCGGTGCCGCGGCAGGACGTGGCCCGGTTCTACGCCGATTTTTGGGGCACGCCAAGCGCTTTGAACCACGGGCACACGGTCAACGAATACTGGATGGAGCAGACCAACGGGCGCATCGGCGTGCGCATGACGCCGTTTGGCCCGTATCGCATGCCGCGCAACCTGTTCCAATATGGCCTCAACGACATCGGCGGGCAGCAGGGCAACTGCCCGGCCGGATTCACGTGCAACGGCAGCCTCGAGCCCGACGCCGACGCGCTGTGGCGGGCCGACGCCGGGCAGGACATCCGCAACCAGTTTGATCTGGTGCTGCGGGTGTACGCGGGCTACGACGAGACGTCCGTGTGGCAGGAGTTCGGCGAGATGCGCTTCCAGACTCGGGAAGACGTGCCGGACTCCTGGGGCCCGCCCGACCCCAACCTTCCTAATTGGACACCCACGAGGTATGTGCCGTGGACATCGTGGAAGGCGGGCGCGATGCTGTGGGGCAACGCGAGCATGCGGCAGGGGGAGAGCTCCGGCACCATCACGCACGAGATCGTGCACACGTTCGGCATCGCCGACAACAACAACAATCCTTACGTCACACCATATCGGCGGGTCGGATCCGGCCCGTGGGACGTGATGGACCGCGGCTCCTTCAACGGGCCCGGCGGCCCGCACATGCGATGGGTCGTGCCGGCCAACATGGGCGCGTCGATGCCCGCCGGGCAGACGCTGCGCAGCAAGACCAAGCTGGGACACGTCTCCGAGGCGCAGGTGCTGCGCGTGTCGCGGGACGCGCTCGCCTCGACGGGTCTGGTGGTGGCGACCGTGAAGGCGCGCTCGGCCATACCGTCCGCTTCGGACATTCAGGGGATCCGGGTCGAGCTGAGCGCGGATCGCACACCCACGTGCAACATTTCCACCAACCCGCTGTGCGCGGGATCGCCCGTCTACAACTTCTATTCGCTGGAAACCGTGCAGCGCATCGGCGCCGACTCGTTCACGCCCGACAACGGGGTGCTGCTCGCCAAGAACAAGAACGCCGAGACCAACACGTGCGGCTATCTGTGTTTCACGTGGGTGATCGACGCCAAGCCCCAGGACATCAACATGGTCGACTTCCGGCGGCCCGATGGGACACCCGTGATGCGGACGATCGCCGACTATCGGCAGCTCAACGATGCCCTTTTCCACGCGGGGCTCAATTCCGGCAGCCAGTTCGAATACGTCGACACGCCCAACCGGTTGCACTTCTACGTCATCGGCACCGGCCGGGACGCGAGCGGCGTGCTGTCCTACCAGGTCGCGATCCGGTCGCTGGACGGGCGCGGGCCGCAGCCGCGCGGGGTCGCGCTGCAAGGCGGTGCCTCCAGCGGATCGGCATCGGCCGGGGCAACGTGCACGTTCCCGTTGCGCAACAGCGGAACGGCGGCCGGCAGCGGGTCGGGCCACCCCGAGGACGTGCGCGCGTTCTTGACCTCCGACGTCTACCGGCTATCGGCGACCGTGAATGGGACGGGCTACCGGGTGGTCCTGCCCAGCGCGCTCGCGACGGCGCGCTTCGGCGCCACGACCAACGCTCTGGTGCACGTGGCCGCTTCCTCAACCGCCGCACCCACCGCGATCGTCACCCTGCGCGCCACCTCCGAGAGTGATCCGACCAGGACCGCGACCGCTACTTGTGCGGTCTCTCGCTAAGCTTTGTGAATCTTGGATGGTTGTGCACGCCATAGCATGCACAACCATCCAAGATCTCGTTAAACTGGGCTGGGAGCCGGGGCGCGGCGACGTTTCGATATCGAAACGTCTCGAGGAGTTTTCGTGTCCAAACGCTCTATCCCAGCCCTGCTCGCCGTGGTCGCGGTGGGCCTGATGGCCTGGATAATGATCGGGGTCCCGGCAAGCGCGGGCACCCTGACCGGCACGTTCTACGCCGACCCCAACTCGCAGGTGAAGCGGTGGCTGGCGGCCAACCCCAACGACTCGCGGGCGTCGCTGATCGCCGCGCGCATCGGAAGCCAGCCGCAGGGTAGGTGGTTCTCGACCTACAGCCCGAGCACCGTGCAGGCCGACGTCACGTCCTACGTCAACGCGGCCAATGCGGTCAACCAGATCCCGCTGCTGATCCCCTACATGATCCCCAACCGCGACTGCGGCGGCGCGAGCGCCGGCGGTGCGCCCACCTATCCCGCCTATGACACGTGGGCGCGCAGCTTCGCCGCCGGACTCGGCAACCGCACGGTCGTCGTGCTGCTCGAGCCCGACTCGCTCGCGCTGCAGACCTGCCTGTCGGCAACCGAGCGTGCCACCCGCAACGCGTCGATCAGTGGCGCGGTCACGGCGATGAAGAGCGTCAACCCCAATGTCAAGGTGTACCTCGACGCGGGGCACTCCGCGTGGAACGCCGCCGCGGACACGGCCAACCGTCTCCGTGACGCGGGCGTGAACAACTCGGCGGGCTTCTACACCAACATGTCCAACTTCCGGTGGACCGCCGACGAAATCAACTTCGGCCGCAACGTGCTCAACTCGCTCGGCAACGCCAACCTGCACCAGGTGATCGACGTGAGCCGCAACGGGCGCGGGCCGCTGGGCAGCGAGTGGTGCGACCCTGCCGGACGGGGCACGGGCGTCGCGGCGACCACCAACACGGGCGAGGCCACGGTGGACGCGTTTGTGTGGGGCAAGCCGCCGGGCGAGGCCGACGGGTGCCGCGCGGGCGCGGGCCAGTTCCTGCCGGCCCTGGCGTTTGAGCTGGCGCAGAACGGGATCGGCCCGACCACGCCGCCTTCCTCCCCGCCGGTGTCTCCGTCGATGTCGCCGTCTCCGTCGATGTCGCCGTCGCCGTCCAGGTCGCCGTCGCCCTCGGTGTCTCCGTCGGTCTCGCCGTCACCGTCGACCTCCCCCTCGCCCTCGCAGTCACCGGGGGTCGGCGGCTGCTCGGTGAACTACCGCATCGACAGCCAGTGGCCCGACGGCTTCACGGCCACGGTCACCATCACCAACCGCGGTCCGGCCATCACCAGCTGGACGCTGAACTTCACCTTCCCCGGCAACCAGCGGATCACCAACTCCTGGAACGCGCGCCCGACGCAGAGCGGCAACCAGGTGACCGTGCTCGACGGCGGCTGGAACGCCAACATTCCCACCAACGGCACGGCGAGCTTCGGCTTCCAGGCCACCTACAGCGGCGCCAACGGCGCGGCCACGGGCTGGCGCCTCAACGGAGTCGCCTGCAGCTAACCCTTGGCAGAGCACCAGATCAGCGCACCAGCGGGGCGCCGTCCGATGTGGACGGTGCCCCACCTCACGCGGCGGCTTCGATGGCCTGGACTGTGGTGCGGATCGCGGCTCGGATCTGGTCGTCGGCATGGCCGGGGTTCCCGACCGCACCGGGCCGCGCGATGGTTTCGTCGCGCTCGGCGTGCTTCTTCAGCGACCCGAGCACCGGCGCGGCGGCGGGTCCGAGCTCGGCCAGCAGGTCGAGGACGAGCGTCCAGCTGTCGGCCGTCGGCGCGTAATCGGCTGTCATCATGTGCTTGAGCATGGCCGGCAGGCCGGGGCCGGGATCGCCGGTGAGCCGCCAGAGCGCACGGCAGGCCCGCACCTGTTGCGCATATGACCCGTGTCCGCCCGTCGCGAGCTCGGTCACGTCCGGGATGGCGGCGTGCTCGCCCAGCTCCACAGCGAGGATCGCGGCCTCGATACGGCCGAAGCTCCAGCCGGAGCCGACGCGGATGTCGAAAAAGACCCGGACGATGGCCGACGCGAGCGCCGGATCGCCGGTCCACTGCCAGACCATGCGCGAGGCGTCGATGCGCTCGGAGTTGTACCACTCGCTGGTCTCCAGCCATCCGGGATGAGCCTGCCGGATCTGCGGAACCAGGCGGCGGGCCGGGGCACCGATCTGCTCGAGCAGGTCGACCGCCCCCCTCGCCCCGAGGTGGCGCCAGGCCTCGTCGATCGCGGGCTCCGGGTCGCCGGTGATGCGCCAGCGGGCGTGGGCCACGGCCATGAGTTCCGGGTCGTAATCGGAGTCGTCATCGTCATCGGAGTCCTCGTCGGAGTCCTCATCGTCGTCGTCGTCGTCGCCGCCGTCGTCGTGGTCGTCGTGGTCGTGGTGGTCGTCGGGGTCGTCGTCGTCATCCGGGTCGTTGTCGGGGTCGTCGTCAAAATCGTCGTCGGAGTCGCTGCGGATCGCTTCGGCGTGTGCCTCGAGGGCGGGCAGCGCGGGGATGGCGGCCGGGCCGATCGCGGCGAGGGTGTGCAGGATCCGTTCGCCGCACCGGCCGGTGCGCAGCAGGTTTGTCAGCTCGGTGACCAAGGGTGCGGCGGCTGGGCCCCACGAGGTCACCAGGATGAGCAGTGTGGTCAGTTCGGAGTCGCTGTAGTGGGCGTGCCCGGGACGGGAGCGCAGGACGTCGATGTGCCGCTTGGCCGCCGGCGGCTCGGTAGTCAGCACGCTCAGCCGGTGCCGGACCGCGTCAAGCAATTCGGCGGTGGCCGGTGTGCCGGCGGCGGCGAGGGAGGCGCCGATGTCGTCGGCCGCGGCGCCGGAGCGGATGAAGGCGGGCAAATGCCGTGCGGCCCGAGGGTCGCCGAGCTCGAACAGGGCGGCCAGCGCCTGCCCGGCGGCCTCGTCGTGGGCGTCGTCGCGCTCGTGGCTGTGGGTCCCGTCGTGGGCGTCGTGGGCGTCGTCGTAGGTCCCGGCGTGGCGCTCGTGGCCCTTGTCGTCGCGCGCGTGGGTGTGGGTCTCGGCGTGGCGCTCGTGGCTGTGGGTTTCGGCGTGGCGCTCGACGACGGCGGCGAGGGCGTCGGCGGCGTCCGCTGCGGCGGGGCCTGCGCGGCGGATCGCTTCGGCGGCGGCGAGCCGGACCAGCGGGTCGGGGTCGGTCAGCGACGGGATCAGCACGTGGGTCAGGGGGCCGCGGACCGACCGGGACTCGCCGATCGCGTCGCCGGCCTGCATCGCGGCCTCGGCCCTGACCTTCGGATCCGGCGAGTCGAGCAGCGCCGCCACGATCGGCGGCCGCTCGGCCGGGCCCAGCCGGTCGAGCAGGTCCTCCAGCGCGCCGGCGTAAAATGCCTTGGGCTGCCAGCGTTGGTCAGAGTCGGCACCCGCCACGGCGAAGGGATCGCCGTCGCGCCAAGCCTCCCGCACGGCCGCGACCGCACGCTTGCCGGGCCACCTCCGTCCGGATTGGACGATCGCCAGCACGGCTCCGGCGCGGACGGCCGCGGGCTGCCCGGGCGCCAGGGCCTCCTCGACCAGATCGGTCCGGCGGTCGAGCGCGGTCACGGCCATCACCAGGCCGGCGCGCACCCGCGGATCGGCTTCCTCGGCCCACCGCTGCCGCAGGGCCGGCTCGACCCCGGCCTTGCGTTGCGGGCAGCCACTCAGCGCGTATGCCGCGGCGTATCGAGTCCACGGATGGGCGTCGGCCAGCAGCGGCAGGATCCGGTCCACCTGTTCCGTGACGGCCGCGAGCACCTCGGCCCGGATCGGGTCGCCGGGATCCAAATCGTAGGAATGCGCGAGATCGCCGAGCAGATCGACGATGTAGCCGCGCAGCAGGCCGCCCGTCGCCGGCAACAGCTCGGCGAGCTGCCGTGCGGCCGGTGCGGTATGCGGATAGACCGTGCCCTGGTGCAGGATCTCCCAGCTCAACTCGTAAAGCGCGGCGAGCGCGGCCTCCTCGTCGGCGGCCTCCGCTATGGCGCGCAACAGGTCGGGCTCGTCATCGTCGACATCGTGGACATCCAAAGCCTCCGGCACGGACACTGACGCTACACACCCGCCCGATCCGCCAGCCAACCCGGGCTCAACCCGCGACGCCGACTATCTCGGGCTATTGCCGCCCCCGGGTCGGGCCGATCCCACCCGTGCGCTCTGCTGACAGCAGAGTCGCTGTGAGCAGATTCCCTTGGCCCGCGGGGGAAGTCCAGGGAACGTGGTGGGCGAACCGCGTATCAAATAAAGCTTTTCAAGGCTTTTAAAGGAAGGAGACCATCATGGCCGGGACAGTCCCCACGGCCGGGACGCTCGATGAGCAGCTGGCAGGCCGCCTCCTGCACGAGCGGATCATCGTGCTGGGCGCGGATGTCGAGGACGAGACCGCCAACCGGATCTGCGCGCAAATGCTGATCCTGTCGGCGGAGGATCCGCGCAGCGACATCGCCCTCTACATCAACTCCCGTGGCGGCTCGGTGCTCGCGGGCCTGGCGATCTACGACACCATGCAGCTGATCCCCAACGATGTCATCACAATGGCGATGGGGCTGGCCGGCAGCATGGGACAGTTTCTGCTGTGCGCGGGCGCGGCTGGCAAGCGCTTCGCCCTGCCCAACGCGCAAATCCTTATGCACCAAGGGTCGGCGGGGCTGGGCGGCACGGCGGCCGACGTCGAGATCTACGCCGGCCAGCTGCACCGGCTCAGCCGGCTGATGAGCGGGCTGACCGCCAAGCACACCGGACAGTCGATGGAGACCATCATCGGTGACGGCCAGCGCGACCGCTGGTTCAGCGCGGAGGAGGCCCGCGACTACGGGATCGTCGACCACATCGTCGAACGGATCACCGATGTCCGGCCGAGCATGAACAAGCACCGGATCGGGATGTGAGGGAAACCATGGGCCAGTACACGATTCCGACCGTGGTGGAGCGGACCTCCCGTGGCGAGCGCGCCTTCGACATCTACTCGCGGCTGCTGTCCGAGCGGATCGTCTTCCTGGGCACGGAAATCAACGACGACGTGGCCAATGTGGTCATCGCGCAGCTGCTGCACCTGCAGGCGGAGAGCGCCGAGCTCGAGATCGGCTTCTATATCAACTCGCGGGGCGGGTCATACAGCGCGTTGACCGCCATCTACGACACGATGCAGTATGTCCGGCCCGACATCGCGACGTTCTGCGTCGGGCAGGCCTCGTCGGCCGCGGCCGTCCTGCTCGCGGCGGGCACGGCCGGCAAGCGGTCCATGCTCAAGCACGCCAAGGTGATCCTTCACCAACCGTCCACTGAGGAGGGTTCGTTTGACGTGGCCCAGGGCAGCCTGCCCGACCTCGCCGTGCGGGCAAGGGATGTGGCGCGGATGCGGGCCGAGATGGACGAGATCCTCAGCCGGCACACCGGCCATCCGGTGGACAAGCTGCGCCACGACATCGACCGGCACATGACGCTCACCGCGCAGGAGGCGGTCGAGTATGGCATAGCGGACCAGATCGTGACGACGGTGAAACTGGTGACCCAGCAGCCGGCCTACGCCGCGAGCGCGTAGGCGTCGCCCGCGCGGCGGGCCGGGCGTGCGGGTGGTGGGGCGACCGCCACCCGCTGCGTGTTGAGCCGGACGACGACGGTGATGAGCAGATCGGACAGATCGATGCCGAGCGCCTCGCACAGCGCGGCGAGCACCTCCGACGAGACCTCCTTGCGCCCGCGCTCGACCTCCGACAGGTAGGGCATGGAGATCCGCGCGGCCAGGGCGACATCGGCGAGCGTGCGGCCCTGCTCGAGCCGGGCGCGCCGCAACGCCTCACCCAGCACGGATCGCAGCAACACGGCACGCGAGGGGCGAGGGGTGTCCGGCATGCTTCCTGTATAGCGGCGGGGCCCGCCGCCGGTCAGCCCTTTTCGCTACGGGCGTACCGGCGGCGGCGCGCTCCAATCACCAGACGAACTGCACGGTGAACTCGGCATCGGCCGGCTGGCCGGCGGCGGTGAAGCAGCGTACGTCGATCCATTGGTCCGTCCCGGTGTTGTCCCAGCCCGACGTCCGGCAGCGCGCCGACGTTGCGCCGGTGGCGGTCGCCACAGGCTGGCCCCGGGTGCTGCTCGCCAGGCCGGCGAACACGACCTCGTACTTGCCCAGGCCGTCGCGGGTCACCTTGATCGGGCCGCCGGACGAGTTGAACGCCCAGATCGGGCTGGGTGTGTGCGAAGGCGTGCCCGGGCCCAGCTCAGGCACCCAGGCGTGGCCGCGCACGGCGGCGGTGCCCAGGATCGAGCGGGTGTTGGCGAACGTGACCGCGAACAGGCTGTCGGCGAACGCCCCGGTCAGGTCGCGGCAGTGCACCACCACGGACTCGATGGTGCCCAACTGGTCCCAGTCAAACGGCGTGCAGCTGCGCGGATCCGGGCCGAACGCACTGACCACGACCGTGCCGCCGGGCACGCCGAGGCCGGGCAGGTCGACCCGATACCGGCCCGCGTCCAGGCGGGTCACGGAGTTTTGCTGGCCGGTGGAGTTGTACGAGACCCCGGCGCCGTAGACCGGCCCACCCGGGCCGGGTGCGCGCAGGGTCGCCCGGACATACCCGAACGCGCCGCTGAGTCCGGCGGCCGGGCGCGTGTAGGACGCCGTGAAGCGGGCGTCCGCCGGTTGCCCGTCGACCCCGAAACACCGCACGTCAAGGAACTGCTCGGGGCCGTCACTGCCCTCGCTGGCGATCTGGCACACCCCGCCGACCGAGTTGGCCAGGGCCGCGTGCGCCATGCCGCCGGTGCCGGCGAGCCCGGGCAGGTGGACCCGGTAGGTCCCGGTGCCCGACCGGGTCACCCGGTTGATGCCCCCGGTCGTGTTGCGCTGGAAGGCCGGACCCGGTATGTAGTCGGGTTTGTCCGGATCGTTGGCGTAGACGTAGGCGTAGGTCCCGTCCGGCGACGACGGTGCCGCGCCCGGCGGGATGAAGAGCAGGCGGTTGGGCGTGCCCGGCTCGGGCTCCTTGATCGCGCCGATCGTGGCGTTGGCGTTGAGCCAGCTCGCGACCGTGTCCGAGGGCGCGTCGCCGAACATGGCCTTGTAGAGCGCGGCCGCACCGGTGACGAACGGCGCCGCCGCCGAGGTGCCGCTGCCGGTGTAGAAGCCGCCGTTGGGCGCGGTGGCGCTGATGTCGAGGCCGGGCGCGAAGATGTCGACGCACGGGCCGTGGTTGTAGGTCCAACCGTCTTGCACATTGGACGCCGCCACCGCGTAGACCGCGCGCGATGGTGAGTGGCCACACGCGTCGATGCCGAGATTGCCGGCGCTGGCGCTGACGAAGAACCTGTTGTCCCACAAGGCCTTCGCCGCCGCGTCCAGG
>JBIOYB010000563.1:0-37529 GCA_044869915.1 Allorhizocola sp.
CCACCAGCAGTACGGGATCTCCATCATCGACCTGCGGATTGAGATCTCCTTGGACACGGCCACAAGCGCCTATGTGCAAGCGAATCTGGAACGAGCGCGGGCACACGAAACCCGTCTCACCGACGCACGCAACGCCGGCGAAGTCGCTGTGGCTCAGGCGGGGATCGGCATGGAAACGGCGCAGCACGAGGAGCAACTCCGCTCGCTGCAGCGACTGTACCAGCAGGAGGACGAGGCGAGGCAGGCCGCGCACCAACAAAAACTGGCCCAGCAGGAGGCCGAGCACGCGCTCAAGCTGAAGCAGATGCGCATGGAGTTCTACGGCAACGCGTTCCGGTACGGCGACAGCGCCCTGTTCGTGCTGCAGCTCACCGAGCACCCGGAGGACGTCGCCACCGTCATCAATTTCCTGTCGGCGCAACGCAACACGGCCTTTGAGAACAGCAACAAAATGCTCAAGGCGCTCATCGACGCCGATGTGATCAACCCTGATCGGCTCGACGACGCACTGCAGCTCGCACTCGGAAATGTGTTGGACGAGCTGCGTCCGGCCACCGGCGGGCTCTCGATGAAGGTTCAGTCTTGGGAGCGGACCGCCGCCATCGAGGACACCGCCGCGCCGGCACCATCCGGCATAGGCGACTCCTCCGGCGATTCCCCCTCCACCGCACCCAAGCCGACCCCAACGTCGGCTCCGAGGACCATGGACGACGATGCTGACGCATACGAATGACGAGACAGGCATGCCTAACCTCATCAAGGACGTATTCGACTTCTGCACTGCCCTGCTCGGCTTCCTGCCCACCTGGTTCGCACAACTGATCGTCGCGATCGTGCTGGCGCTATTGCTGCTATTCCTCCTCGGATGGCTGCTGCGCAAGTTCCTTCCGTCGTCGGCCCCGGTGCTCGCGGCGTTCCTGAGCGAGGTCCTTGGCCTTCTGGGCTATCTGCTGCTGCTGGTCGAGTGGGCACCGACACAGGTGCTGCGGCTGGCCCGCCTGCGCCCTCCCCGAGTCGTCTATGCGTACGACGAACTTGTCATCAGGGCCACGATGGCCGCAAAGCGATGGTCGCGAGCCGGGCTCGCGATGTTGCAGCACTTCAGCAAGACGCCACGATGGATGGTGGTCATCTGCCTGCTGCTCACACTGGCCGTGTGGAACCAGACCACCTGCTCTGAGGACGACGCGTCCTGTCGGCCACCGGTACAGACTTGGACGGCGGACACCAAGGCGTGGTTCAGGGCGACCTTCTCCTCGTCGGATGAACCATGTCCCAGCCCGAGCGCCACAACCGGTCAGCCCGCCGCGTCCTGCGCGCCGAACCCTCCGGCCAAGACCTCACGTTAGTGGTGAGGCATGCGTTCTCGGGGTGTCGTCGCGTAGCTGTGCTGGCGGTGGCGGCGCTCGCCATCCCCGTCACGGCAGCAGTCGCACCACCGGCAAAGCCGGCTCCCGAGACCGCTCCTGATGCACGGCGGCGGGTTTCACTCACCGGTGCAAGCGCGAAACAGCGGCTCGGCGGGCTGGGATTTGCGTCGCACCCGCTTCGTCTGCGGTGACTTCAATGCCGACGTTGCGGGTCCCGGGGCCTTGGCCCCGGGCGTCACCGTGTCGCCTGTGGCGTCAGGAGCTTGGCGACGCGGTCGGCCTCGGCGGAGTTGCCGACGCCCTCGAGCAGCGCCTTGAGGTCGTGCCCGTAGTCGACCTCCACGGACGCGGTCTGGGTCAGGGCCGACAGCGGGCCGCGCACGGCGCGCGCACCGGTGATCTCGAACAGCCAGATGGACAAGGTCTGCCGGTCGAGCACGCCCACGTGAAGACCCAGCCGCCGCTCGTAGAGCACGTAGCTGTTGCGCCTGGCCTGCAGCGCGACAGCCGTCCACGCGTACAGGCAAAAGGCTATGAGCCCCAACGGAAGCAGCACATGCAGGGGTGAGACGAGTGTGCCCGCCTGGCCGGTGACGATCACGCCGGCGGTGAACAGCGTGGCCACGACGGCCGGCGGGGCGAAGTGGCGCCAGCGCGGGCGCAGCGTTTCGCGGACGGCGCCTTCGCACTGCGCCAGGCGCTCCCGCGCGTCGGCGTGACTGTCGTCTATCAGCAGCGCTTGGCGGTAGGCGTGCGCGGCCTCGCCGAGGCGGGACTGGGCGTGCAGAGCCACGCCCAAGTGGTACCAAATAGAAGCGTTTTGCGGCTCTTCGCCCAGCAGAGACCGCAACTCCTTCTCGGCCTCGAGGTGCTCGGACAGCAGGATGAGGCACACCGCAAGAGCCAGCCGAAGCTGCGAGTCGTCGCCTCGCTGTGCGAGGGTTTCCTCGAGCAGTTGGCGCGCCTGCGCGTGCTGTCCGTCATTCATGAGCGTGACGGCCTGCTGATACTCATCCGACAACAATCACTATCCCCTTCGCCGCCCGATTATCGTGAGAGCGTACTGCCCCCGAGCCACCCGTGAGAGCAAAAAACATGACACCGCTTGGCAAAGCGACCTCCGCAGTAATCGCATTAACCCTGATGATCCTTGTGTTCGGCAATCGGACCGATTTCACCGGTTTACCGCTTCCGTCGTTCATGCACGAGGCCGAGCAGGTCGCCCGGGATGCGCAGGGGAGTCCACCTTGGACCATCGAGGGCTACGGCTGGCGATATACGGTCGAGTCGGTGATTCGCACCAATAGCGAGTGGCAGTTCAAGAGGCGACCGTCGATCACCGTGACCGCCTATGTCACCCGGACCGTTCGCAACGACTTTTCCAAGATGGAATACCTGGTCAGCGACCAGGTGTCGGGTGCCGCGCTCGATGGCGTGCCGTTTGAGGGCGGCGGCAACGGGGATCCTCCGCTCAACCAGCGCAGCAAGCTGGTGCACGTGGTGTGGGACACCGATCCACCCACGACACACGTCACGATCGTCCTGCACGACTTCTACTGGCCCGACGGGCAGGACCTGATCCTGCGCAACGTCCCCGTGCCGTCGAAGTCTCTCTAGGAGACCGACCAGTCAGGGGCGCCAGGGGCGCGTGCCGAGGGTGGTCAGGCGTTGCGTGGCCCGCGACAGTGCGACGTAGAGGGTGCGCGGGCTGTCGACCGCGGCCGGCTCGACGAGCACGACACCGTCGTATTCCATGCCCTTGGCGGCCAGTGAGGTCACCACGCTCGTGCGCTCGTCGAGCTGGAGCCAGTCCGTGACCAGGTCGCGCAGGCGGACGTCGGGTGTGATGATGCCGATCGTGCCCTCGACCTCGCCGCGCATCCGCTCGACCGCCTCGCGCACGGCGTCGCGCAGCCGCTCGGCCGGGACGAGCACGTCTTCGGGCGGGACACCGGTGGAGCGGACGGCCTTGGGCAGCGGCAGATCCGGCGTCACCCTGCGGATCACCTCGGCGGCCACCTCGAAGATCTCGGCGGAGTTGCGATAGTTGGTGGTAAGGCGGTGGTGGTGCCGGTTGCGCCCGCCGATCGCCTCGTCGCGGGCCCGCAAAGGCTCCTGCGGGTTGCCGATCCACGCCGATTGCGCGGGATCGCCCACGATGGTCCAGCTTGCCGCGTGGCCACGCCGCCCGACCATGCGCCACTGCATGGGCGTCACGTCCTGCGACTCGTCAACGACCACGTGGGCGAAATCGCGGTAGTCGGCCGGCCGCTCGATGCGCGCCGACTGCTGCACGCGGCCCAGCACCTGTTGCGACTTGGACTGGCGCCGCTTGGGTTTGGGCTGCGTGCCGACCAGCTCGGCAAGCTCGTCGAGCAGCGGGATGTCGTCGATGCTCGGGTCGCGGCTGACGCCACGGGCCAGCAGCCGCTGCTCCTCGTGAGACAGCGTGCCGTCGGCGTAGCGGCGCAGCCGCCGCGGATCGCCCAGCCAGCCGAACACGTCCAGCGGCGTCACCAGCGGCCACCACGCGCGCAGGAACGCCCGGAAACCCTCGTGATCGGACAGTTCCTCGTCGAAGCGGCTCTGCTCGATGCTGCCGCGCATCTGCGGGTAGAGCGTGTCGAGGATCTCGCCGAAGGCCCGGGCCCGGATCTCGTTGCGTCGCTGTCCGCGCCCGACTCGCCGCCGGATATCCTCGATGTCCTTTTTGGATAGTACGAGCCACTCGCCGCGATAACGGATCCTGAGCCCATCCGGGGCGCTCGGCGGGGCATCCTCGGCCGCGCGGCGCAGCACGCGGCGCATCCGCAGGCTGCCCTTGACGGCCCGGACCGCGGCAGTCTCCTCACGGGTGGCATCGAACCCGACCACCAGCTGGCCGAGCGAGCGCAGCGTGGCCGACTCCTCGCCCAGCGCCGGAAGCACGGTCTCGATGTAGCGCACGAACACCGGCGACGGGCCCACGATCAGCACACCGCCGCCGGCGAAGCGGGCGCGGTCGGTGTAAAGCAGATAAGCGGCTCTGTGCAGGGCGACAGCGGTCTTGCCGGTCCCCGGACCGCCCTCCACGACGGTCACGCCGCTCGCCGGCGCGCGGATCGCCAGATCCTGCTCGTGCTGGATCGTGGCCACGATGTCTCGCATGCCGGTGCCCTTGGCCCGGCTGAGCGCGGCCATCAGCGCGCCGTCGCCGACCACGCGGATCTCGGGACCGGCCGCGGCCGGATCGAGCAGGTCGTCGTCGAGCGCGGTCACCTTCTCGCCGAACGAGGTGATCATGCGCCGGCGGATGACACCCAGCGGGTGCGCGGCGGTCGCCCGGTAGAACGCGGCCGCGGCCGGCGCCCGCCAGTCGATCAGCAGCGGCTCGCCGTCCTCGGCCCGCACGCCCAACCGGCCGACGTAACGCGGCCGCCGGCTCTCCTCGGGGCGCATGTCCAGCCGGCCGAAGACCAGCCCCTCGTGCTCGGCGTCGAGGGTGTAGCGGCGGCGGGCGGCGTGGAAGACCATGGCGTCACGCTCGACCAGCGAACCGAAGTTGCCCACCTTTGCCAGCTGGTAGCCCTCCGCCTCGGCGCGCACCGCGTCCTTTTTCAGCTGCGCCAGCCGTTCGTAAACCCGGTCGACGTGCTTCTGCTCGAAGGAGATTTCGTCGTGGAGTGTCGTATCGGTCATTGAACGGACGCCATCGCCTTCTTGGCCCGCCTCTTGAGCAGCCACGTGGTGAAGATGCCGGCGACGACCGCGAGCACCAGCGCGCCCCACGAGAAGCCCTTGAGCCAGCGCTCGGCCGCCTCGCCCACCCAGTAGATGGCCCAGACCGTGCCGAACGCCCACACCACGCCGCCACTGGCGTTGGCGAGCAGGAACTTGCGATAGGGCACGCGCAGCGCACCGGCCATGGGGCCGGCCAGGATGCGCAGCAGCGCCACGAACCGTCCGAAGAAGACTGCCCAGACACCCCAGCGGGCAAACATCGTCTCGGCCCGATCGACCTGGGGCGGGCCGAGATGCTTGGGGAACCGCCGGCCGAGCCGGGCCAGCATGGGCCGCCCGCCCCGATGGCCGATGGTGTAGCCGATCGAATCGCCGATGATCGCGCCCAGTGCGCAAGCGATCGACACGCCCCACGGGCTGCCAACGCCCTTAACCGTCAGAAGAGACGCGCTGACCAGGGTAATCTCGCCCGGAAGGGGGATGCCCATGCTCTCCAGACCGACGACACCACCGACGATCAGATAGATGACCAGGGGAGGGAAACCCTGCAACCAATCCGTTACATGCTCCACGCGGCGTCCCCTCTACCGGCCCAACCGGTGAAACATACCCGATACACGCGGACAGCGCCCGGGCAGTTGTGGGAACCCGACGAAAAGGGGCCGGCCGCCGTCGGGCGGTCGACGTGAGACACGTGACATTTGCTGTGCCCACTCTAGTGATCAAGGCGAGAGTATTCCTGTGAACACAGTTACCGAGGCGCGTCGCGGCCCGGCCGAGGCCCTGGCCGACCTGCTTGCGGGCAATCGGAGGTTCGCCAACGGGCGGCCCCGGCATGGCCATTACGTCGCCAACGCCGCCGCCCAGTCGGGGTCCCAGCAGCCCTACGCGGTGGTGGTCGGGTGCATCGATTCGCGCGTGCCGCTGGAGGCGGTGTTCGACCAAAACTTCGGGTCGATCTGCGTCGTGCGGTCGGGTGGGCACGTGCTCGATCAGTCGGTCGTGGGCTCGATCGAGTTCGCGGTGTCGGAGCTGGGCGTGTCCCTGATCGTCGTGCTTGGACACGAGCGCTGCGGCGCGATCGCGGCCACCGTGGAGGCCCTGCGCACGGGCGCCGTGGTGAGTGGCGCGCTCGGCTATCTGGTGGACCAGATAGCGGCGGCCGTGGTGGCCGCCGGGATCGACGACCCGGACGTGCAGGCCAAGACGCTGCGGGAGCACGTCGCCCGCACGGTGACGCGCCTGCGCGGGGTCGACCGCCTGGCCGCCGCCGATGCCGAGGGCAAGGCCCACGTCGTGGGCGCGGTGTATGACCTCGACACCGGCGTCGTGACGGTGCTCAATCCGTAGCGACGGCCGTCGTCGTCAGAGGACCGTCAACGCGGCCCGTGCGGCGGCCCGGCTGGTCCGCCAGGTCGCGCCGTCGTATATGGCGGTCAAATCAAACCAGTAGGGCGACATCCATTCGCCGTACACGAAAGGCGACCTGCGCGATGATCTCGACCTTCGCCGCGTCGACCGCCGCGATGATCTGCCGTGTGGCGTCCTCGCCGATGCCCATCTGCTCGGCGAGCTGACCCACCTGGGCGACAGCCGGAGCGCGGCCGGTGACCACGGCGCGGCCCGCGATGCCTGGGGTCTCGCGCTGGAGATCTACATCGAGCCTGGGCGGCAGCCGGAGCGCGGCCGGTGACCTCGGCGCGGCCCGCGACGCTTGGGGGGTCTCGCGCTGGAGATCTACATCGGGCTCGACCATGCGAACCGGCGGCAAGTCGAGGCCCGACTCGGTACTGACAAAATCGCGGGGTAGCTACGGATGTGGCGCTCATCCGGATCGGGTGGGCTTGAGGCCATGACCACATCCACTGACGCGGTGCGCGCGATCGCGGTGCGGGCATGATCCGCGTGGCCTGGCAAGGACTTTTGGCCCGAGGCTGGCGCGCCGTCCTGTCCAGCCTCGGCATCGCGCTCGGGGTGGCGGTGCTGTCGGGCACGCTCATCGTCAGCCAGACCGCGGATCGGGCCGGGATCACCGGGCCGGATATCGATCTGGTCCGCACCATCATGGCTTTCACCGGCGGCGTGGCGCTCATCGTCGGGGCGTTCGTCATCAGCCAGCTGGGCGTGCGCAACCTCGCCCGCCACCCACAGCGCACCGCGGCCACGGCCTCGGCCGTGCTGATCGGCGTGGCGCTGATGAGCCTGGTGAGCGTGATCATGGCGTCGACGCGGGCGGCGATCGAGCCCGAATACGCCCGCTCCCTATACGACTTCGAGGTGCGCGCGGCCGACGGCGGGCCGCCGCTCGACCCGGGCGCGGAGGTCCGGCTGCGGGCCATCCCCGGGCTGACCACGGTCGTGACGCAGACCTGCACGGCAGGCGGGGTCGACGGCGACCTCGTGTGCGCGATGGATCCGGCCCGCATAGGCGACGTCTTCGCGCTCGAGATGGTCGCGGGCCGCATGTCCGATGTGGGCGAGGGCGGGATCGCGGTGAGCCACATGCACGCCAAGGCGAGCGGGCTCGCCCTCGGCTCGCCGGTCACGGTGACGCTGCCCGGCGGGACGAGGACGCTGCGGGTGAGGGCCGTCTATCGCAGCTACTTCTTCCTCGGCGCACCGCTCATGGCGCCCGCCGAATACGCCGCCCTCGGCGGCGATCCCGCGCCCTGGGCCGTCTACCTGCGAGCCATTGCCGGGGCCGATCCGCGGCAGGCGATCAAGGCCGCGACCGGTGGCCAGGTGAGCGATCGGGACGCGGAGCTACGGCGGTTGCTCGAGCAGAGCACCAACGTGACGTGGGTCTACCGCATGCTCACCGGGTTCGCCACGATGATCGGCCTGCTCGGTGTGGTCAACATCCTGGCACTGTCCATTGTGGAGCGCCGACGAGAGCTGGGGATGTTGCGCGCCATCGGGATGGACCGCCGGCAGATCCGCGCGATGGTGCGGGCCGAGGCGATCGCCACGGGCGCGGTGGGCGCGATCGCCGGTCTGGCCATCGGCGCGCTGCTGGGATGGGCCGCGACGGCGATCCTGACGAATTCATCGGTACCGATAAAATTCACGCTGCCGGTCACGGTCCTCAGCGGCATCGCGGCGCTGGTCATCCTGGCGTCCGTGGCGGCCTCGGTCCTGCCGGCGCGGCTGGCCAGCCGCGGCAGCCCGCTGCGGGCCATCGCAAGCGAGTGAAGACGGTAAGTGAGCACGGTGACGAGGGGGTCATGCGCATGCGGGCGCGTTGGGCATTCCTGCTGAGCTGCCTGGGCCTGGTGCTCGTCGGCTGGCTCGTCTGGGCGGCCGCCAACACCGAGCCCCCGCCGCCGCCCGTGCTCATCGCCGACGTGATCGCGGTGCTGGGCACGCTCGTCGGGGCGTGGCTGATCCTGGCCGGCCGGCGGCTCGTGCGCCAGCTTGGCGGCGCGTCCGAGCCGGGCCGCGCCTACGCCCGGGTCCTGGTGATCACCGCGATCCTCGGCATCGGCGGCCCGATCACGGCGGTGACCGTGGGCAGCGTCTTCATTGACACACCGGGCGTGGCGGCGGGCATCGGCATGTTCTCCATCCTGGTCGCCGCGATCGTGGCGCTCATCGGTGCCGGGCTGCTTCCTCGGATGCACCTGCTGATCCGCAAAATCACCCAGGAGCGCGCGGCGCGGGTCCGGGCCGAGGGCCGCGCGGAGATGGCGGCGCACCTGCACGACACGGTGCTGCAGGCGCTGACCCTGATCCAGAAGGAGGCCGACAACCCGCAGGTGCTGCGGCTGGCCCGGGGCACCGAGCGGCAGCTGCGCGCCTGGCTCTACGGCGTGCCGTCCAACCACGATCAGGGCCATGGCCACGGCCAGGGCCAGGGCCATGGCCACGGTCACGGCCACGGTCACGGTCACGGCCACGGTCACGGCCACGGCCACGGTCACGGTCACGGTCACGGCCAGGGTCACGGCCAGGGTCACGATCAGGGCCACGGCCACGGCCACGACTTCGCCACGGCCATCCGGGCGGTCGCCGAGGAGATCGAGGATCGTTTCGACGTCAATGTCGAGCTGGGCGTGGTCGGGTCCGGCCGGCTCGACGCGCGGGCGCTCGCCGTGATCGCCGCGATCCGCGAGGCGCTCACCAACGCCGCCAAGCACTCCGGGGCCAATCGGGTCGCGCTCTACGCGGAGGTAGCCGAGGGCGAGTCGCTCGTGATCATCCGTGATCGGGGGCGGGGCTTCGACACCGAGACCGATGCCGACGCCGCGGTGGCTCGGCGGCGCGGCATTCACGACTCGATCGAGGGGCGGATGCGGCGGCACGGCGGCACGGCGACGGTGCGTTCGGCGCCCGGCCAGGGCACGGAGGTCGAGCTGCACATGCCGTTGGGAGCACCGGTGTGAAGCGGATACGCGTCTTCCTCGTCGACGACCACGCCATCGTGCGGGCGGGCGTGCGTGCCGAGGTCGGTCACGAGACCGAGGTCGAGGTCGTGGGGGAGGCCGCCACCGTGGCCGAGGCGATCACGGAGATCCGGCGGCTCGGCCCCGATGTGGTGCTGCTGGACGTGCGGCTGCCCGACGGCGGGGGCCGGGCCGTGCTCGACGCGATCGTGCCGCACCAGCCGGAGGTCCGCTTCCTCGCGCTGTCGGTGTCGGACGCGGCGGCCGACGTGCTCACGGTGATCCGTGGCGGCGCCCGGGGATACGTCACGAAGGCCATCTCGGGACCCGAACTGTGCGAGGCGATCCGGCGCATCCACGCGGGCGACGCCTACTTCTCGCCGCGCCTGGCGGTCTTCGTGCTCGACAGCTTCCGCAACCCGAAAAACACAGGGCTGGATCAGCTCACGGCGCGCGAGCGTGACGTGCTGCGCCTGGTCGCCGCCGGTTACACCTATCAGGAGGTCGGCGAGCGGCTGCACATCTCCGGCCGCACGGTGGAGACTCACGCCGCGGCCGTGCTGCGCAAGCTGCAGCTGGCCAACCGGCGTGAGCTGTCGCGCTGGGCACGGGAGCGCGACATGCTCTGACCGTCTGATCGGGCTGGCCGTCGATCGGGCGCGCCGTCGACCCGGGCTGGCCGTCGACCCGGGCTGGCCGTCGACCCGGGGCTAGCCGTCTGATCGGGCAATCTGGGCGGCGATGCCGTCGAGCAGGCGCCTAAGGCCCGCCTCAAACCGGCGGTCGGGGTCGGCGTAGACGGCGAACACCTTGCGCAGCTTGGCAAATCGGTCGCCGCCGCCCAACAGCTCGGCGATGTGCGGGTAGTCGCCGCCGGCGAGCACCCGATCGAAATACTGCTCCACCTCGGGCACCGCATCGTCCGGAATGGACTCCAGGCCCGGCTCCAGATCGCTCTTGAGCACGAATCCCGCCACGAAGTCGTCGACGGCGGCGATGATGTCGAGCCGGTCGGCGGGCGGTAACCCGGTCGGGGCGACGGCGGCCAGCGATTGTTCGAAATGGCGCAGCGCGTGCGGCCCCGCGGCACCCCCGCCGCCACCGCCTTGGAGGCCGGTCAGCACCCACGGGTGCCGCTTGAACATGGCCCGGGTGTGGTGGGCGAGCGCGGTCAGCGCGGCCCGCCAGTCGCCCACGGGCATGTGATCGTCGGGGACCATCTGCTCGGCCATGATCGCGTCTTGCATGAGCGCGACCAGATCGGCCTTTGAGCGCACGTAGTGGTACAGCGTCATCGTGCCCGCCCCGAGCTCGGTGGCGATGCGGCGCATGGTGACGGCGTCGATGCCCTCGGCGTCGGCGATCGCCAGCGCGGTGGCGGCGATCTGCTCGCGCGTGTGTCTGGGGCGGCGGGGCGGCGGATCAGGCCTGGCCCAGGCGGGCTTGCGCATGTGGTACAGCGTATGAGTAGTACGTGGTACGGTTCCGTAGTACAACGTACGAAAGGAGTGGAGCGTGTCGCTCGCCATCGAAGCCGAAGGCCTGATCAAGCGCTTCGGCCCCACCAAAGCCCTGGATGGGCTGGATCTGGCCGTGCCCGAGGGGACGGTCTGCGGACTGCTCGGGCCCAACGGCGCGGGCAAGACCACCGCCGTCCGCATCCTGGCCACGCTGCTGCGCCCCGACGCCGGGTCCGCCCGCGTGGGTGGGTTCGACGTGTGCCGCCAGGCGCGCCGGGTGCGCGACCTGATCGGCCTGACCGGCCAGTTCGCCGCCATAGACGACGCGCTCACTGGTGCCGAAAACCTGGTCCTGATTGGACGGTTGCTGGACCTGCCGGGCCCGCACGCCCGCCGCCGCGCCGGCGAACTGCTGGCGCGATTCGGCCTCGACGACGCCGGCGCCAGGCTCACCCGCACCTACTCGGGCGGGATGCGCCGGCGCCTGGACGTCGCGGCCAGCCTCGTGGGCCGCCCGCGCGTGCTGTTCCTCGACGAGCCCACCACCGGGCTGGACCCCCGTGCCCGCGCCGACGTGTGGGAGCTGGTGCGCGGGCTCGTCGCCGAAGGGACCACGGTGCTGCTAACCACGCAATACCTGGAGGAGGCCGACAGACTCTCCGATGCGGTACATGTCATCGACCGCGGCCGGGTGGTCCAGTCCGGGACGCCCGCCCAGCTCAAGGCCCGCGTCGGCGGGCAGACCCTGCATGTGCGCGCCTCGGGGCGGGCCGGCGACGTGGCGCGGATCCTCGCCCGGGTGGCCGGGACCGAGCCCGAATTCCGCGACGGCGTCGTCACGGCCCCGCTGGTCGTGGGCGACGCCACCACGGCTCTCGCCGCGGCCGCCCAGGAGCTGCACCGGGCCGGGATCGCGGTCGACGAGATGGGCGTGCGCCTGGCCAGCCTCGACGAGGTCTTCCTCACCCTTACGGCCGAGACCCTTACGGCCGAGACCCTTACCGCGGAAGGAGCGCCGGCATGACCGAGGGTTTGCCCGAGGGCATCATGAGACTGGGATTGGCTCATGCCGAAGCGAAGCGCAGCGTGGTGAAACCGGAGCCTGCGGAGGTTTCGGCATGAGCCCGAATCGCGCACTGCGTCACGCCATGACGCTGGCCCGGCGCAACCTGACCAAGTTTCGGCACATGCCCGATCAGCTGCTCGACATCATGCTGATGCCGGTCACGTTTGTGCTGATGTTTGTCTTCCTGTTTGGCAACGCGGTCTCCGGAGACTGGCGGGCCTATGTGCAGTTTGTCATCCCCGGCATCGCCGTGCAGGCGTTGATGTTTGCCACGCTCGGCAGCGCGCTGTCGCTCAACACCGACCTGCGCAACGGCTTCTACGACCGGCTGCGCAGCCTGCCCGTGGCCCGCTCCGCCCCGCTCGTGGGACACATCCTCGGCGACGGGGTCAAATATGCCCTGTCCATCGTGCTCGTCTTCGGCCTCGGCGCTGCCCTCGGGTACCGCATAAAAAGCAATCCGATGGCGACGGTCGCCGCAGTCGGGCTGATGCTCGCCTTCGCCTTCGCCGTCTGCTGGGTGGCCACCCTGATCGGCGTCGCCGCGCGTAGCGCCGAGACTGTGCAGGCGCTCAGCCTGGTGCTGATCTTCCCGCTGACGTTCGGCAGCAACGTCTTCGTGCCCACCGGGAAGCTGCCGGGCTGGCTGCAGACCTGGGTCAAGGTCAACCCGGTGACCCAGCTCTCCGACGCCGTCCGCGCGCTGCTGCTCGGCACACCCGCCGGCCCGGCCGTGACCGCCTCGCTGCTGTGGATCGCCGCGATCGTGGGCGTCTTCGCGCCGCTCGCGATCATGGCTTATCGACGGCGGGCGTGAGAAAGCAAACCCCACCGGCCCTCGGGCGCGGTGGGGTTTGCGAGTCTGCCTGGGATCAGGCGGCGGCCTCGAAGACGCCGGCCTCGAGCAGGCGCTTCTCCGTCACATCCCAGCCCTGGGTGGGGTAGGTCTCGTTGAGCGCGACCAACTCGGCACGGATCTTGGTGGCGTGGCCCGCGCCGGCCAGCACGCGGATCTCCTCGATGAACGCCTGCGAGCTCGTGCTCAGGTGGTTGGTCTTGCCGTTGGTGAGGTTGCGCACGTAGGCGTGCTTGCCGCTGTTGAGCGGGATGATGTATTTGAACTCACCCAGCACGCTAAGGGCGCCATCTTTGCCGGCCTGCCCGGCCCGGACTGAGGCGCGCGCGGTCTTTGAGGTGTTGCTCGCCACGAAAGCGCTCCTTGCTCAAAAGTCGAGGATTGACCGGCCAACATTACCTGACATCCGGCCGAGCGAAAAAGTTCGTACCGGTTTTGGCGAGTCACTGGCGTGATGTGGACCTCACCCGTCATCATGGGCGACAGACAACTTCAGTGGCCGCACCGACGCCAGGTCGTAGGGGAAGACGCACCTGTCGTGCCGGGAGGTCAAACGAGTGCCCACGCGTGGCGTTGTATACGTCCACTCGAGCCCGCTCGCGCTGTGCCAGCATGTCGAGTGGGCGATTTCCCGTGCGCTCTCCACGTCGGTCAGCCTGAACTGGACGGGCCAGCCGCTGGAGGCCGGTTCGCGCAGGGCAGAGGCCGGTTGGAGCGGCCGGCCGGGCACGGCCGCGCAGATCGCGGGCGAGTTGCGGCAATGGCCGATGATCAGGTTCGAGGTCACCGAGGAGCCGAGCCAGGGCGCCGACGGAGAGCGGTTCATGCACGTGCCCGGGCGCGGACTGTTCCGCGCGACGACCGGTGCGGCGGGCGACATCCAGCTCGGCGAGGACCGGCTCCGCATGATCATCGCGCAGTCGCGGTCGCCCGAGGCGCTCAGCTTCGCCCTGCACACGGCCATGGGCACGGAGTGGGACAACGATCTAGAGCCGTATCGGTATGCCGCCGAAGGCGCACCGCACACACTCCTGACCCGAGCCGGTTGATCGCGCATCGAGCCGGACTGCAGCGGCCGGATCCGATACTGGGCCGTGCCGACGACGTCGTTGCTGGTGATGGACGCTCACCCGCTGGTCAGGCGGGGAGTGGTCGCGCTTCTTGAGGGCGAACCGTGGGCCGGCCCGGTGTTCGAGGCAGGCAGCATCGCGCAGGGGCGGGAGGCCGCCGAGGCGCACCGGCCGGATCTGATCGTGCTCGACGTCGCCCTGCCGGACGGCGACGGGGTCAGCGCGATCCCGCGCCTGCGGGCGGATTCGGTGGTCGTCGTGTTCACCGACGCCGACGACCCGCAGCGGGTGCGTGCCGCGCTGGAGGCGGGCGCGAGCGGGTATGTGCTTAAAGACTCGGAACCCGAGACGCTCATCTCCGCGCTGCGGGTGGCGGCGGCGGGCGGGCGCATCCTCGGGCCTGGCGTGCAGGCGGCCGCGTTGCCTGGCTCGCAGCGGCGCGGCCCGGCCGACGTGCTCACGCCACGCGAACGGCAACTGCTGTCGTTGCTCGCCCAGGGCCGCAGCAACCACGAGATCGCGCGGGCACTGTCCATCCGCGAGAAGACCGTGCGCAACCAGGTGTCCATCATCAGCACCAAGCTTGGCGTCGCCGGCCGGGTGCAGGCCGCCCTGTTCGCGCACAACCACGGCGTCGTGGTGCACGACGGGCGGGGGGAGCGGGCACGCCGGTTGAGGTGACGGCGCGGCGGCCTGTGGGCCGGATCCTGCTGTTCGCCTACCCGCGGTGGAACGTCCCGGGCGGCTGTCCCGAAGCAGGCGGGCCGATGTCCCTCGCGTGCCCGGCATTCCAGCGGGATTCTATTGGCACGCAAGCAATCCTCAAGGGAAGGACTAACGGTCATGATGGAGAACGTGCTCTCGCTGGTCGATCTGGCGCTCGAGGAGCAGGAGTCCCACGGGTTCATCCACGACATCATCAGCGGCAACAGCAGCAACTCCGTGAACTGCGGCAGCGCCGAGAGCATCGGCTGCTGAAAGTCCCCTGCTCACAGCCTGGGCCCCGCGTTGAGGGGCCCAGGCTTACTTTTACAGGAGCGTGTGCCGTGGCTCGCCGATTCACCGCCTACCGCAACTATTCACTGGCCGATCCCCGCTTCTACGAGGAGTTCGGCAACGCCAAACTGCCCTACGACCTGGAGGGCGAGCTGCGCGAGCTCGCCGGGCCCGACGACGAGGTGGTCGTCAACGGGGTGTGGGCCATCATGCGCCCGTCCGGCGTCGCGCCGCTGCCCGCGCACGGCTGGAAGATCCACGTCTCGGCCGTGCCCGACCAGGCGCGGCTCGCGCTCGAGGTGGTCGGGCGGGAGTTCCGGCGGCAGCCGTTTCATTTCAAGGTACTGCGCGATCGGCAGATGGTCATGGCGGCCACATCGCGGGCCTGGCCAACCGGTCAGGTCGGCAAAATCATCACGCTGTACCCGCTGGACGCCGCCGAAGCGCGCGGCCTGCTCGAGCGGCTGCACCCGGCGCTGCTCGAGGCGGGCGTGCGGGGGCCGTACATCCTGACCGACCGTCGATACCTCGACTCGTCGTGCCTTTACTACCGCTATGGCGAGTTCATCTCGGCCGGCAGGGTCGCGCCCGACGGGTCCCGCGAGTCCGTCCTGATCGGACCGGATGGGCAGGAGTGGGCCGACGACCGCAAACCGGTCTATCGCAAGCCGCCGTGGGTCGACGAGCTTTTCGAGGCGCACTCGGAAAAGCCGGCCGGCGGCGAACGGGTCATCAACGGCTACAAGGTGATCAGGGCGCTGCAGCACGGCGGGGCCGGCGGCGTGTATCTCGCCGAGCGGGTCGGTGATGGCGCGCGGGCGGTCCTGAAGGAGGCGCGCCCGCACACGGCGTTCGCCTTCGACGGCTCCGATCGGCAGGCCCGGCTGCGGCGCGAGTTCGACGCGTTGACGCGCGTCAAGGACTCCGGCGTGGCGCCGCAGCCCTACGACCTGTTCGAGGCGTGGGAGCACCTGTTCCTGGCGGAGGAGTACATCGAGGCGCTGCCGCTGGTGAGCTTCCTGGCCTCGCGCAGCCCGCTGGCGCTGGGCGACCCGGATCCGGCGACGGCGCGCAAGCACGAGGAGGAGCTTTCGCTGGTGCTGGCGGGGATCCGGAAAGCCGTCGAGGTGTGCCACGAAAGCGGTGTGGCGTATGGGGATCTGTCGCTGACCAACGTGTTCGTCGACCCGGATACGTTGCGCGTGTGGCTGATCGACTTCGAGTCGAGCCAGGGTTTGGACACGTGGCGGGCGGACCTGCCGGCGACGCCTGGGTTCATGCCGCGCCGTGGATCTGCGGCGCTGGCGGATGGGCGCGCGTTCGACGAGTTTGGACTGTCGTCTTTGGAGCTGGCGATGGTGTTCCCGCGCAACCTGCTGCGCGAACTGGACGACGCGGCGCTGGCCCGCTCGACGATCCACGCGGCGTCGCTGCTGCGCAAGCCGCTGGGCGATCTGCTGGAGCGGGCTGGGCTGCCTGCTGCCCCTCCGTCGCGCGGGCTGGACTCGCTGGATGTGACCGTCAAGGAGTCGGTACGGTTCATCGAGGCCGTGATGACGCCCGAGCGCGCCGACCGGGTCTTCCCGGCCGATCCGCTGGTGTTCACCACCAACCCGTGGTCCGTGGCGCACGGTGTCGCGGGCGTGGTGCGGGCGTTGCACCGGCTCACAGGCTCCATTCCCGAGCCCCTCTCGGACTGGATCGACCGCGCGCGGCATCTGGAGCGCGTGCCGGCGGGGCTGTCGTTTGGCCTCGCGGGCGTGGGCTGGACGCTGCTGGAGGCGGGCAAGCCCGTGCTGGGGCGGGAGTTCATCGACCGCGCGCTGCGTCGTGACGCCACACAGGCGCTGCCGGCCGACGTGTCCACGGGCTCGGCCGGAGTGGGCATGGCGGCGCTGGCGGCGTGGCTGCGCACCGGCGAAGAGTCCTATGTGGACCAGGCGGTGTACCTTGCCGACCGGCTCATCGCGTCGGCCCAGGACAGCGGCGTGGGTCTATATTGGCCCGTCATGGGATCGAACGCCCGGCACCCCAACGGGTGGGCGCTTGGTTCGTCCGGAATCGCGGCATTCTTTCTCTACACATATAGAGTTAGCGGTGAGCGCCGCTTCCTCAACGCGGGCCGGCGCGCGCTCAACTTCGAGCTCGCCCAGCTCACCGACCGCGACGACGGCGGCATCTGGCTGCCCGGCCACGTCGACAGCACGATCTTCGAGCCGTACTGGGAGACCGGCGGCGCCGGATTCGGCGGCGCGCTCGCCCGCTACGCGGCCGCGACCGGAGACGAGCGGCTGCGCACGACGCTCGACCGGCTCGTGCGCAGCATCGTCATCGGCACGGCCGTCAACCCCGGCCTCTACGTGGGCATGGCCGGCCTGGTGAACTTCGCGCTCGACTGCGCCCACCTCACAGGAGAGGCTTCTTATCGCGAACTCGGCGCGACCATGGCCGAGGGCATCCTGGCGCTCGCGTGCGAACAGCCCGAGGGCATCGCGTTCCCCGGGCACGGCCTGCTGCGCTTCAGCACCGACTTCGCCACCGGCAACGCGGGCATCGCGCTCGCGCTCGACCGGCTGCGCACGGGCGGGCCCGACTTCCACTACACGCTCGACTCCCTTCTGGAGGCGCGAGATGCGTGACGGCGCCCTGTCGATCGTCGTTTGTGGATCCAGCGCCGCGATGCTGCTTCCCGAATATTTGGTACGCCTTCGCCGCCAAGCGGGCCTGCCGATCCGGCTACTGCTCACGCACAGCGCCGAACGGTTCGTGCAGCCGCAGGCGATGGCATGGTCGGCCGACGAGCTCTACCGCAGCCACGCGCCCGAGCTCAACCCGATCGAGTTCGCCCTGCGCTCCAAGGGAATCGCCGTCCTGCCGAGCACGGCGCACACGCTGGCCAGCGCCGCGCTCGGGCTGGCCGGCACACCCGCGCAGACGGCGCTGCTCGCCTCGCCCGGACCGGTGCTGTTCTTCCCGGCGATGAACCGGGCCATGTGGGACAGGGATTCCACGCGCCGCCACGTCGCCGCGCTGCGCGGCGAGGGGCACGTGGTCGTGGATCCGCACCAGCGCGAGGTTTTCGAGCTGTGGCGGCGGGAGGTGGCCCTCGCGCCGACGCTGCCCACGCCCGACGACGTGGCAAAGATCGTACTGTCCTGGTGGGACTCGCTATGAGATTTCTTTTGCGGTACCCCGACTTCGCGCGCATGTGGGTCGGCAACGGGCTGTCGGCGCTGGGCACGCACCTCAGCGTGCTCGCGCTGCCGCTGCTCCTGCTGTCGGTGACCGGCTCGGCCACCCTGGCCGGGCTGGTCGCCACCGCCCGGCTGCTGGCCTACACGCTGACCAACCTGCCCGCAGGCGCGCTGGCCGACCGGCTGCCGCGGCGGGCCGTGCTGCTCGCGGCCGACGCGCTGCGGCTCGGGTTCATGCTCGCGATCGGACTGTCGCTTGTGCTCGATCACGGGCTGCCGCCGTGGGCGCTCATCGCGCTGGGCGCACTGGACACGGCCGTGTCGGCGGTCGCGGGGCCGGTCGGGATCGCGGCGCTGCGCCATGTGGTGCCGTCCGAGGAGATCGCGTCCGCGTTGGCGCTCAACCAGGCCCGCGGCTATACGCTCGGGCTTGTCGGACCGTTGCTCGGCGGGGTGCTCTTCGCCGTCGCGCCCTCGCTGCCGTTCCTCGCCGACGCCGCAAGCTATGCGGTCTCGCTGGCCTTCATCCTCACCGTGCGCCGCAAGCTCGGCGGCGGCGGGAGCCGGACGTCGACCCTGCTGCGCGACATCGCCGACGGGCTGCGCTTCGTCATCCGTACCAAATTCATCATTGTGTTCATGACCTGGGCGGCGTTGGTCAACTTCGCCACGGCCGGGCTGTCCTTCGGGCTCGTCCTCGTGCTCGGACCGGACCGCGGCGGGCAGCTCGGCGGCGCGCTCACGCTGATCGCGCTCGCCGGCATGCTGGGAGCCCTTGTCGCGCCCCGGATCCGGGGCGTCGGCGAGGACACCATCATCCGCACCGCCACCGCCGGATCGGTGGCGCTCGGCCTCATCGTCGCCGCCCACCCGACGCCCGTCGTCCTCACCGCGTGCGTCGCGGCCATGTGCCTGCTCGGCCCGCTGGTGTCGGTGCCGCTGAACGTGCGCCTGTTCGCTATGGTGCCCGACGCGATGATGGGCCGGGTGCAGAGCTCGGTCTTCCTGATCGGCGGCTCGCTGACCCCCTTCGCCGGCGTGACAAGCGGCTGGCTCGCCGAACACGCCTCGCCCGCAACGGCGTTCGCCACGTTCACGGCGATCCTGGCCGTCGTCCTGCTCATCTGCTTCCTGCCCGGCCTGCGCCTCGCCGCGCCCGCGCCCCAGCTGCCGCAACCATCGCCATGACGCGCCACGCCCTTGCCACTGCCCGGCAGGGGCGGCCTCCTCACGATTGCCGGCGCGCGGTGTCGCGGCGGTTGTCAGCCGGTCAGCGCCGGGAAGCTCACCGGCACCGGATCTCCCAGCAGGACGACGCCCAACCCGGTGCCCGCCACCAGCAGCGGCTCCGCGAGCGAGCGGCCGCCGGAGAACAGCGATATCCCACCCAAGACCAGCGCCGCGCCGGCCCTTCCATGGCATGGCAAGGCGCACCATCCATAAAGGACGGTGCGCCCGTGGAACGTCGGTGTTTTACAGCGGGATGTTGCCGTGCGCCCCGCGCGCGGCGGGCGCGTCGGCGAGGGTCTCGGCGATGCGCTTGCGGGTCTCGCTGGGCTTGACGATGTCGTCCACCACACCGATCTCCAGCGCCCGGTTGACGCCGCCGGCCTCGGTCAACTGCTCCTCGATCAGCTTGGCGCGCATGGCGTCACGCTCCTCGGCGGGCGTGGCGGCCAGCTTCTTGCGGTGCAGGATGTTGACCGCCGCCGACGCGCCCATGACGGCGATCTCCGCCGTCGGCCAGGCGTAAACCGCTGTCGCGCCAAGGGAACGCGAGTTCATCGCGATGTAGGCGCCGCCGTAGGCCTTGCGGGTCACCAGCGTGACACGCGGCACGACCGCCTCGGCGAACGCGTGCAACAGCTTCGCGCCGCGCCGCACCACGCCATCCCACTCCTGGCCCAGACCCGGCAGATAGCCCGGCACGTCCACGAGCACGATCAGCGGCACGCCCAGCGAGTCGCACATGCGCACGAACCGGGCCGCCTTCTCCGCCGATGTGGCGTCGAGACATCCACCCAACCGCATGGGGTTGTTGGCGATGACGCCCACCGTGCGCCCGGCGAAGCGCCCGAGCGTGGTCACGACATTGGGCGCCCACTTGGCGTGCAGCTCCACGCCCGGCTCGTCGAGCAGCGCCTTGATCAGTGGCTTGACGTCATAGGCCCGCGCGGCCTCGGGCGGCATGGTGGCCGCGAGGTCGCGGTCTTCGGCGACATCGGCCGGCGAGATGCGGCCCTGCGAGCCGAGCAGCTTGGCCAGCTTGCGCGCCTCGTCGACGGCCGACGGGTCGTCCTTGGTGGTGATGTGGACCACGCCGGAACGACGCCCGTGCGGCTCGGGCCCGCCCAGCCGCTCCATGTCGACCTGCTCGCCGGTCACGCTGCGCACGACCTCCGGCCCGGTCACGAAGATCCGGCCGGCGCCGCTCATGATGACGATGTCGGTCAGCGCCGGACCGTATGCCGCCCCACCGGCGGCCGGCCCGAGCACCACGGAGATCTGCGGCACGCGCCCGGAGGCCCGGACCATCGCCGCGAACACCTGCCCCACACCGTCGAGCGCCACCACGCCCTCGGCCAGCCGGGCGCCGCCCGAGTGCCACAGCCCGAGGACCGGCACCCGCTCGCGCACCGCGACATCGATGGCATCGACGATGTGCTTGCACCCCTCCATGCCCATCGCGCCGCCCATCCGTGTGGCGTCGGTGGCGAAGGCGATCGCGGGCGTGCCGTCGATCTCGCCCCGTGCACTGAGCACGCCCGAGTCGTCCTGGGTGATCAGCGTGCGCAGCGTCCCCTGGTCGAACAGCGAGCGTAACCGCACCAAAGGATCTCGATAGTCCACGGTGGACTCGCCCACCGATGCTGACGTGATGGTCATCTATGTCTCCAACTATGCAGGGGTCAGACCTGGGCAAATACCAGCGCGACGTTGTGCCCGCCGAAGCCGAACGAGTTGTTCAGCGCCGCCGGGATGCTCATCTGGCGAGCCTTGTGCGCCGCCACGTCGAGGTTGAGCGCGTCATCCGGATCGTCGAGGTTGATCGTCGGCGGTATCACACCGTCGCGAATGGACAGGATGGTCGCGATGGACTCCAGCGCGCCCGCCGCACCGAGCAGGTGTCCGGTCATGGACTTGGTCGCGGTGAGCACCGGGTGATCGCCGATCACCCGCAGCACGCCCGCCACCTCGGCCATGTCGCCCACAGGCGTCGAGGTCGCGTGCGCGTTGATGTGCATGACGTCCATGGGCGAGATGTCGCCATCGCGCAGCGCGGCGAGCATGGCCCGCCCGCCGCCCTCGGCCTGCGGGTGCGGCTGCACGATGTCGAACCCGTCCGAGGTCATGCCCGCACCGGCCAGGCGCGCGTAGATGCGCGCGCCGCGCGCCCGAGCGTGGTCTTCGCGCTCGAGCACGAGGATGCCGCCGCCCTCGCCGAGCACGAACCCGTCGCGCCCCTTGTCCCACGGGCGCGACGCCTTTTCCGGCTCGTCGTTGCGCGTCGACATGGCGCGCATCGCGGCGAACCCGGCGATCGGCAGCGGATGGATCACGGCCTCGACCCCGCCGGCGATCACCACGTCGGCGCGCCCGGCCCGGATCATGTCCAGGCCCCAGGCAATCGCCTCGGCGCCCGTGGCGCACGCGCTTGTGGGCGCGTGCACACCGGCCTTGGCTCCATATTCGAGCCCGACGAACGCGGCCGGTCCGTTGGGCATGAGCATGGGCACGGTGTGCGGGCTGACCTTGCGCGCCCCCGACTGCTCCAGGATGTCGTCCTGGGCGAGCAGGGTGGTCGCGCCGCCGATGCCCGAGCCCACCACCACACCTAGGCGCTCCTGGTCCAGGCCCGCGCCGGCCAGCCCGGCGTCGGCCCACGCCTCGGCGGCCGCGATCACCGCGAACGCCTCGGAGCGATCCATTCTTCTGAGCCTGACTCGATCGAGCTTAACGCTTGGCTCGACGGCCAGTTGGGCGGCGATGCGGACCGGCAGGCTTGCGGCCCACTCCTGGGTCAGCGGGCTGACCCCGGAGTGGCCGGCCAGCATCGCGTCCCAGGTCGAGGCGACATCTCCGCCGAGCGGCGTGGTGGCGCCCATCCCGGTGACGACAACGGCAGGCTTGGACACGGCAGAACTCTCTTTTCCTACAGGCTCTTGAGCACGAAGTCGGCAGCGTCGCCAACGGTCTTGAGGTTTTGCACCTCGTCGTCCGGAATCTTCACGCCGAACTTCTCCTCGGCGGCCACAACGACCTCGACCATGGACAGCGAGTCGACGTCGAGCTCCTCGGTGAACGACTTCCCCTCGGTGACGTCGGCGGGGTCCACCCCGGCGACCTCTTCCAGGATCTCGGCCAGGCCGGCGATGACTTCTTCGCGGGTCATTTCTTTCCCTTTCGATTTTTTGGGTACGAGATAACTACGGACAGCGGACGACCTGACCCGCATAGGTCAGACCGCCGCCGAAGCCGATGAGCAGAACGGGCGCGCCAGATTTGATCTCGCCACGCTCGATCATTTTGGACAGCGCGAGCGGGATGCTCGCAGCGGATGTGTTGCCGGACTCGACGATGTCGCGGGCGACCACGTCGGGATTGACGCCGAGCTTGCGTGCGATCGGCTCGATGATGCGCAGGTTGGCCTGGTGTGGCACGAACCCGCCGAGCGCCGCCGGCTCGACGCCTGCCTTCTTGCACGCCTCGATCGCGATGCCGGGGATAGCCGTTGTGGCCCAACGGAAAACCCGCTGTCCCTCCTGCACGATGTAGGGGCGCCAGCCCTCGATGAGGATGGCCTCGCTCGGGTCGGAACCCCAGACCACCGGCCCGATCCCGGCCTCCTCGTCGTCGCCCGAGACGGTGATCACGGCCGCGCCGGCTCCGTCGCCGAAGATGACGGCCGTGGACCGGTCGGACCAGTCGGTGATCTCCGACAGCTTCTCGACACCGATGACGATCGCGCTGCGGGACGAGCCCGCGCGGATCGCGTGGTCGGCGGTTGCCAGGGCGTAGGAGAAGCCGGAGCACGCGGTGTTGAGGTCGAAGGCGGCCGGTGCGGCGATGCCCAGCTTGGCCGCGACCCGGCAGGCGGTGTTGGGGCTGCGGTCGGAGGCCGAACAGGTGGCCACCACGATGAGGTCGATGTCCTCGGCGGTCAGGCCCGACGCCGCGAGCGCCTTCTCGGCCGCGAACCCGGCCATGTCGGCGACGGTTTCGCCGTCGGCGATGCGGCGCTCCTTGATCCCGACCCGGGACTGGATCCACTCGTCGTTGGTATCGACCATCTGGGCCAGATCGTCATTGGTCAGGACGCGGGAAGGTTGGTAGTGGCCGAGTGAGAGGATCTTGCTGCCTTTGGTCATGAAAGCTCTCCGATGCGGGCAAGCGGCTGCCCGGAGGTGATGGGGTCATCGTGGTGCGCCAGCCATTCGATCAGGTGGCCCGCCTGGTGCGCGGTCACGTCGATCGCGCCCTGCCGCTGCACGACCTGCCCGATGAGCTGGCCCGCCTTGATGGGCGCGCCCTCCTCGAGGCCGGGCGCGGGCTGGAACGTGCCGGCCTGGCCCGCCACCACCACGCGGAAGTGCAGGGTCGGCTCGTGCGACGGCGTGGCGCCGTGCCGCGAGATCAGATCGCGGGCGGCGGGCAGGTCGTCGGGGGTGTTCAGCGTGACGATCTCGGGCAGCTTGTCGCCCTTTAGCTCGCGCTTGATCAGCCCGGCGAGGGTGCCCGCGGGCGGCAGCTCGATGACGGCGGTGACGCCCAGGTCGGCCAGCGTGTGCATGCACTGGTCCCAGCGGACCGGCGCGGTCACCTGGCGTACCAGCCTGGACAGAAGCTCGTTGCCGTCGGTGACGGCCGCACCGTCGGCATTGGACAGAAGCAGCCGGCCGGGGTGTGCCGGGGTGATGCCGCCCGCGACGGCGCCCAGGGCCTGTTCGGCCGGGGCCATGTAGGGCGTGTGGAAGGCGCCCGCCACCTGCAGCGTGATGATGCGCGTGCGCTCGGGCGGCTCGGCCGCGAACTTCTCGATGTTTTCGCGAAGCCCCGCGGCCACGATCTGGCCGGCGCCGTTGCGGTTGGCCGGGTGCAGCCCGTGCTGGGAAATCGCGGCGAGCACCGCGGCCTCGTCGCCACCGAGCACGGCGGCCATGCCGGTCGGCTCGAGCGCGCAGGCGGCGGCCATCTCACGCCCGCGCAGTCCGGCGAACGTGATCGCGGCCTCGGGCGAGAGCACGCCAGCCAGTGCGGCCGCGCCGAGCTCGCCGACGCTGTGGCCGGCGACGACCGAGACGTCGGCGATGGGCAGGTGATCGGCTGCGAGCAGGGCTGCGGCGATCAGCAACGGCTGGGTCTTGGCCGTGTCCTTGATCTCCTCGGCGTCGGCGGCGGTGCCCAGGTGCACCAGATCGACGCCGGCCATGGCCGACCACCAGCGTAGTCTGGGCTCGGCCCCATCGAGGGCGAGCCATGGAGTGAGAAAGCCTGGCTTCTGGGCACCCTGCCCAGGCGAGAGAACGGCAAGCACGTCTACCACCCTGAAGGATCTCGCGGGGAGGCGCCTTGGTCGGCGCTCACCAAATCCTCCTACGGGAGTTGTCGGAGTCCTACAAACCACCGCTCGCAGGCTCGAGTCTGCCCAGGGCCAGGGCTATCCGCAAGGTGAAGGCGTCGCGGGGGAGCAGCGGTGCGAATCCCGTCACTTCCGCAATGCGCCTTAATCGGTACCGAACAGTATTCGGATGGACGAAAAGGGCGCGGGCCGTCGCCTCGAGCGCCCCGCCGTTGGCGAGGAACGCATCGAGCGTCTCCAACAGCTCCCCGCTCGCCTTGGCCAGCGCGCCGTAGGCGGCGTGCCGCAGGATGCGCCGGGCCTCACCGTCCCCGCTGAGGGCCCGCTCGGGCAGGAGATCGTCGGCGGGAACGGGTCGCGGCGCGTCGGGCCACGCGGGCGCCGCCCGGAAGCCGGCCATCGCCGATCGCGCCGACTCGGTGGCCGCCTCGAGCGTGGGCACGCTCGGCCCCACCACGACCGGGCCGGGCCCATACACCGCAAGGAGTGCGCGTGCCGCCGAGTGGACGTCGTTAGCCCCGCCGATCACCACCACCAACCGATCCCCGTGCACGCCGCCGAGCACCTCGAACTTGGCCCGCCGCGCCGCGCGCGCCACGGCGTGCAGCACCGCGCCGGCCTCGCCGCCCGGCGACTTGCCCACGACCACCGCGACCGGCGGCGCGTCCGTCCAGCCCAGCGCGGCCGCCCGGCTGGCGAGCACGTCGGCCGAATCGCCGCGCAGCAGCGCGTCGACGAGCAGGGCCTGAAGCCGCGCGTCCCAGGCGCCCCGCGACTCGGCGGCGCGCGCGTAGACCCGGGCCGCGGCGAACGCGACCTCACGCGAATAGCGCAGCACGGCCTCGCGCAGCTGGGCCTCCTCACCGGGCGCGGCCAGGTGCGGCACCTGCGCCTCGACGACATCGATGGTCACCTGGATCAGGGCCACGGTCTGCTGCAGACTGATGCTGCGCGCCAGCGCACGCGGCGCCGCGTCGAACACCTCGTCGGAGACCGCCTGCGGGCCGCCCTTGAGCCCGCCGCCCTCGCGCAGCCACTGCACCAGCGATTGCACGCCGGCCTGAGCGACGAGCATGACCCAGGCGCGCTGATCGGCCGGCAGCTCCCGAAACCACGGCAGCGTCTCGTCCATCCGGGACACGCTGGCCGTGGCGAGCGCGCCGGCGGCACGCTCGATCCGGCGCAGTGTCGCGGCGAGCGGCTCCTCCGCGTCGGCCGCCTTGGCCGCCTTGCCCGCCTTGGTCATGCGTCGAGCTTACGTTCGTCCGGATGGTGCATGTCGCATGCGTTCAGTGTGCGGCGCACGCCAAAGCTTCGACCTGCCAGGCGTCAACTGACCGCGGTGTCGAGGGTCTGTCCGGTGTAAGGGTTGTCGCCCGTTGCCGGGGCCGGGCGCCGGTTCATGCGGATCGCGAGCGCCACGATCCCGGCGACCACGAGCAGGCCGAACAGCCCGGCGACCGCTCCGAGCAGGAGCCAAGGGAACCGCGTCGGCTCCTCCGACACAGCGCGCAGGTTGTGCCCGTCGCTCACTTTGAGGTTCCACTTGACGGTCCGGCCCTCGAGCATCGCCTTGGCGTCGCGCTCGACCACCTCGCCCGGGAAGGTCACGGACACCGTGTATTGGATGGAGTCGAGCACCTGAGCGCCGAGCGCGGCGATGTCGCCCAGGTCGGCGGGGTCGGTGTCGTAGGTGAAGATGTACTTGCCGTTTTCGTGCGTGATCCGCGGCCCGTCGTCGGCCGCGTTGAACTCGGAGAACGGCATGTTCTCGAAGTGCACGCGGCGCCCGTAGTATCGGCCGTCGTCGTAGACCTCGTTGCGGGTCCCCTTGGGCAGCGTGGACAGTTCGTCCTCGGTGGCCTTGAACCCCTCCTCGGGCGACTTGCCGTCCATGGTGAGGATGTTCTTCTCCATGGCGAAGATCAGTGAACCGTTGAGGACATCGCGTCCGCCGTCGATGGCCACGGTGATATCGATCTTCATGCATCCGGTGAGCGCGAACGCCACCACGACGAGGGCCGCGAGGGCGCGAAGGGGTCGAAGCACGCCCGACATTATGAGCGCCCAGCCGGGCCCGCGCCATCCCGCCCCCGGCGGGCGCCGGCAAACTCGCTGGTTATCTTGGCTCCTGCCAAAGCAAGTCGCGGCCCGCTAGATCTTGCGCCGGACGATGTAGGCCAGGGCGAAGACACCGGCGGCAATGATGATGATGGCCGCGGTGTTGAGGCCCATGAACCGGCTCCAGTCGCCGACCAGCGCGCCCACATCGGGCGGCTCGGAGGCGGGCAGCCCACCGCCCTGCCCACCTATGCCCGGCTCCGGGTTGACGCCCTCGAGAGGCACGCCCGCCGACAGCATCGAGGTCGGCAGGGTCAGCCGGCCGAAGAACCAGCCCTCGCCCACCTGGCGCCCCGGCTGGTCCTTGGGCCGGAACACGCGCGGCCCGCCGACGGCCAGCGGATAGACCTCGAACCGATCGGTCGCCTGGCCCATCGTGAGCAGCGTGACCGTATATTTTGGACCGAGCTGCTCCGGCGGGAGCGGCCCGGTGACGGGGGTCTTGCCCGCCAGCCATTGCACCTCGCGGCGCATGGCCTCCTGCCTCTGCGCGTGTCTCTCCGAGGTGAGCACGATCGGGGCGGGCAAAGCGTCCCCGGTGATCTCAACGAACTCCACGATGGGCGGCGCCGTGGGCGACGGGGTCGGTGCCGTCGCGGCAGCGGCGGCCGGGGCTCCCCACAGTGCGCAGGCAATAGCGATCAAGCTGACCAGCGCTGGTAGCCGTTGTCTCATGACAGCCCCGTTCCCACCTCATGCGGATTTGACACTGAGTTGACCGATGTTGACTGGTAGACGCCCGGGATCTCCTGGAAGTTGCACATGAGATGTAGCGGTTATGTAGAGGATTTCAGCACGGGCGGGAACTGTCCATGCGGCTGCCGTCGACCAATGGTCATGAAGCGCCTGGCTCTCACTATCGCGGCCGTTGCCGGTGTCCTCGCCCTGTGGGGCGCTCCCGCGTCCGCGCACAATACCCTGGTGGAGGCGACTCCGGCCAAGGCGGCCGCGCTCACGGAGGCGCCGACCGAGGTGAAACTGCGCTTCCTGTCATCGCTCAAGCCCGACACCAAGCTGACCGTGACCGATGCCCAGGGCGCGAGCGCCATCGGCGAGGTGAAGATCGACGGCAAGTTCATCTCGGCACCGTTCACGGGCAAGACGAGCGGTGCTTACACGGTCGGCTACGAGCTGGTGTCCGACGACGGGCACCCGGTGAAGAGCTCCTACTCCTTCACGTTGACGCTGCCTGAGCCGAGCCCGACCCAGGCCGCGGTGGTTTCGCAGGAGACCAGCGCCCCGCCGCCCACCCCGCAGGCGGTCGTGCCGGCGCCAAGGGCCGAGAGCACGCCTTGGTTCCCCTACATCGGTGGGGCGGTCGCGGCCGGGCTCGTCGTGGGCGGGATCATCGCGTTTCTCCGGCGACGCCGGACCGCATGATCATGGGAGTAGCGCGCGCAGCCGGGCTAGTGTCCTTTCGCGACCGAGCACCTCGAGCGATTCAAACAGCGGCAGGCCGACCGACCGGCCGGTGATCGCGACCCGCACGGGCGCCTGCGCCTTGCCCAGCTTGAGCTCGTGCGCCTCGCCGACCGCGATGAGAGTGTCCTTCAGCGTGGTGGCGTCCCACGTGGACAGTCGCTCGAAGGCCTCGATGACGGCCGGCAGGATGTGCGCGTCCTTGCTCGCCTTGGCCCAGGCCGCCTCGTCGATCTCGGGCCGGTCCACGAACAGGAAGTCCACATTGGGCACGATCTCGGACAGCACCGCGATCCGGGTCTGCGCCAGCTCGGCGACCCGCTCGAACACGGCCCGGTCGTAACCCGGGATCGCGGTCAGCCATGGCTCGCACGCGTCAACGAAACCCGGAAGTGGCAGGGCTCGGATGTATTCGCCGTTGAACGCGCGCAGCTTCTTCTCGTCGAAGAAGGCGGGGGAGGGGTTGACGGACTCGAGCCGGAACTCGGCCTCGATGACCTCCCACGGCACGATCTCGCGATCGCCCGAGGGCGCCCAGCCCAGCAGCATCAGGTAGTTGCGCATGGCGTCGGCGAGGTAGCCCTCGTCGCGATAGGCCTCGAGCGCCACCTTGTCGCGCCGCTTGGACAGCTTCTGCCGCTTCTCGTTGACCACGACCGGCACGTGCGCCCACACGGGCGGCTCGTGCCCCAGCGCCGCCCACAGCAGCTGCTGCTTGGGCGTGTTGGGCAGGTGCTCCTCGGCGCGGATCACGTGGGTGATGCCCATCGTGATGTCGTCGACGACGTTTGCCAGCAGGAAGACCGCCGAACCGTCGCCGCGCGCGATGACGAAGTCTTCGATGAGCCGGTTTTCGAACGTGGGCTCGCCCCGGATGACGTCGACCACGGTGGTCGAGCCCTCGTCGGGGGTGCGGAACCGGACGGCGCCGCTGGTCAGCCCGCGGTCGCGGCAGAAGCCGTCGTAGCCCGTGTGCTTGTTGCCCGTGCGCTCGACAACCTCGTCGCGGGTGCAGGTGCAGTAGTAGGCGCGCCCGTCGTCGAGCAGGCTCTGGATCGCCTTGGCCTGCTCACCCGCATAGGCCGATTGGAACAGCGGGCCCTCGTAGCTGCCGCGCTTGATGTCGAGCCAGTCGAGCGCCGACAGGATGCCCTCTGTCCACTCCGGACGGTTGCGCGCCGTGTCGGTGTCCTCGATGCGCAGCACGAACACGCCGCCGTGCTGCTTGGCATAGATCCAGTTTTGCAGGGCCGACCTTGCCCCGCCGACGTGGAACATCCCAGTCGGCGAGGGGGCGAAACGCACACGTACCGTCACGATGTGAAACCTATCAAGCGCAGTTGACTACCGATGACTGCGGGATCGCGGCGGCAGGCGTGTTCGATTTGCGAGGTGCTTCGCAGACACGCAAATCGGATACAGCTGCCGCCCTTAAGGCGATCCCGCCCCGCGACTTGCTTTAGCAGGAGCAAGGAACTGGTGGGTGGCGAGCTCGCGGTATAGCGGGCTGGTCTCGAGGAGTTCGTCGTGCCGGCCCACCGCGGCCACGCGGCCGTGCTCGAACACGACGATCTGATCGGCGTCGATGACCGTGGACAGGCGGTGCGCCACGATGAGGACCGTGCGCCCGGCCGCCGCGGTGTCGATGGCGGCCTTGAGCGCGGCCTCGTTGCGGGCGTCGAGGTTGGACGTGGGCTCGTCGAGCAGCAGGACGTCGGGCGCCGCGAGCAGCGTGCGCG
Organism: Allorhizocola sp.; assembly: GCA_044869915.1. Lineage (GTDB taxonomy): Bacteria > Actinomycetota > Actinomycetes > Mycobacteriales > Micromonosporaceae > Allorhizocola. The sequence continues at coordinate 29,974 of JBIOYB010000563.1, forward strand.
CGATGGCCAGGCGTTGCCGTTCGCCGCCCGACAGCAGCACGCCGCCCTCGCCGACCTGGGCTTCCAGCCCGAGCGGTGAACGCGTGACGATGTCGGACAGATTGACGCTTTCGAGTACCTTCATGAGTTGCTCGTCGTCCGTGCCGGGCGCGGCAAGCAGGAGGTTTTCCCGGATGGTGCCGGCGAGCACGGGCGATTCCTGCTCGACGTAGCCCAGGCGGGAGCGCAGCTCGTCGTGGGTCAGGTCGCGGATGTCGACGCCGCCGACGCGGATCGCGCCGCTGGTGACCTCGTAGAACCGTTCGACGAGGGACAGCAGGGTGGATTTGCCCGCGCCCGATGGGCCGACCAGTGCCGTGCGCGTGCCGGGCGCGACCGCGAAGCTCACGTCGTGCAGCACGGGATCGCCGGTGTCATAGACGAAGCCGACGTTTTCGAAGGCGATGGCCGAGTCGGCCGGCTCCTTCGAGGTACCAGATGAAATGGATTGTTCGGGGGAGATGGCCATGACCTCCTCCATGCGCGACAGCGCGCCCAGCCCGGCCTGCAGTTGGGTGTAGGCGTTCATCGCCTGCCCGAGCGGCATCACGAGGAAGAAGATGAACAGCACGAACGCGACGAGGTCGCCGATGGTGATCGCGCCGCTTGCCACGCGCGCCCCGCCGACGCCGAGCACGAGCAGGAACGACCCCTGCACGGTGATGGACATCGCGGGCGAGATGGCCGCTTCCAGCCGTGCGATGCGCAGGCCCGCCCGGTAGGCGTGGGTGGCCGCACTGGTGACGGTCTCGGTCTCGCGCTCCTCGGCCCGGCTGGCCCGGATCGTGCGCGCCGCCGTGATGGCCCGCTCCACGGCCGAGGTCATCTCGCCGATGCGCTCCTGTGCCTGGCGCGACAGCCCGCGGATGCGCCGCACGAAGATGGTCCCGCCGATGAACCCGATGGCCAGGCCCGTCAGTGTCACTCCAAAGAGGACAGGATCGAGCAGGATCATGCCCGCGGCGGCGCCGACGACCATGAGCACGCCCGTGACGGAGTCGAACAGCCCGGAGGTCACGACCGCGCGCAGGAGCGTGGTGTCTGCGCCGACGCGGGAGAGCAGGTCGCCGGTGCGGCGGGCGTCGTATTCGGCTATGGGCAGGCGCAGCAGGCGCCCGGCGAGCCTGCGCCGTGCGGTGAGCACGAGCCCTTCGGCCGTGCGCTTGAGCAGATAGCTGCGGAAGCCGTCGATCACCGCGACCCCGACGAGCAGGGTCACGAGCGCGGCCACCGCCCGGCTGATCGGGGCGGACGCGCTGATCCCGTCGAGCACGTCACGGGTGAGCAGGGGTTGGGCGAGCGTGCCCAGGGTGGTGATCAGCGAGAGGACGCCGACGAGGATGAGCGAGGAGCGATGGTCGCGCAGATAGGGCCACAGCGAACGCAGGCCGACTCGCGGCGCGGTTTCAGGCATGCGCGCAAGGCTACGCCGACGCTCTGAAAGAGATCTCCAGGCCGAGGCGGTCGGAGGCGACCGTGTAACCGGTGAACGTCGGCGCTGAGCCAGGGATGAAAGTGACCAATGGCGAGGGGTCGGCGCCGAGGTAGGTCTCGTAGCGCACCCGTGCGGCCGCGGGGTCGGGCGTGCGCAGGGTCACGCCGATGACGTCGACCGCGCCGTTGGCGTGGGTCACGCCCGGGTCGTCCACGGTGGAGTTTTGCGCGATGCCGACCCGGCCCTCCGGCGTGCCCGCGATTTCGAGGAAGCGCGCGGGGGCCATGCGCGTCCCGGCCTCGGTCGTGATTGGACGCTGGATGGAAGTCACGCCGCTGTGGGCGATGCCGGCCGCGTCCAGGCGGGCGGCCGAGGCATCGATGTCGGCCGAGTCGAAGATGACGATGGTCATGCCCTCGGTGAGCCGGGCAACGGCCGCGCGGACGGCGGCCTCGGGCACGTCGATGGTTTCGCGGGCCGTGCTCAGGCCGACAAGTTCGATGAAGCTCCGGCGAAGGTATGCGCGGCTGCTCGCGACGCCGAAGGCGCCCGTGGGCGCGGCCATGGTGAAGCCCAGCCCTCGGTGTTGCTCGATGGCCGTGTCGAGATCGGGCACGACGGTGCCCACGTGGTGTATGCCGGTGATGTCGCTCATTGGTCCCTCCCGTAGGTCGCCTCGCGGAAGTCGTTGGTGTGACGCTCGAAGATGTCGATGACGCGCGGCGCGGCGGCCTCCAGCCGTGCCTTTGCGGGATTGCCCGAAGGCTCGAAGGCGCGGCGCAGCACGCCGGCCAGCTGGTCGGCCTTGTCGGAGGTCGTGAAGTCCATGCCCGGCGGCAGGAACGGGTCGATGCCGAAGAAGCCGAACACGACCGCGGGCAGCGTGTAGTCAAGGTCTTCGGGGCGCAGGCCCTCGCGTAGCAGGCCGTGCTCGGCGAGCACGCCGAGGTATTCGCGTGAGGCCAGCAGCTTGGCGCTCTGCAGCGGCCGGCGGGCCGGGCTGGCCAGGAACTTGTCGAGGGTGTCGGTGTCGCGGGTGAACAGGGCGCGCAGCACCGGCCGGTCCATGGCCTCGAGGAAGAACCGGCGCAGGTAGCGATGCAGCACGACCTCGGCGGGGTCGGCGCGCATGGCGGCCACCACGCTGTCGAGCATGGCGACCGCCTCGCGCGCGCCGACCGCGAAGAACAGCTGCTCGCGGCTGCGCCAGTGCAGGTAGATCGTGCCCTTGCCGACGTCGGCCCGCTTGGCGATCTCCTCGATGCTCACGCGCCGGTATCCCCAACGCAGCAACAGCTCTTTGGCTGCGTCGAGGATCCGGTCGGCGCGTTCGTTGATCACGTGACCAGAATAGCATTCTGGTCAACGGTCACCCATACACGGAGAAGCTCCAGAGCGAATAGCCGTATTGGGTGGCCGGTTGGACGCCCTGCATGCGGACATAGCGGGCCTGGGTGGGCGCGAACGAGATCGCGTCCAGTCCGCCCTGCCCGTCGGTGATGGTCGCGACCGTCCGCCAGGTGGCCGCGTCATTGGAGACCTCGACCCGGTAGGAGCGGGCATAGGCCGCCTCCCAGTCGAGCGCGACCCGTTTGACCGACCGGACAGAGCCCAGATCCACGCGGATCCACTGGTTGGCGTTCCAGTCGCTGAACCACCGCGTGCTCCGGTTGCCGTCCACGGCCAGGCCCGCCAGCAGGCTCCAGCTGCTCGCCCGCGCCGACCGTCCTAACGCGACATCCGTGGGCGCGACATATGCCTCCGTGGCGGCGAGCGTGCGCAGGTACGCCGGTGCGCCACCGGCCAGGTCGGCCACGATCTCGGCGCCCGCGATCCGGCGCATGTCCTCGATCCAGTCAGGCATCAGGCCGTAGTGGGCCATGCCGTCCCGGTTGTAATCCCACGTGCGTGCCCCGGTCGTGAGCCGGTCCATGGACGCGCCGTCGAACGTCGTGAACGGATACTGCACCGCGCTTCCGGCACGAGGGGCGGGCAGCACGCCGAAACCGTTGGCGTCGATGCCGACACCGTAGCCGGGCACGCCATATTGCTGGCGCAGCGGCAGGGTCCGGCGCCACTCGTCGACGAACTCCTGGGCCTGGTGCCCGTACTGCGTAATCATTCCGCCAAGGGCATAGATTCTTGGGAGGTACCCGGGGGCGGTCCAGCTGTGCGAGGAGATCACGCCGGGATATCCGACGGACTCGAGGATGTCGAGCGTCTGGTCGGCCGCCTTGGCGCTCATGTGATCCACCTCGATGATCATTTTGCGCGCGATCATGCCCCGGACCATGTGCTCGCCGAGCGCGGTGAGCCCGTTGACGTTGCAGTGCGGCGCGGGCGGATAGACCGGCAGGCTGATGCCGGGCGGGAGCAGCCGCGCGAGCTCGTCGGGGATCACCCCCGCCGGGGAGATCGTGTTGTCGTGATGCGGGCCGGTGCACGTGGTGGCCTTCCAGAACTGGCCGGTGCCCACGAAGTTGCCGAGGTTGAGGATATTGCCGATCGTGCCGCTGTCGAACCGTACCCCGCAAAGAGCATTGTCGAATTTATGGCACACGAACATGCTGCGCACACCGAGCGCGTAGAGCTCGTCGAGTCCGCGGTCGATATCGGCCGCGCTGCACTGCGGGATGGTCAGGATTTGCCTGCAGCCGAACGGTTCCGACGTCTCGACGCCGAGAATGACGGCCAGTTTGCCGGCGGCGATCGCGTCGCGGGCCTGCGCCGCGCTGCGCGCGATCCGGAACCATCCCTTGCCGGCGCCACCGTATTGCGCGTCGATGAACGCCTCCAGCTGGGTGGTCAGCTGGGCCTGCAGCCGGATCGACGTCATCTCGTCGCACGGCCGGTCCTTGAGCGGGTAGATGTCGCACAGCTGGCGGTTGGTGACCAGGTCGTTGACCATGATGCGCAGCCCGCCACGCCAGGCCCGTTCGATCCACGAGTAATAGTTTTGCTGGTGGGTCAGGGAGTTGTGGGCCGGCCAGTCCTGCAGGGTGGGGTAGCCCGCGGGATTGTGCGTGCCGATCGGGCTGCCGTAGCGGGTGAAGTTTTCGAACCAGGCGAGCGAGCCGTCCGGCTGGTGGTCGGCGCAGTCGACGAGTGCGGCGGCCGGGCCGGCGGCGTCGAACACCTTGCCGCACAACAGTTTCCCACCGAAGGCCTCGTTGGAGAACAGGTGGTTGTGCGCGTCGATGTATCCCTGGATCGGGAGGGTTTGGGCCGGCGCCGGTGGCGTGCCGAGAAAGACGACGCCGAGCGCGGCGGCCAGGGCGATGTGAAGGGCAGGTTTCACGGGGGCCTCCCTTTATGAACATCTTTCATATTGAGGGGTGACGCTACGTTAAGGCTCTTGTTACCGGCCGGTCAATAGTTAAGGTGCTGGGATGTTCCGTTGGGTGCTCGCTCTCGCGGCCGCGGTGATCGCGGTCGATCAGGCCACCAAGTGGTGGGCTGAGTCCGTGCTGGCCGGCGAGCCGATCCCGGTGCTCGGCGACCTGCTTGTGCTGCGGCTTACCTACAATCCAGGTGCCGCTTTTTCGATTGGGACCGGCTACACCTGGCTGTTCGCGGTCTTCGCGGCGATCGCGGTGGTGGTCGTGGCGCGGCTGGCCTGGCGTGTGCGATCGCGACTGTGGGCGGTGGCGTTCGGGCTGATCCTCGGCGGGGCGGCGACCCACCTGATCGACCGGTTGGCGCGGGAGCCCGGGTTCGGCCGCGGGCATGTCGTCGACTTCATCGACTACGCCGGGCTGTTCGTGGGGAATGTGGCCGACATCGCGCTCGTGACCGGAGTCGGGCTCGCGGTCGTGCTCAACCTGCGCGGTGTGGCGATCACCAAGCGGGATGTCGTGGGGTCCCCACCGGATCGGTAGGCATACTGGGTCGCGTGGATTGGGCGCTTGCGGCAGCGGGATTCGGAGTGGGGACCATCGTCGGCCTCACGGGCATGGGCGGTGGCGCGCTGATGACGCCCATCCTGGTGCTGTTTTTCGGCGTGCCGCCATTGGCGGCGGTATCGAGCGACCTCGTGGCGAGCGCGGTCATGAAGCCGGTCGGGTCGGCCGTGCACATCAAGCGCGGGCGGGTCGACTGGCGGCTGGTCGGGTGGTTGTGTGTGGGCAGCGTGCCCGCGGCCTTCAGCGGGGTGCTGCTGTCCAAGGCGCTGGGCGACGGGGAGGGCGTGCAGGAGGTCGTACGGATCGCGCTCGGGATCGCGCTGCTGCTCGCGGTGGCGGGGCTGATCGCGCGGGCCATCGTCCGGATGCGTGCGTCTTCTTCGGAGGGCGATTCGTTTCAGCGCGTCGACGTGCGGCCCGTGGCCACGGTCGTGGTGGGCGCCATCGGCGGGCTCGTGGTCGGGATGACCAGCGTCGGGTCCGGTTCGCTGATCATCGTGGCGTTGCTCGCGCTGTACCCGATGCTGCGCCCCAACGACCTGGTCGGCACCGATCTCGTGCAGGCGGTGCCGCTCGTGTCGGCGGCGGCCGTCGGGCACCTGCTGTTCGGCGACTTCCAGTTCGACCTGGCGAGCGCGCTGCTGATCGGTTCGATCCCCGGGGTCTTCCTGGGCGCGCAGATCTCGTCGCGGGCGCCGGGCGGGCTCGTGCGGTGGGCGCTGGCGATCGTGCTGCTGGCAAGCGCGCTCAAGCTGCTGCACGCCTCGAATTGGCAGGTTGTGGTGGGCGTTGGGGTGGCTGTGGCGTTGGGCGGGCTCGCGTGGGCCGCGCTGCGGCGGCCCGCGGTTCGCAGGATTGTCGTAGGGTCGTGAGAGGCTTCGGGGCATGAGGAAAGCGCTGATCGTCAGGGGTGGGGCCGAGTTTCACGAGCCGGTCAAGACCACCGAGAGTTTCCTGCCGTTCCTCGCGCGCGAGGGGTTCGACGTCGAGATCGCCGAGACGCTGGGGGTTTACGACGATCTTGAGCGCTTACTCGGTACCCAACTGATAATCCAATGCTGGACCAGGGGCGAGATCACGCCGCAGCAAAGCAAAAACCTTGCGGCGGCCGTTCGCTCGGGCGTCGGCTTCGCCGGGTGGCACGGCGGGATCGTGGCCGCGTTCACCGATCGCGACTATCAGTGGATGTGCGGCGGCTGGTTCGTGTGCCATCCGGGCAGCTTCGTGCGGCACACCCTGACCGTCACCCGGCCCGACCACCCGATCGTCGCCGGACTGTCCACTGTGGAGCTTGACACCGAGCGCTACTGGGTGCTTTCCGACCAGCTCAACGAGGTGCTGGCCACCATCACGTTCCCGGTGGAGGAGGGCGAGCCCTGGCCCGAGCCGGTCACCCACCCCGCGGTGTGGACACGGCAGTGGGGCGAGGGCCGCATCTTCGTTTCCACGGTCGGCCACCACCTGCCAGACCTCGACGTTCCCAAGATCCGCACGCTCACCGAGCGCGGCCTCCTCTGGGCCGCCGCCGCCAAACCCTGACGGGTGCGCCCTCCGGCGGTGCCGCCCGGGGCAGCTCGCGATTCGCCGTGCGGGTGACCTGACGGGTGCGTCCCCGGCTGTGGGCCTCGGGCAGTTCACGATCCGTGATGCGGTAGACCCGACGGGTGCGCCCCGGCTGGCCGCCTCGGGCAGTTCACGATTCGCCGTGCGGGAGACCCTCGACCTCCTCCCTGACGACGAAGCCCGCCTCCGACCTGCGCCAGTCACGCGAGGATTTCGTGGCCGGCCACACCTTCTCGGTGGACGAGGTCCGCGCCTGAGCCGGAGCGGTAGGGCGGCCTGACGGCGACGGCCACGGGCAGGCGCGCGGTGCTGGCCCGGCGTCGCAGTGTGCGGGACGGGGCGTGTATCGACCGGATCGCAGGTCGGCGGCTGAGGGTGCGTCGGGCTGGCAGGCCGGCGGCGTTTGGGCGGCGGCGTTTGGGCGGCGGCGTTCGGGTGACGGCGTTCGGGTGACGGCGTTCGGGTGACGGCGGCGTCGGCGGCTTTGGGCGGCGGTGTTCGAGTGACGGCGTCGGCGGCTGTGGGCGTTGGCGTATGGGCGTTGGCGTTCGGGTGGGCGTTGGCGTTCGGGTGGGCGGCGGCGGCGGTTGGGCGGCGGCGGCGGTTGGGCGGCGGCG
>JBIOYB010000564.1:0-18258 GCA_044869915.1 Allorhizocola sp.
CGAGCGGTTGACCAGGTTGCCCCAGCCGGCCACGAGCTCGTCATTGTTGCGCCGCAAGAACTCCGACCACGTGAAGTCTGTGTCGGTGGTCTCCGGCCCGGCCACGGCGATGTAGAACCGCAGCGCGTCGGGCCCGTAGCGCTCCAGGAAGTCGCGCACGTAGATGACCACCCGGCGCGAGGAGGAGAACTTGCGCCCCTCGACGGTCAGGAACTCCGACGACACGAGCTCGGTCGGCAGCGCGAGCGTCCCATAATCCCCCGGGTCGGCGTTGTATGCCAGAAGCTCGGCCGGCCAGATCTGCGAGTGGAACGTGATGTTGTCCTTGCCCATGAAGTAGTAGGACCGGGCGGCTTCGTTCCACCACGCGTGCCAGTCCTGGCCCGTGCGGCGGCCCCACTCGACCGAGGCCGACAGATAGCCGATGACGGCGTCAAACCACACGTAAAGCCGCTTGTTGGGGTTGTCTTCCCAGCCCGGCAGCGGGACGGGGATGCCCCAGTCGATGTCGCGGGTCATCGCGCGCGGGCGGATGTCGTCGAGCAGGTTGAGCGAGAACTTCAGCACGTTGGGCCGCCAGCCCTCACGGCTGCGCAGCCACTCGCCCATCTGGTCGGCCAGTGCCGGCAGGTCGAGGAAGAAGTGCTCGGTCTGCACGAACTCCGGCGCCTCCCCGTTGATCCGCGATCGCGGATTGATCAGGTCTTGCGGGTCGAGCTGGTTGCCGCAGTTGTCGCACTGGTCGCCGCGGGCGCCGTCGTAGCCGCAGATCGGGCAGGTGCCCTCGATGTAGCGGTCGGGCAGGGTGCGGCCCGTCGACGGCGAGATCGCGCCGTGTGTGGTCTGCTCGATCATGTAGCCGTTGCGATGCACGACCTTGAACAGCTCCTGCGCCACGAGGTAGTGGTTGCGCGTCGTGGTGCGCGTGAACAGGTCGTAGCTCAGGCCGAGCGCCGCGAGATCCTCGACGATCACGCGGTTGTATCGGTCGGCCAGCTCGCGCGGGGTGACGCCCTCCTTTTCCGCTTCGACGAGGATGGGTGTGCCGTGCTCGTCGGTGCCGCTGACCATGAGCACGTGGTGGCCGGCCATCCGCATGTAACGGCTGAAGACGTCGGAAGGGACTCCAAACCCGGAAACATGGCCGATGTGTCGCGGGCCATTGGCATAAGGCCAGGCGACAGCCGAGAGAACGTGACTCATAGCTAATCAGCGTAGTGATTGCCGTATCGGCGCGCCCACTGGGTTAAACGACGCACACTAGGATCAAATTGGTACTTATGCGGGAAAATAACCCCCTTGATAAACAGAGCTCGCCTCATGAGGAGGCCAGGCTGTGGGGTCCCCCGACCCCCGCGAGCTGGTCTCCTCCTGCCTGGCTCGGGGAGCCCTCGAGCACGCCTCGACGCGAGGAGCCTTTCACTCTGCCGACTCAGGAGATCCCGCGCGATCTTTGGTTTCCCCCGCCCCCACCCGAACGCGAGGCGCCGAAGCGGATCAAGCCGCCCCGCTCGCTGGGCTTCGCGCTGCCGTTCGTCATCCTGTTTGGACTCCTCAGCGCGTTTTTCAGCTGGGTCAGCGCCGAGCCGCTGTGGCTGGCCGTCGGCCACGGCACGCATGGCACGGCCACGGTCACGCGCTGCACGGGTGACGGCATGACCCGCCGATGCGTGGGCGACTTCGCCACCCCCGACTTCACCGTGACCCGGGTGAGCCTGCTGGGCCTGGCCAATGCCACACCGGGCATGCCCGTCGAGGCCCAGATGGTCAACGAGCGCAGCCACCGCGCCTATGCGGGCGGCGGGTTTGCGCTGCGCTGGCTCCCGGGCCTGGCGCTCGTGGCGCTGTGCGGGCTGGCGATCGCTTGGGCGACCGGCTCGCGCCGGCTGGCGGACCGGCGCGAGCGATGGGCCGCCTTCGGCCTGGGCATGGCCGGCCCTTTCCTTGTGACCGTGGGTTTTTTGGCCGCCGCGTATTAGATTGCGGCGACCGCTGCCAAGATAAACAAAATCTGCAATATGGTACGAGGAATCAGCCGCGTCACCGGTCGGCCGTTGAGCATGAGCTCGCGTCGAGCGGCCGACACGTTGGCCGGAAACATCGCGACCATGAGCAGGGCGAGGCAGCCGGCCGCCCACGGCGCGGTGGCCGGGATGAGCAGCCCGACCGCGCCCGCGAGCTCGAGCACACCGGTGACCGTGACCAGCAGCCCGGCTTGGGGCAGGCCCGGCGGGACCATCGCGACCAGGTCGGCGCGCAGCTTGGGCACGAAGTGCGCGGCCGCGGTCACGAAAAACATGAGCGCGAGCCCGCCGCGCAGGGCGGGTTGCCACGCGTCGAGGGCGTCGACGCCCGCCACGCCGATCAGGCGCAACACGACGAATCCGGACACGAGCGCAATCAGAGGAGCCATGCGCCCATGCTATCTTGTCACTGACAAGTTTGGAGTGTGACGTGCGACAACAGCCGTACCATCACGGCGATCTGAGACGGGCGCTGGTTGCCGAGGCCCTCGTCGCGATCACCGAGTCCGGCCCGCACGCGGTGAGCCTGCGCGACCTCGCCAGGCGCACCGGCGTGTCCCACGCCGCGCCGCAGCACCACTTCGGCGACAAGGCCGGGCTGCTGACCGCGATCGCGGCCGAGGGGTTCGAGCTGCTCGCCCAGGCGCTGGAGGAGGCGGGCGACGATCTGTTCGAGGCGGGCGTGGCCTACGTGCGCTTCGCCACCGCGCACCGGGCGCACTTCGAGGTCATGTTCACCCCCGCGCTCTATCACGCCGACCGGCCCGAGGTCGCCGCCGCGCGCGAGCGGGCCGGTCAGGTGCTCGCGGCCCGGGCGCCCCAGGGCTCGGGCCGCAACGGCCGCCTCGCGGCCTGGTCCATCGTGCACGGCTTCGCCACGCTGTGGCTCGCCGGTGCGCTCAACGACCTCGGCGACGACCCGGGTGCCGCGGCGCGCCCGGTGATCCGCCAGCTGTTCGGCGATGCGGGGGCCCGGTCCCCGCATCGTCACGTCGGCTAGCGGCGGGCGCAGGCGATGTTGGCCGGCACCGCGTTGGTGGTGTTGTTCCAGCTCGCGATGAAGCCGAAGGTCTTGGTCTCGTTGGGCGCGATGTTGCCCGTGTAGTCCACATTGAGCACCGTGACGGCGGCGCCCTGCTGCGTGTGGGTGGCGCCCCAGATCTGCCCGATGGTCTGGCCGTTGGCGTAGGTCCACGTCACCCGCCAGTTGGGCAGCACGGTCGTGCCGGTGTTGCGCACGGTCACCTCGCCCTGGAACCCGCCCTGCCACTGGCCCGCCACGCGATAGGCGGCCGTGCAGCTGCCGGGCTGTGGTGATGGCGACGAAGACGGGGACGGGGTGGGCGATCCCGTCTGCGAGGCGGTCGGCGACGGCGTCGCGCCGCCCAGGTGCGGGATCAGCACGGGATACCAGCGGTCGGACATCTTCTGGAAGCCCGAGTCGTCGGGGTGCACGCCGTCGGTCGTGTCCACCGCCGTGTCGAAGCCGGTGAACTGGTCGACCACCGTGATCGGGGACTGCGCCGTGCTCTTGCCCGCGGCCCAGCCCGGGATCGCGCTGTTGAGTTGCGACACCAGCCCCGGACACCACGTGCACCCGCTCGGCGTCATCGGAATGATTTGGGCCACAAGGATTTTCATGCTCGGGTTGTTGGCTCGCATCTGGTCGACGAGCTTGCCGAAGGCGGTCAGGATCGTCGCTGCGGGTTTGTTGTTCCACACGTCGTTGGTGCCCAGGTGCATCAGCACGACGTTGGGGTTGGTGGCGGCGAGCCACGGCGGCAGCTGGTTTTGGTCGGCGATGCCGGTGGCCTGGAAGCCGCCGTGGCCCTCGTTGTCGCCGTCGTGCGCCACCGAGCAGCCACCGCCGGGCAGCGTGCCGACAAAGTCGATATTGGTGTAGCCGGTGCGCTGCAAGCGATCCCAGAGTAAGGCACGCCAGCAGCCGGGGCCGCCGGTGATGGAATCGCCCAAAGGCATGATCCTGACGGGGGCGGCGACCGACAGGGCGGACAGCGCCGGACGGGTGACGGCCAGAGCGGCCAACGCGACGAGCGCGGCCACGACGGCGTACACGATGGATCTTTCAATAGATCTTCTCTGCATGACTTCTCCTTGCCGGGACTCAAGGATTTCTATGGTTGGAAGCGCTCCCAACTCTCTCAGCTCAGCACCCTCGCGGCAAGACCATCGATGACCCGGGCGACCGCCTCGGGCACCCTGAGCTGGGCGGGGCGACCCTCGCCCGGCAGCACGACCCGCCTGGGCGCGCGGCACCGGTCAAGCCCATGCGGGCCTTTGACGCGGTGGTCTATCTCGACCGCGTCAGCCCTTGGCACCATTACCTTTCCTAGATGACGACCCCGTCCACCTGCAGGGTTTGCACGGAGGCCGCGGCGAACGGCACCACCACGTTCTTGCCACTGACCCGGATGTCGGTGCGCTGGGTGTATCGGTCCGAGCTCGCCGGGACCGTGGACCAGCGCGGCACCACTCCGCCGCTTCCCCCCGCCACCTGGCCGAAGCGGGACAGGTCGAAGGTCAGCGTCTGCGCCGCACCCGTGTTGACCGCCACGATCACCAGCCGGCGAGCGGCCGGATCATAACCGGCGGCGGCATAACCCACACCTGTGTCGATGATGCGCATGCCCGGGCGGATGTGCCGGGTGAACTGCGCCAGCACGTAGTACTTCGGCGTGACCGCGCCCGCCCGCAGGGTGTTGAAGTCGTACTGGATCGTCGCCCACCCCGCGCTCGGGTCCATCACCTGCCAGTAGCACCAGGCGGTCGGGTGCAGCCAGCGCCAGTCCAGGCACAGATTGCGCGCCATCGTGATGCCCGTGCCGTCGCTGTCGCCGCTCTCCGAGTTCCACAGGACCTTGCCTGCGGCGCGCACGTCGCTGTACAGCAGATCCCGGCGGCCGCCGGCGCCCTGGTAGCCGTGCACGTTGACCTGGCGCACCCGGCCCTTGGTGGCCGCGTCGAAGCTGTTCCAGGTGGTGCGGGCCAGGTCGTAGCTGGTCTCGTCGGAGGCGGAGATCGCCAGGCCGGTCAGGCCCTGCCGGTCCAGTTCCGTACGCAGATTGGTGATGACACTGCGCTGCGTGGTCGCGTCGATGAAGCAGCCCTCCTGCGTGCCGGTGGCCGTCCACCAGTTTGACGAGGGTTCGTTGAACGGGTCCACGGTCTGGAAGTTCACGCCCCAGTTGTCCCGGGCGCGCCGCGCGGTCAGCGCCAGGTGCAAAGCGTGCTGGCGGTGGTTCCACGACTGCAGGTTGAGCCCACCGTTGGCCCCGCCGGACGGGTTGTGGTTCACGCACATCCACCACATCGGAGAGTTGGCGAACAGCTCGGCGATCGCGCCCCGCTGGGTCGCCTTGACCAGGGCCGCGCGCTGTTTGGCGTCGGCGTTCCAGTTCCACGCCGACGACGCCGGGTCCTCGTTGCGCCAGTCCTGCCAGAATCCCTCGATCTGCTTGAACCGCGGGATGTTCGGCGAGACCACCATCGTCTCGCCGTTGACGTTGTTCCAGCTGCAGGCGCCCAGGTTGTACCGTGCGATGTTCAGGCCCAGGCCGGGCAGGGTCGCGCCGTTATAGGCCACCGATCTGGTGGTGAAGAAGATGTCGGCGAAGTCGTCGCGGTCGCCGAAAACGTTGGCCCACCATGCAAGCGAGGTCCCCCAGCCCTGCCACGCACCGAAGTCGGCGGCCGGGTTGATCGCGATGGTCGCGTCCGCCCGGGCCACCCCTTCCACCAGTGTGCTCGCCGCTACGCCCGCTCCCGCCGCGAGAACGGCTCTCCGTGTCAGCATCGATCCTCCTAACCGAGCACCGCCGCCGATGAGAAGTGAACCGTGCCAGCCCGGCTACACATCGTCAGCCATCGTTGGAACCCTGTGCTGGAAGTGTCGTAGCTCCCCCGCCACGTGTCAATACGACTTCGACGAAGGGTCAGAAAAAGTCCTACGGCCGCCGCCGCCCGCCGGCCTCCTTGATCAGATAGCTGATCAACTTGAACGGCGCCGTGATCAAAACTACGAGCAGCTGCCAGTAGGCGCGCCAGATCGGCTCGCCGAGGGCGGGCACGAACATCTTGAGCATCAGCAGGAGAACCGTCGGCGCCACGAAAAAACTGGCGACGCTGCACACCAGACCGCTGACGGCGTCTGCAAGGGACTGCACGGGATTTGCCTTCCTGCCGAAGGGTTCAGATGAGGTTGTCGTTGATGACCTTGTCGCCCTGGACGCGGTCGCCCCCGTACTTGTCGCCGTAGACGATGTCCATGTGGTCGACTTTGATCGCGTACTCCATGGCCGGGTTGTCGATCGCGTCGACGATCCGGTGGGTCAGATCGTGGATCAGTTTCTGGTCCGTGCTCACAAGCGCGGCATTGGCCGAGCCCGCCGTGGCAACGCTGAGGATGTGCAGATTGGGCAGCGTAAGACCGCGGATCAGCCGGACGGTGTGCACCGCGAGCACGAGGCACACTGCTGCGGCATACGTGACCGAGACGGCGGGCGGCACCGCGTCGCCGAGACACCCCAGGACCACCAGCCCGGCCACGCCCAGCCCCACCCATGCCCCCGCCTGCCGGAGATATCCGCGCACCATCCGCCCACGGTTGGGCGAGTGCTCCACGGCCTGCACCCTGGTGACGTTTTGCAGCGGGTACGCCTGCATCCCGACCCACAGCGTCCGCCTGCTGATCCGGAACTCGATGTCCTTGTGCTTGACCCTCACGCCAGTGCTCTGACGGACCGCTCACGCGCGCGCTGTCCGTCAGAACCGGATGGCTTTCAATCACTGGCTCTCGGAACCCCGGAGGCGCGGCATGCGGCGGACGGCCCTGCTGATCGGCTCGCAGACACACGGGCTGACCGGCGTGCGCAACGACGTCGACACGATGGCCGATCAGCTGGCCCGCCGCGGCTTCGCCGCCGTGCGACGCGAAGGGCCGCAAGCGACCCGGGCCGGGATCCTTGATGGCTTCGAACGGCTGATCCGCGACGCGCGCGACACGGACGCCGTCGTCGTCTACTACAGCGGCCACGGCGGCCTCGCCAGCCCGCCACCGGCGCTCGCGATGAACGGACGGCCCGCGGCGGCACGGCTGCAGTTCATCGTCCCCACCGACTACGACGACGACTTGACCGAGTCCGACTTCCGCGGCATCACCGCCCCCGAGCTGTCGGTGTTGCTCGCCCGGCTCACTCGCGCGACGCCCAATGTCGCCGTCATCCTCGACGCGTGCCACTCGGCGCATCTGTGGCGGCACGCCGACCTGCGGGTGAAGGCCTTGCGCCGCCGGGCCTACGTCGACATCGCCGAGCACCTGAGCCGGCTGCGCCGTCACGGGTTCGACCCGACCATCCGGCACGTGCTCGGCAACCAGGACGCGGTACGCCTCGTGGCCTGCGGTCGCGAGGAGTCCGCCTACGAATACACCAACGAGGCCAACCGCCGGACCGGGGTCTTCACGGAGGCGTTGGCGCTGGCCCTCACCGAGGCGGGCCAACGGCCGGTCACCTGGGCCACGCTGATCCGGCGGGTCCGCGACCGGGTCGAGACGATCGTGCCGAGCCAACGCCCCGAGGCCGAAGGACCGTCGCTGCGCCTGCTCTTCCAGGCGGGCGTGTCCGGGTCGGCGCAGCGCCCAACGGATGCCGGCGTGACGATCGAATGGGGGCTGGTGGTCAACGACCGCCCGATCCCGTTGCCGGCCAGCGGCGCCACCGTGCACGCCGGTGACCACGCCTATGTGCGGGTCCGCAACGGCAGCAACGCCACAGTGCGCGTTTCGTTGGTGCACACCGATGTCGCCGCCCGGGTCTCGATGATCACCACGCTCGATCCGTCCGGGATCGCGCTGCGGCCCGGCGAGGAACACGTCATCGGAAGCGACGAGCTGGACGGGCGGCTGGACGGCATCCCGCTCACGTGGCCGGCCGACATCGACCGCGGCATCGCCCGCCCGGAGACCATGCTTGTGCTGATCAGCACTGCCCCGCACGACATGGTGTTCAGGGAACTCCGCCCGGACGCCGGCCCGGCACCGCACAACGACGTGCACCCCATCGCGTTCCTGCTCGACCCCGCGCCCCGCGCGCCGAGAATGAGGTGATCATGGGCGACATCGTCCACGGCGACAAGTACGGTGGCGACCGCGTCGAGGGCAACAAGGTCGTCAACGTCCACTCGGCGCACCGCGAGCGCCGGCCGCCCAAGGTCATCCTGCTGATGGGCGCCAATCCCGACCGGGACCTTCGCCTGGACGAGGAGCGCCGGCAGATCGACCATGCCGTGACCTCCGCCCGCGCCGGCGATCGGCTGGCCATCCGCACCGCCGACGCGGTGCGCCTGCACGACCTCCAATCCACCCTGCTGCGCCACAAACCGGCGATCGCACACTTCAGCGGCCACGGGACAGCGTCGGCCGGGATCGTGGTCACCGACGACTTCGGCGAGGCTCGTCTGGTACCGCCAAATGCCCTGAGCGATCTGTTTCGAATCCTCCGCGACGGCCTGCAATGCGTGGTGCTCAACGCCTGTTTCACCGAAAAGCAGGCACAGGCGATCGCGGCGCACGTGCCGTGCGTCGTCGGCATGCGCAGCCGGGTGCGGGATGACGCGGCCGTCCGGTTCTCGACCGGCTTCTACCGGGGCATCGCGCACGGCCGATCCATCCGGGTCTCGTTCGAGTTGGGCTGCAACGAATTGAACCTGCACGGATTCACCGACGCCGACAAGCCACGGCTCATCGCGACCGGCGCCGCCGCGGAGCGACCAGTGATCGGCGGTTAGCCCAGCCGGTGCGCGAGCGTGTCGCGCGCCACCCACGCCTTCAACACCCTGCTCTGAGGCGAGTACTTCTTCATGCCCAGCCTGTCGGCCATCCACTGGCTCGCCTCCCCGGCCTCCAATGTGGAGTAGCCTCGGCCGGGTGAACCCTTCAGACCAGGCCACCCTCGGGGTCAGGCTGGACGCCACCGATACACCGGCCGAGATCACCGTGGACGGCCACCGGCTCACGGTCATCGGCTACGCGTGGGAACCCACCACCGAGCTGATCGCGGTCGACACCAGCAACACCGTCTGGTCGTGCACACCGGACCACAGCAACCGCACGCTCATGAACTCCTCCCCCGAGACCCTCCGCCGCTTCCTCGACCTGTTCGCCGAGTTCTTCGCCGCCACAGCCGAAGCCGAGCCGCCACCGATGCACCTCTCGGCCGACCAGATGGCCGAAAAGCTGGCCGCCTTCAGCCGCGGCGAAATCAAATCGGCCGCACCCCGCAAGCCGGACAACCGCAAGGCGCGCATCAAGAAACTCAAGAAAACACTAGCCGAAATCGACAAGCCTGCCCTCAAAACCGAGTGGTGGTCCACCATCCTCGAACAGGTCGACGACGGCATCCTGTAGTCACTTCAGCAACCGGCGCCGCTCTCGTCGAAGCTGGACTGCACCACGTTGACGGAAGGCGTCAGCATCAGCCCGATCCCCAGGCCGATCAGCAGGAGACCCGGAGCTGACGAAGGTTGGCGAGCAGCGGTGGGTGGAGGTCACTCGCCGGTGACACCGCCGATTTCGATGGACCGAGCACAGCCGGTCGTGGTTGGAGCTTGAAGGCGGCAGCGCTGGCAGCGGGCCGCGCGTCCGGCAAGGGCGAGCAGCCGTGGGAGAATCGGCTAGTGCAGGTCGGGATACTTGGATCATTCGAGGTTCGCACGGACGACGGCATCTTGGCCGATGTACCGGGCGCCCGGTTGCGCGCGCTGTTGATCGCCCTGGCACTCGAACCGGGCCGCACAGTCCCCAAGTCGACGCTCATCGACTGGATCTGGGGCGAAAACCCGCCCGCCGATGTGGCGAATGCCTTGCAACGCTTGGCTTCCCGGCTGCGGAAGGCGCTGCCGGGAGGTGTGATCGAGGGGCAGACGGGTGGCTACCGGTTGACGGTGGAGCCTGACGCTGTCGACGCCCTTCGATTCGAACGGCTCATCGGCCGGGCTCGCCAGGAGGAGGGTCTACAGCGACTTCGGCTGTTGCGCGAAGCCCTCGCCCTGTGGCGCGGTGCGGCCATGCAGGATGTCGGGTTGGGAGACAGTGAAGCGTTCGACGCGGCGGTGACGCGGCTCGAGGGGCTGCGCCTGTCGGCGATGGAGGATCGCTTCGAGGCGGAGGTCAGTCTCGGCCACGGTGCGGAGGTGGTCGTTGACCTGACCGACGCGGTGACCGCGCATCCGCTGCGGGAGCCGCTGGTTGCCGCGCTGATGCGCGCACTCGTTGCGGCCGGTCGCAAGACCGAGGCGCTGCTGGTGTACGAGCGGATGAGGGAAGCTCTGGCCGACGCGCTGGGCGTCGATCCCTCGCCGGAGCTGTCGGCCTTGCATGTCGCGCTGCTGCGGGGCGAGTTGGGACAGCGGGAGGACAGCCGGAAGACCAACGTGCGTGCCGAGCTCACGAGCTTCGTCGGGAGGGACGCTGATGTGGCCGCGGTCCGTGGGCTCATCGCGGAGCACCGGCTGACCACCCTGATCGGGCCGGGCGGGTCGGGCAAGACCAGGCTCGCCACGGAAACCGCGCGCACGCTGCTCGGTGACATGCCGGACGGGGTCTGGTTGGTGGAGCTCGCAGTCATCGGCGCCGACGGCGATGTGGCGCAGGCGACGCTCATGGGGCTCGGGCTCCGGGATGCTCTGCTCGGCGCGGCACAGAACGCGGACCCGGCGGACGGGCTCATTGCCGCGATCCGCGAGCGGGAGGCACTGCTGATCTTGGACAACTGTGAGCACGTGATCGAGTCGGCGGCGAAGTTCGCCGATCGAGTGCTCGGAGAGTGCCGCCGGCTGCGGATCCTGGCGACGAGCAGGGAGCCGCTCGGCATCACCGGTGAGGCGCTGTGGCCGGTCGAACCGCTGGCCTTGCCCACCGACGCCAGCCCTGGCGAGATCGAATCCTCTCCGGCCGTCCGGTTGCTGCGGGACCGGGCGGGCGCGGTGCGCCGGGATCTCGGGATCGACGACCACACCTTGTCGACGATGGTGCGCGTCTGCCGCGCGCTGGACGGGATGCCGCTGGCGATCGAGCTGGCCGCGGCGAGATTACGCACCATGTCCATCGATCAGCTCGCCAACCGGCTCGATGACCGGTTCCGCCTGCTGACCGGCGGTAGCCGCACCGCGTTGCCGCGGCACAAGACGCTGCGCGCGGTGGTCGACTGGAGCTGGGAGTTGCTCACCGATGCCGAGCGGATGGTCCTGCGCCGGCTCTCGGTGTTCTCGGGCGGGGCGAGCCTGGAGGCGGCCGAGCGGGTCTGCGTCGGCGATGCGGTCGAGCCGGAGGACGTGCTGGAGTTGCTCACCTCGCTGGCCGAGAAGTCGCTGCTGGTCACCGAGGGCGACGGTGCTCCACGCTATCGGATGCTCGGCACGATCAAGGAGTACGCCGCGGACCGGCTCGCCGAAGCGGGAGAACGGGACCTGGCTCGGCAGGCGCATCTCGCCTACTTCACCGAATTCGCCGAGACCGCGGAGCCGCATCTTCGCCGCGCCGAGCAACTGGAGTGGCTCGCCATGCTCGAGGCGGAGCACGACAACATCAGTGCCGCGATGCGGGGCGCGATCGCGGCCGGTGAGGCGCAGGCGGCGATGCGGCTCGCGGGGGCCGCCGGTTGGTACTGGTGGTTCGGCGGGCATCGGGCCGAAGGCCTCGAGCTGATGATCGCGGCCACCGGCATCCCCGGCGAGGTGACCGATGACGCCCGGGCCATGACATATGTGCTGGTGGTGGGCTTCATGACCTCCGGGCGGGGCGGCGAACACCTGGGCGCGGAATGGATCCACAAGGCGTATAAGTTCAGTCAGCAATCCCAGCACCGCCACCCGCTGCTGGGATTGGTCGCCCCGCTGGAACGCATGCTGCAGTCGCCGGATGCGGCGGTGCCCGCGTTCGAGTCGTTACTGGACAGTGAGGATCCCTGGGTACGCGCCCTGGCCCGGCTGCAAGTAGGCAAGATGCGGTTCATGCTCGGCCAGGGCGGCCGGGATACGCAGACCAATCTGGAGATGGCGCTTGCCGAGTTCCGGACGCTAGGCGAACGATTCGGGATTTCCTTGGCCCTGTCGGTGCTGGCGGAGCAACTCGCGATGCGCGGTGAGTTCGCCAGTGCTTGTGAGCACTACAAACAGGCGATCGCGGTCGTCACCGAGGTCGGCGCGATTGAGGATGTCATCCAGCTGGGGACCCAACTTGCCCTGGTGTACTGGCTGCATGGCGATCGGGACTCCAGCGCGGCCGCCATCGCCGAGGCCGAGCGGTGCGCCGAAGGCGTTACCTGGCCGCATGCGCTGGTCGAGCTGGCGCTCGCCAAGGCGCAGCTCGCGCGTTGGGGCGGTAACGCCGCCGAGGCACGCCATCAACTCGGCATCGCGGCCGCACTTCTGGGCGACGACGCGGAGGAGGCCAACATCCGCGCGGGCATACATGACGCGCTCGGCTACCTGACCGACGATCTCCGTGAGGCCCGGACCCATCGCGTGGCCGCCTGGCAGGCGGCGTCCGAGGCGGGATATGCGCCCATGATCGCCCAGATGCTTGTCGGGGTCGCAGATCTCGCACTGCGCCGCGACCAGCACGAGCAGGCGGCGCGGCTGCTCGCGGCCAGCGTCGGCGTGCGCGGACTGCCGGATCTCTCCCACCCGGATGCGGCCAGGATCGAGCGGGAGGCACGGCGTCACCTCGGCGAAGCACGGTTCGCCGAGGTGACGCGGGAGGGCACGCAGACGAGCTGGTCTCGGCTGGTCGAGGTCACGCTCGCTGCCTGAGGGGTCAGTTGCCGCGCGTTGAATTCTGCTTGAGGGGTCAGCTTGCCGCGCGTTGAATGATGATGTCGCCATGCCGCGTGCGGGCGTGAACCATGACCTTGTGGCCCGACGGGTCAAGGTTTCCTTGCGACGAAACGGAGTTGTGCACCGCCCCTCGCTCGCTGTTGACGTCGATGGAGGCGGCGGCGCCCTCGCCGATGCCGACCTCGATGTTTCCCGAGCCGTTCATCAGCTTCGCCTGGCCGTGTGTCATCCGTCCGATCCGAATGGCACCGCTGGCTGTCGTGGCGGTGATGCCGGCGTCGGCGCGGTCGATGTCGAAGTCGCAGCTGGCGCTGCTGAGATCGACGTCGGCCGAGGCGTGGCCGATCCAGGCCTGCCCGCCCGAGTTCGAGAGCCGGGCCGTGCCCTTGACCTCGCCGATCCGCATCGCGAACGATCCGCCGTCGATGTTGGCGCGCCCGGCGATGTGGCCGATCGCGACCTGACCGGACGTGATGTTCGCCTTCAGCGCGTTGATGCGATCCAGCTGGACCCGGCCCGATGCCATGTGCAGCTCGCACTCGCCAAATGAGCCATCGGCATGAACATCCGAGTACGCGAGGTAGGCGGCCACGCTGGAGCCGGTGGGCAGGTGGATCGTGATGGCGACCGAACCGGACTTGTCGCCGGCGGCGGTCGTCTTGACCGATAGCCGACCGCCCGCGAAGTCAACCTTGGTCTTGCTGGCCACCTTGATGTCCGACCGGCTCGCCTCGTTGATGGGCTCGACCAGCACCACGGTGTCGGTGCGGTCGCTCGCGGTGACCCGCACCTGAGCTCCGGCTACTTCCACGGTGGCGGCGATGGGTCCCGGCGTGGCAAATGTGGGCATGACGATCTCCTTTGTCGGTCAGCTGGTTGGTCAGGCGCGCTTCTTGAAGGTGGACAGCGACCACACATATCCGACCAGGGCGGTCCCGACGCACCAGGCGACGGCGACGATCGCGCTGCTCGTGGAGGGCTCACCGATCAGCAGCCCGCGCAGTGTTTCGATGATCGGCGTGAAGGGCTGATACTCCGCGAACTGCCGCACACCCGTCCCCATCGTTTCGGCCGGCACGATCGCACTGCTCAGGAACGGCAGCATGATCAGCGGCACGGAGGCCAGCCCGGCCGATTCCGGGGTTTTGGCGGCCAGTCCCAGGGCGACGATGATCCATGCGGTCGCGAAGGAGACCAGCACGATGAGACCGATCGCGCCAAGCCAGTCGAGGAAACTCGCGGGCGGCCGGAATCCCATCAGGAAGGCCACTGCGATGAGGACCGTGATGGCGATCAAACTGCGCAGTAGGGTGGCGGCGACATGAGCGCTCAGCACGGCGCTGCGCGAGATGTCCATCACCTTGAACCGGTTGATGATCCCCTTCGTCATGTCGGAGTTCACGGCCACCGCGGTCGCGCTCAACCCGTAGCAGATCGTCATTATGATCATGCCTGGCGTCGCATAGTCGATATAGTTGCCGCCGATGGCGAACGCGCCACCGAGGACATAGACAAACATCAGCAAGAGAATGATCGGGAACAAGACCGCGTTGAATACGGCGATCGGGTTCCGGATGGTGTGCTTGAAGTTGCGGCCCAGCATGGTCGTCGCATTGCTCATTGTGCATTCACCTTCGTGCTAGTACGGCCGGTCAGGGCAAGGAAGACGTCGTCGAGGTCCGGCGTGTGCACCGAGAATTCCTCGACCTCGATGGAATGTGCGTCGAGCCGTGCCAGCAGGGCTCGTACGGATTTCGCCCCGCCATCGCCGGGAACCCGCAAGATCAGGTCCTCCGCGTCGTCCCTCGTGGAGTCGGTCAGCACCCGCATCGCGGAGTCGAGTTCGAGGTCGCCCGCGAACCGAAGCCGGACATGACTGCCCGGGATCTGGCGCTTGAGCTCGGCGGGAGTGCCCTGGGCGACCAGCTTGCCCTGATCGAGCACCGCGATCCGGTCCGCGAGCCGATCGGCTTCCTCCAGATACTGGGTGGTCAGGAAGATGGTGACGCCCTCGGCCACCAGCTGGCGGATGATGTCCCACATCGTCCGACGGCTGCGCGGATCCAAGCCCGTCGTCGGCTCGTCGAGGAAAATGATCTTAGGCTTGCCGACCAGGGTCATCGCCAGATCCAGCTTCCGGCGCATACCCCCGGAATAGGTCGCCGCCATCTTCTGCGCCGACTCCGTCAGTTCGAATCGCTCCAGCAGGTCGGCGACGACCCGCTTGCTCTCGCCCGAGCCCAAACGCTTGAGATCCGCCATCAGCTGGAGGTTTTCCCGGCCGGTCAACAGCTCGTCCACCGCCGCAAACTGACCGGTGACCCCGATGGTCGCGCGAACCGCCTTGGTCTCGGTCGCCACATCATGCCCGGCGACGCGCGCCGTGCCGCCGTCGGCCTTTATCAACGTGGTCAGCACGTTGATCGTCGTCGTCTTGCCCGCCCCGTTGGGGCCGAGCAGGGAAAAGATCGTGCCCGCGGCAACATCCAGATCGATGCCGTCGAGAACAACCTTGTCCTTGTACGCCTTCCGCAGCCCCGAAGCCGCAATCGCTGAACTAGTCATGCGCCCACCATCGGCGCCCGGCCCGCCACCCACCTGACACGCACCTGACACGACAGCTGACATGACGACCGGCTGCTCGTCGGACCGGCTGCTCGTCAGACCGACTTGGTCTGGCTATGCGCCCGTTCTACAAACGTTGGCGCGCAACCGCTCGGCGAGATTGGGCTTTCCGGCACGCTGACCATCGCCGGCGAAGGCAAGGACAGCGACGCGGGCTTCAGACCGTCGGCGCGTAGGCACGGACGAACCGGTCGACGGTGGCTTCGGCGTAAGCGTCGATGTCGGTTTGGGCGATGGTGTCGTCGGGGCGCAGCAGTGCACGGTCCTGGTAGGGCGCGAACGCGGCGTAGGCGAATTGCATAGCGGCTGCGTGGGGGTCCGGGATGTCCAACTCTCCGGCCGCGTCGATCTCGGCGAAGGCGGCCTCGAGGATCTCGATGGTCCGGCCCGGTGCTCGGTCCCAGTAGGTCCTCACCAGATCCGGGAAGCGGTGCGCTTCGGCGATGGCGAGGCGGCGTAGCTGGATGACCACGGGGTTGAGGACGCCTCGCGCGAGCCGCTTGGCGACGCGCCGCAGGCGCTCATCAACCGGCTGTTCGCCTTTGAGCCCGCTCTGGACCTGGTCGACTATCTCCTCGGCACGCGCCGTGACCTGCATGATCACGGCCCTGAACAGCTTCTCCTTGTCGTCGAAGTTGTTGTAGACGGTCGTCTTCGAGGCGCCGCTGGCGGCGGCGACGTCGTCCATGCTCGTGCTGTCGTAGCCGCGTTCGAGGAACAGCCGGCGGGCTGTCTCCACGATCACTTCGCTCTTTCGCGTTCCCATGTCTCCTCCTTGACCTCAACTGCACCGTACAGTACAGTGCGATTGTTGCACTGGACCGTACAGTTCAGATTGAAAGAGGGATCATGAGTACCGTTACGCACCCCAGGCCCAACGCTCGCCTCGACTGCACGCCGGCGACTCGTGTCACCAGGTCGCTGCTGGGCTACGGCATGGTCGCGGGCCCCTTCTACGTGGCGGCTTCCGTCATCGAGGGCGTGGTCAGGCCCGGATTCGACTTCACCCGCCACAACTGGAGCCTGCTGGCCAACGGCAGCGCCGGCTGGATCCACACGGTCGTGCTCGCGCTGACCGGCCTGATGGTCGTCGCGGCGGCGACCGGCTTCCTGCGTCAGCTGCGCAGCGAGAGGCGCTCCGGTGCCGCCGGTTGGTTCCTGGCCGTGTACGGCGCCGGCATGGTCGGCGCCGGCATCTTCACCGCCGACCCCGCCGACGGTTTCCCGCTCGGCACACCCGACGGTCCCGCCGCGACGCCGAGCGTCCACGGCCTGCTTCACCTGGCGTTCGGCGGCATCGGCTTCCTCGGGCTGGTGATCGCCTGTCTGGTCCGCGCACGCCAGTTCCAGAAGGACAATGCCCGTGGCTGGGCGGTGTTCTCCCTCGTAACCGGCGTGCTCTTCCTCGCCGCCTTCGCCGGCATCGCGTCCGGCGGATCCCCCACCGGTTTCGGTGTGCTGGCCTTCACGGCCGCCATCGTGCTCGCCTGGACCTGGCTGTTCCTCGTCAGCTCCGCGATGTCCCGTGCGGCCGCCAACCCGATCGCCTGACCGCACCACGTAAGGAGACCATCATGCAGTTCACCGCGACCCGTTCGACCTCGGTGTTGCGGTCTCCGTTGAACCTGGAGGGCTGGTGATCAGGGTCGTCGTCCACGTTGATCGCCGACATCACCACCACCTTTTCGATGCCCCGATCCGCAGCCAGGTGCAAGAGTTCGGTGATGTCATTCTTGGCCGCGCGTGGATGGACGAAGAGTCCGCGGACACCTTTCAGCGCCACCGGGATCGTTTCGGGCGCAACGGCTTGCACTCCTGCCGGGAGAGCGGCGTTTTGCGGGTCGCGGGTCACTGCCCGGACCTCAGCACCCTCCGCGAGTAGGGCCTCGACAAGAGGACGGCCAATAACACCGGTCGCTCCGGTTACGAGATACATATCGTCATCCTTCCATTTCCATATACTGCTTGTTTTGTCCTGGGGTGTGTTGCCGATTGCGTGAGAGCGCGGCAACACACCCCGAGCGCGGGTCGTTATCCGTGCTGGCCGGGCTGGTAACCACCGGCAGGCTGCTGGAGGATGACGTTCAGCCGGTTGAACGCGTTGATGAGGGCGATCTGAGACACGAGCGCGATCAGCTGCTCGTCGTCGTAATGCTTGGCGGCATCAGCCCAGACCGCATCGGAAACTCCGCCCGCGGCATCCGCGATGCGGGTGCCCTGCTCGGCCAGCTCCAATGCGGCACGCTCGGCCTCGTTGAAAACCGTGGCCTCCCGCCACGCCGCGACCAGGTTGAGGCGCGCTGGGGTCTCACCAGCGGCGGCCGCATCCTTGGTGTGCATGTCGACGCAATAACCGCATCCGTTGATCTGACTCGCGCGAATCTTCACCAGCTCCTGCGTCGCGGCTGGCAGCGCCGAGTCCGAGACCACCTTGCCCGCGGACACGATGTGCTTGATGAGTTTGGTAGCAATCGGGCTGCCGAAGACGTTCAGACGGGCATCCATGTCGTACTCCTTTGGTTGGTTTCGATGGCACGGCACGTGCCGTGCCGCTTGCTACTGCTGCGGGGGAACGAGGGCGCCTGACCCGTACATCGCCGCGTCAGGCCGGCATCTCATCGAGCGGCGTCGAGGGCTTCGGCTATCTTGCGGGCCATGTCAGTCGTGGTAGGACTGATCTCGTTCTTGCGTGCCCGGGTGGCTGCTTCGACGGCGACGAGGACGGTGTTGCGGAAGTTGTCGGCTTTATCTGTTTATC
>JBIOYB010000565.1:0-3692 GCA_044869915.1 Allorhizocola sp.
CGTGCTGCCCCTAACGTGCCTCAGTAGATAACCGCGCCGTAGACGCTGAGCACCTCGGGCACCGGCTGGAAGAACGTCGTGCCGCCGGACGTGCAGTTACCACTGCCGCCGGAGGTCAGGCCGAGGGCCACGGTGCCGGCATAGAGCGAGCCGCCGCTGTCGCCGGGCTCCGCGCACACGTTGGTGCGGATCATCTGGAACACGCTGCCCTGCGCGTAGTTGACCGTCGCGTTGAGACCGGTCACCGAGCCGCCGCGGTTGCCCGTCGTGCTGCCGTGCCGGCGAACGGCCTGGCCGACGACCGCGTTGGCCGCGGACGAGATTTCCTGGCCGTTGGCGATCGTGCCAGGGCGGGCGATCGTGCTGGTGTAGCGCACGATGCCGTAGTCGTTGGTCGGGAAGCTGGTCCCGGCGCGGGTGCCGATGGCGGCGCCGGCGGAAGTCGCCCGCCAGGTCGCACCGATGTTGGTGCAGTGGCCGGCCGTGATGAAGTGGTCCACGCCGGCACGGCGCACGTTGAAGCCGAGCGAGCAGCGCGAGCCGCCGGTGTAGATGGCGTTTCCACCTGCGATGAGCTTGGTCAGCAGGCCCTTCATGGGCTCGATGCGGGCGCCGCCGTTGGCCTTGATGACCGCGGCCTGCACCGTGGCGAGCTTGTCGCCGGTGACCGACTCGTCAACATCAACGATGACCTGGTTGGTCCGGGGGTCCACCGACCATGCGGTGCCGGCGACGCCCGGGTCGAGGTTGTTGACGATGAAGTTGAGCTCGGCAGCGCTGCGGCTGACGAGGCGCGGGATGGCTCCCTGCGCCCGGACGGTCGCGGCGGCCGCGGTGGTCGTCACGTTGATGACCACCTTGCCGTTGCTGTCGAGATAGGATCCCGCCGTCTCGAAGTCGCCCAGCGTCTCGGGAATAGTGGAGAGGGCATAGATGTCGATGGCCGCTGCCTGTGCCGGCACGGACAAACCGCCAACGATCAATGTTGCGGCGGCCGCGACGATGGTGATGCGTCTGGTGACGCGCATGTCTTCCTCCCGGGGGTTGGTTTGGGGAAAACATTTACTTGCCTAGATACAAGCAGACATCGGCACATCTGACTAGACGAACGGCCAAAATAACGCCACAATTCGTGCTCCATAACAGCAATGCCCCCACGCCGTGTTATGGCCGCCGCCAATGGGAAACGCGCTATCTCACGTCCCACACCGGCTCCGCCGTCTCCTTCACCTCGCCATCGTTGGCAAACAACAGGTATCGGTCGAACCCCCGGGCAAACCACCGGTCGTGCGTGACCGCGATGACCGTGCCCTCGAACCCCGCCAACCCCTCCTCGAGCGCCTCGGCGCTGGCCAGATCGAGGTTGTCGGTCGGCTCGTCGAGCAGGAGCAGCGTCACCCCCGACAGCTCCAGCAGCAGGATCAGAAACCGCGCCTGCTGCCCGCCCGACAGCGTGCCGAACCGCTGCTCGCCCTGCTTGGCAAGCTCGTAGCGATCCAGCGACTTGTATGCCGCGTGCTGCTCGAGCGACGGCCGATCCGTGTCGCCCCGCCACAGGATCTCCAGCAGCGTGAGGTCCATCAGCTCCGGCCGGTCGTGCGTCTGCGAGAAGTGACCGGGCACGACCCGCGCGCCGAGCCTCACCGAGCCCTCATGCGCGACGGGCTCCCCCGCCAAAAGCCTTAAGAAATGCGATTTTCCGGTTCCGTTGGCGCCCAGCACGGCCAGGCGATCCCCGAACCAAAGCTCGAGATCGAAGGGGAACGTCAGGTCGGTCAGCTCCAACTGCGCGGCCATCACCGCGCGCTTGCCCGTGCGCGCGCCGCGCAGGCGCATCTGGATGTTTTGGTCCTTGGGCGGCAGCGGCGGCGGCCCGGTCTCCTCAAACTTGCGCAGTCGAGTCTGCGCCGCCTGATAGCGCGAAGCCATGGAGCTGTTGTAGGCCGCCTTCTGCTTGTACATCAGCATCAGCTGGCGCAGCTTTTCGTGCTCCTCGTCCCAGCGCCGGCGCCGCTCCTCCATGCTGTCGTGCCGCGCGAAGCGAGCCTCATGCCACGACGTGAACCCGCCGGGGTGCGTCCACGCGGTGCCGCCCTCGACCGCCACCACGCGATCGGCGGTCTGGTTGAGCAGCTCGCGGTCGTGGCTCACGTAGAGCACCGACTTTTTCGACTCGCGCAGCCGCTGCTCGAGCCAGCGCTTCGCCGGGACGTCGAGGAAGTTGTCGGGCTCGTCCAGCAGGAGCACCTCGTCTGCCCCACGCAACAAAAGCTCCAAAGCGAACCGCTTCTGCTCGCCACCCGAAAGCGTCCGGGTTGGACGGTCCTTTGTGGACTCCCACGGCAGGTCGAGGATGAGCGTCGACACCGTGTCGAAGAGCACCTCGGCGTCGTAGCCACCCGCCTCGCCAAACTGGGTCAGCGCCTCCGCATAGCGCAACTGGGCCTGCTGCGTGCCGGTCGCGTGCATCGCCGCCTCCGCCTTGGCCAGGCGTGCGCCGGCCTCCCGCAGGCGCGGCTCCACCAGCGAAAAAGCGAGATCGGCCAGGGTCGACTCATCGGCGACCAGCCCGATGAACTGGCGCATCACGCCCAGCCCACCCACCCGCGCGACGCTGCCGGTGGGCACCGGGATGTCGCCCGCGACCATGCGCAGCAGCGTCGTCTTGCCCGCGCCGTTGGGCCCGACGAGCGCCACCTTGGCGCCCTCACCCACTCGGAACGAGACGTCGTCGAACAGGACCCGCCCATCCGGCAGGACCTGCGACACCCCAGCGACCTCGACGTAACCCACGCCGAAATCCTGCCTGATCAGACCGCTTCTATGCGAACGACTTTCAGCACTCTGAACCCGCTGCCGCTCGCATGCCGTTCAGCTTCCCAACCCTGCTCACGCAGCCACTCCTGCAGCGAATCGGCGCCCAGGTGCTTGGAAACCACGAGCCACGCCACACCGTCGGCTTCCAGTCTCGGCAGCCAGGTCAGCAGCAGCTCGTGCAGCTCCCGCTTGCCGATCCGGATCGGTGGATTGGACCAGATCTGAGCAAAGCTCAACCCCGCCGGCACCTCCTCGGGCGCGGCGACCATGACGTCGAGACCCTTGGTGTTTTCCCGGGCCAGCTCGCGCGCCCGTGCGTTGACGTCCACCGCCCAAATCTTGGCCTCGGGCGCGACCGTGGCCAGCACCTTGGTGATCGGCCCATAGCCGCAGCCCAGATCCAGCAACACGCCGCGAGTGTCCGCTTTGGGCAGTTCACCCTTCCGGAGGAGCACCGCCGTGCCCGGGTCCAATCGCCCGGCCGAAAACACTCCGCTCGCGGCCGATAACACGTAGTTGCGACCGCCCAGATTGAAGGAAACCTCACGAGCCCGTGCCTGGGCGACCGGCTCGCGGGAGAAGTAGTGCTCCGCCACCCGGATATTCTCCACGATTCCGTTCAGTGAGGTGTTCGAACGGTAGGTCACTAGGGCGATCTCACCTCAACGTCCGTTACGCTGTGCGACATGGCTCATGGGCATAGCAGCGGCGGGTCCGGCGGTTGGCCGCCTCCGCCACGGCGCGACCCATACCGCAATCCCAATTCCCCCAACCCATCGCCTTCGCCCGGGGGACGCCGCCGCACCCCCGAGCAGCCACCGCCTCCACCCCCTCCACAGGCCAGACCGGCGCGCGGCCGCGGCACGCCCATGCCG
>JBIOYB010000566.1:0-8923 GCA_044869915.1 Allorhizocola sp.
GTTCAAATCCTGTCCCCGCTACAAAGGAAAACGCCCTCCCAGAGATCATCTGGGAGGGCGTTTTCGTGTTCTCTGTAGCCAGATGTGTAGCCAGGGCTAGTTCTTAGGCCTCGCGTCGAAGATCAGACCGGCCACCTCGTTGGCTGCCTGTCGGTCGTTACCTGGGGACCTATGGCCCTGCGGCCGTAGATCTGACCGGTCACGTTCACGCTTGTGTGCCCGAACCCCTCACTGATCATCTTCGTCTCTGCCCCTGCGTCAAGGGAGAGCGTGGCGTAGGTGTGTCGCACGTCATGGAGGCGGATGCGCGGCACGCCCGTCCGGTCGGCAAGCCGGTTGAAGCGGCGCGACCGTGATGGGATCGAGTGAGAGCGTCCGATTGCTGCTCTCTGAACAGTCCGCGGCTGCGCTCGCTGTTCGTGTTCTTCAACAGCTTTGTGAAACGCCAAGCGGAACTCGCTCGATCGGGGCCGACACCTCGAGGCGCCGCGGAATCGTGCGTCTGGGCGACCGGAGAGCAGTACTCGGGCCAGATCGGCATGATTTACACCGCTCAGGGCTTCGAGTTCGACTACGCCCGGGTGATCATCGGCCCGATTTTGTCGTGCGCGACGGCAGATCCGTTGCCTGCCCTGAGCTCTCCCACGATCCGGCGCTGCGCCGGGCGCAACAAACAGGACCTCGAGGAAGCGAACAGGCTCATACGCAGCACCTACCGGGCGCTGCTGACGCGGGAGATGAGGGGCGTGACACTCAATGCCACAGACCCGGAAGCGAGCGCTTACCTGGCAGGAAGCGAAAAGCGTTGCCGTCACCGGGCGGGGAGGCCATGGAGCTTCGTCATCGGGGCCAGGGCGAGGTCGGCTAGGGCTGCCGCGCCGGTTGCGGTGTGCTCGCCGCCGGTGAGGACAAGCGTGCGCGCCCATTGGTAGCGGCAGCCCGTGGCGTCGAATGTTGTTGCGGCGGCGAGCATCCGGTCACGGTCGCCGTCGAGTAGGGCCTCGGCACGCTCCAAATGGGCCTCGGCGATCGGGTTGCCGGCCACGATCGGGCGGGCGGCGGTGATGCGGTTGCGGGCGTCGGGGTGCCCGGTGAGCGCGGCTGTCTCGGCGCGCAGTGCGAGATACCAATGCCGCCAAACCCAGATGACCCACTCGTCCATCTCGTCGGGCTCGGCCATCAGCCCCGCCAGGGCTTGGTCGGCCCGACCGTGGTGGAGCAGGACGATTGTGTCGAACACCGTGCTGTGGCCGGCCTTCTGCTCCGGTGCCATATCGAGCTCCTCGGCGATGGCCAGCCATTCGGCTCTCGCCCCGTCGTCACCGCGCAGGCCGTGGACCATCGCCACCGCGGCCGCCGCCATGGCGAGGTTGGGCGCGTGCAGGCGCCCCGAGCGCTCCCACGCGTCGAGGAACCGCCGGCTGCCGACGAGTACGTCGTCGATGTTGCCCGCCAGCGCATCGGCCACCAGCAGCCGGGATGTGGCGAAGTCACCCCGTTCGGCCAGCAACGGGAGGTCGCGAAGCTGCGTGCCCCACTGGCGAGCCCCCGCCAGGTCGCCCACTCCGACGCAGGTCTCGGCCGCCTCGGAGAGCGCGTTTGCCCGCTCATGCTCGCTGGCCGGCGTCACCGGGACCGAGGCGAGCAGCCCGACTCGGCGACGGGTCGTGTCCGCGGTGGCGAAGGTGTCGCCTGCCCAGCATTGGGCGGCGGTGAGCGCGTCGAGAGCCGCGCTCTGGGCCAGCGGATCGCCTGTCCGGCGCGCCAGTTCGACTGCCCGCTCGGCGAGCGCGATCGCCTCGGGCAGGGAAGGATCGGCGGCGTCGCTGAGGACACCACACTCGGCCAGGGCCACCGCGGCCTGGGCTGCGGGGTCGTCGCCGGCCAGTTCGCGGGCCTCGAAAAGCAGTGTCGCGGCCTCACCGGGCGGTGGCGGCTGGGAGAACGTGCCGGAGAACCGGTAGACGGTGGCCGCGGCCGTGGCCAGGTCGCGGGCGGCCCCCGCGGGGTCACCGGCGCTACGCGCGGTTTCCGCGGCGGCGCGGTGGAGCCGGTATATGTCGTCGCCCCGCATCCGGCAACCAGCGACCGCCGCGGCGTGCCCGAGCGCCGCCCCCACGATGATCGGGTCGCCGGTGAGCGATGCCGCCTGTTCGTATCGTCGCTGGGCCTCGCCGACCAGATTCCGGGTGAAGGTCAGCTGGGCCAGGGACAGTGCCAGGTCGCACGCGTCGGCACGGTGATCGGGCTCGTCGGCCGCCCAGCCGAGGGCGGCCCGGATTTCATCGGCCGCCGCGTCGAACCTGGCTCGCCACACCCCGGTGCCCGGCGGGGTGTCCCGCGCCAACTCGGTGGCGGTCGCCACGCACCAGTGCAAGTGTCGAGATTGGACATCGGCGAGCTCGCCTGCCGCCGTCAGCTGCTCCACTCCGTACTGCCGAATGGTTTCCAGCGTGCGATAACGGGTGCCGCCGGCGGAAGGGGCCGCCGCCAACAGGCTTTGCTCGGTGAGCCGGGCCAGCCCGTCCACCACCGCGGCCGGCTCGAGCGGAGCGAACCCGGCGACCCGCCCGGCGGCGTCCACTGTGAACGGAGCGACGAAGACCGCGATCCGGCGCAGCAGCATGCGCTCGGCCGGCTCCAGGAGGGCGTGGCTCCAGTCAAGCATGGCCCGCACCGACCGGTGCCGGTCGGCGGCCCGGACGCCGCCGGTCAGCAGCCGCAGCTGGTCGGAAAGCACGTTGGCAAGGCCGTCCAGGCCGAGCGCGGGCAACCGGGCGGCCGCCAGCTCGATCGCCAAGGCCACGCCGTCGAGCCCCCGGCAGATCTCGGCGGCTTGATCGTGCTGCTCGGGCGCCAGGGGCCAGCCCACAGCCCCGGCCCGGTCGAGGAACAGCGCGGCCGCATCCGAGTCGCCGTCGCCGGTCAGCGACAGCGGCGGGATGGGATGAACCCATTCGAACGGCACCATGAGCCGGGCCCGGCTGGTCGCCAGCACGGTCACCCGTGGGCAGCCGGCCAGCAATCGCTCCAGGAACGGCGCCACGCCATCGCGTACGTGCTCGCAGTTGTCAAGTACCAGCAGGACCTGCCGGTCAGCCAGCGCCGCGATCACCGACTCGTCCATGCCACGGCTTTGCTGTTCGCCGATGCCGACAGCCGCGGCCACCGCGGCGCCGACCATCGCCGGGTCGGTGATCGGGACCAGGTCGACGAACCACACGCCGTCGGCGAAGTCGCCGGCCGCCTCCGCCGCGACCGCGAGCGCCAGCCGGGTCTTGCCCACCCCGCCCGGGCCGACCGCGCTCACCTGCCGGTGCGATTTGACCGCCTCGGCCAGCGCCGAACGCTCCCGCACCCGGCCGACGAACGAGGTCACCGGCGCGGGCAGCCCAGAAGCCGCCACGCCCCCGCGGGCGACCCGGCTCCACTCCATGGCCAGCTGCGCAAGCGCCCGCCGGTCCGCCGCACCGAGCTTGCGCAGCAACGAGGAAACGTGGGTCTCGACGGTGCGGACGGAGATGAACAGCCGCGCGCCGATCTCCGCGTTGCTGAGGTGCTCCCCGAGCAGGGACAGCACCTCGGCCTCCCGAGCCGAGATCTCCGCCTGAACCACCACGGGCTCCATCCTGCCGTACACGTGGCCGACTCCGTGGTGCTCCCCGTGGTCGCCACGGATGTGAGTCCGGCCGCGGCCGGGAGACGCTCTACCCGTGGTCATCACCGGCCACGTTCCGATTCACAAAGCTTCAGGAGTAAACGATGACCGGCTCTTCCACCCTGGGGATCAAGACCGTGCTGCATCCCGTTTCCGACCTGGCCGCGGCCAAGGCGGTGTACACGGCGCTGCTCGGCGTCTCGCCGCAGACTGACTCGTCCTACTATGTCGGCTTTGAGATTGAGGGCCAGCAGATCGGGCTGGTGCCGGGCGGTGGGCCGCAGGCCATGACCTCACCGGTGGCCTACTGGCATGTGCCGGATATCGAGGCGAAGCTGGCCGAGGTCACGGCCGCCGGTGCCACCTTAAAGGAGCCCGTGCGCGATGTCGGCGGCGGCCGCTTGGCGGCCACCGTCACCGACCCCGATGGCAACGTCCTCGGACTGATTCAGGACCAGTGAAGGCCGACCTCTCGCCGCCGATGCTCGGAGTCGTCGCGTCACCGAGCATCGGCCGGGTCGATCGCCACTGCTAACCGTCCCACTTGTGTTAGGAGATCACCTTGAACTGGAACCAACGGATTCGGCAAATACACCGCTGGACGGCCATCACCTTCACGGTGACCGTCATCGCGACCTTCATCGCCCTGGCACAGGAGGAGCCTGCCATCTGGGTGTCCTATGTGCCGCTGTTCCCGCTCGCCGTGCTTCTGCTTACCGGTCTGTACCTGTTCGCACTGCCGTATGCCACGAAGTGGCGCGGCGCACGGCGTACCGCAAACGAGATGTGAGGAAGGACAACTGCCATGAAGGACACGAAGAAGCCCGCCAAGCGCGCCACCGCGACCGGCACCGCGTTCGAAGGATTCACGGACGACGAACGAGCCGCGATGAAGGAACACGCCCAAGAACTGAAGACTGCCGCACGCCGCGGCTCTCGTGCGACGAAGGCGGACGGGGAAAACGACGTGCTCGCGAAAATCGCGGAGATGCCGGACTCGGATCGCGTCATCGGCGAACGGCTCCATGCCGTCATCAAGGCCAACGCGCCGGCCCTCTCGCCGAAACTCTGGTATGGGATGCCCGCGTATGCCAAGGACGGCAAGATCGTCTGCTTCTTCCAAAGCGCGCAGAAGTTCAAGACGAGGTACGCGACGCTCGGCTTCAGCGACCCGGCGAAGCTCGACGATGGCGCCATGTGGCCGACCTCCTTCGCCCTGACGAAGCTGACTCCCGCCGACGAGGCAAGGATCGGCGCGCTCGTCAAGCGAGCGGTGAGCTGAGGACCGGGGAGCCCTCCACCTCGAAATGAGCTCGCGGGGTCGGGATTTGGTGGTCGCCAGTGTGTGGCAGGTGTAGTGCCCTGCATCGGCACGTGATCGGTGATCGAGCGAAACCGCCAACCGGACTGCCGTTCCTCGCTACGCTTTCCCTGTGGATTTCCCGTGATGCGGTCCTTGCCCGATGGGCAGGCAGGCCGAATCCGACACGGTGCGTCTGACGAACAGGGAGATGGTTATGGCTCAAGCAGCTCCGGCTATCCACGTGGGTTCCGATACGAGGGCCAAGTCACAAGCAGATGCTATGAGAGACGCGGAATTCGCCATCCGCGAGACGGGCCTGAACGTGAGCTTTACCTCCGGTCCGCACATCGCAGGTGCCGGCACGCTCAATGGCGCAGGTGTGGCGGTGCTGGTCACCTGCCGAGCCGAGGGCCAAAGGACCTTCATCGAGGTCGTGGGCACGAGTCTGGATTCGGGTGCGGCAGAACAGGTCCGTAACAGGGTTCGGACCATCACCATGGGCCCGGCGAGCTAGTGTCACCGGCCCGAGCCGTCAGCCCGATTCTGTCCACAATGGACGATGTGCTCCGGCGCCACATGAGTGGAGCCCGGTTTCGGGCCCCACTCATGGTCGTGACGGGCGCGCCGGCGGAGTTGTAGCAGCGGGTCTGGACGCCCGAGGACTCGTTCCAGCACGTTGGCCCGCCAGCCAGAAGCGGTGGACGGTCACCTCCTGCCCACCGATCCCGTTTGGACCCCAGCCGACGACCTTGCACCGCTCGGTGCTGCCGCCGTAGGCGGTCACGTGCACGGTCCCTCCGACCGCGCCCAGGCTGGGGTAGATCACCCTGTATCGGGTGGGCTTTCCCGTACCCCGTCAAACATGGCCGTACAAACTTCGTCGATATATCCTCTGCGGGTGGGGGGCGACCCGGCGTTAGCCGGCGTGGGGGAGGCGAAGAGCCTGACGGATCTCGCCGAGCTTTTGCGCGCGCTGCGGCGCCGCGATGCGCGTGAGCGCCGGAGCCCGCCGTTGACCTACCGCGAGCTGGCGAGCAAGACCGGCTGGTCGTTCACGGTGATCTCGGACTATTTCGCGGGCAGGGTGCTGCCGCCCACCGACCGGTTCGACGATCTGGTCCGGCTGCTCGGCGCGACGACTGCGGAGCTGGGTGCGCTTGCCACGGCCCGCGATCGCGTCGAGGAGACCCGGCGGCGCGCTGCCGTGGCTTCAGCCGATGCGAGGCACGTGCAGCCGAAGCCGTTGGTGCCGCGCCAGTTGCCGGCCGCGATCGCACAGTTCGTCGGCCGGGGGCACGAGATCGGCGCCCTGGACCTGCGGCTGTCGGTGGACAGCGGGCGCCCGATCCTGGTCACGGGCTCTGCCGGCGTCGGGAAGACCTCTCTGGCGGTGCATTGGGCGCACCGGGTCCGTGACCGGTTCCCCGACGGGCAGCTGCACGTCAATCTGCGCGGATTCGAACCCACGGGCCAGATCGTGCAGCCGGCCGAAGCGCTGCAGGGGTTCCTTGTCGCGCTTGGGGTTGCGCCGCAGGCCGTCCCCGTCGGGCTGGACGATCGCGCGACGCTCTACCGCAGCCTTGTGGCCGACAAACGGGTGCTCGTCGTGCTGGACAACGCGCGCGACGCCGAACAGGTCCGCCCGCTGCTGCCCGGTACGGCCGGATGCCTGGCCGTGGTCACCAGTCGCGACCGGCTGTCCGGGCTCGTTGCCGTCGACGGCGCCGATCCCGTGACGCTGGACCTGCTCGCCGAGGCCGAGGCACGCGAGCTGCTCGCGTGCCGGCTCGGCGGGGAGCGGACAAGCGCAGAACCCGAAGCGGTGGAAGGGATCGTGGCCGCCTGCGCGCGGCTCCCGCTGGCGCTGTCGATCGTCGCGGCCCACGCCGTACTCCACCCCGGGCTCCCGCTGCGCACCATCGCCGAGGAGCTTTCCGACACTTGCGGCCGGCTGGACGCCTTCGCCGGCAGGGATCCGTCCAGCGATGTGCGGTCGGTGTTTTCCTGGTCCTATCGCACACTGGATCCGGCCGCCGCCCGCCTGTTTCGCTTGCTGGGCCTCAATCCCGGGCCGGACGTGTCCGTGGCGACGGCGGCCGGCCTGACCGCTTTGCCCACTGAGCAGGCTCGGGTTGGGTTGACCGCGCTGGCCGGCGCGCACCTGATCACCGAGCCGAGCCCCGGCCGATATGTGCTCCATGACTTGCTGCACGCGTATGCCGCCGAGCTGACCCAGACCGTGGACTCCGATGTGGAGCGGTTGGACGCGGTGGACCGGATGCTCGACCACTGTCTGCACACCGCCTATGCCGCGGCCATGCTGGCCAACCCGATCCGTGAGCCGATCGCCCTGACCGAGGCCGTGGCCGGGGCGACCGTGGCACCGTTGGCCGACCGCAGGCAGGCCCAGGCTTGGCTCGCCGCGGAACACCCCGTCCTCGTCGCGAGCGTGGAGCTGGCGGCCGGTGTGGGCCGGGACCTTCGCGCGTGGGCACTGGCGTGGACGCTCGTCGAATACCTGGACAGGCAGGGGCATTGGTCGGATTATGCCCGCACGCAGGAGATCGCGTTGGGGGCCGCGCGGCGGCTGGGTGATCCTGCCCCGCTGGCCTACTCCCACCGCTGCCTCAGCGTGGCCTATAGCCGGTTGGGGCGCTATGACGAAGCGTTGGATCAGCTGCGGGAGGCGCTTGCCGTTTCCACCGCGCTCGGCGACCACCTCGGTCGGGCTTGCGCGCATCTCGACCTGGCCTTCGTACACGAAAAGCATGGCGGGTATGCCGACGCCCTCCGCGAGTCCGAGCGTGCGCTCGATCTGTTCCGCTTGGTGGGGGATCGGCGGCGTGAGGCCCGTGCGCTGAACGCGGTCGGTTGGTGCCACACCCAGCTTGGCGAGCACGCACGTGCGGTCGTCCACTGCGAGCAGGCGCTGGCCGTGATGTATGAGCTCGACAACCGGCACGGGCAGGGCGAAGCGAACGACAGCCTGGGGTTTGCCCACCACCAGCTAGGCGACCATGGCCGGGCGGCCGCCTACTTCCTTGCGGCGATCGACCTCTTCGGCGATGTCGGCGACCGCTATTACCAGGCCAATTCGATGACCCATCTCGGCGACGTCAGGCACGCCACCGGCGATCATGCCGCCGCCCGCGACGTCTACGCGCGGGCGTTGGCGATCCTCGTCGAGCTCGATCACCCCGACGCGGCTCTGGTCCGAAGCAAACTCGGCTGAATCCGGGATCAAACCCCCATGCGCCTCGTTGATCGCGGTGACCTCTTTTAGTGCGGTCCGTCATGAAGTAGTGAATGCGTCAGAGTGGGGAGGCAACCGGATGAACGCTGACGATGCGAAGGCGTGGCTGATCGCACGGGCCACCTATGACGATCGGGCCGCCGATGCCGCGTGGGTGCGGCTGTGGGCGGCCGGTGGGCCGGATCGCCCGGCCATGTCGGACGACAACATCAGGTTTCTGCTTGCCGCTTTTGACCTGGCCGCCCGGATCCGGCTGTGCCCGCCGGACCTGGCCGAGGAGATCGGTGTGACCGCCGTCCATCCTCGGGAATGGGTGAGGCAGGTCCTGCAGGAGGCGAAGGATCAGGGCATCGAAGCAGATCGGTTTGATCCGTCGGACGCCGAGGCCAAACTCATGGCGGCCCTGGGCATGATCCCCGTGCCGTCCGTGGAGAACGACGATGACCTGTGCCTGAAAATGAAGCTCACCAAGCTGATCCTGCGCCAGGAGGATCTGGCGAGGGAAGAGCTGCAAGGGTTTTTGACGGCGGTGGAGGCCGACGCGTCCCGGTTTGTGCTCACCTATGGCGAGGGCGGCAACCCGGAGGACGACGCCGCCGCGGCGGACGGGACCGACTGCGCGCGATGACGGCCTGCCCGGCAGGGCCGGGTATGCCGCGCGCCCGGGCGTCGAGCGCCCGGGCGCCGCGGTCGAGCCGGCGGCAATGAG
>JBIOYB010000567.1:0-11610 GCA_044869915.1 Allorhizocola sp.
GGATCGACAAATTCGTCACCGTCTACAACCGCACCGCCAAACCCTTCCGATGGACCTACGACGGCCGACCACTCAAAGCAGCCTGACCCCTCAAGGATTAACGCGGAGCTGCACTAGGCAATCCCACCGCGTCCCTTCTCCAAGAGGCACATCCAGCCAATATCTCACTCAAACGAAACTTCGTTGAGCACTGGCATCTTCATGGGGAGTTTCCACAGGCCTAGGACGATCGGATGCGTCAACAGATCCGCCGAAACGATGATCGTGGCCTCGGGTAGGCCGATGTTCAGTCTCAACGCGGGCATCAAGATGTTGCCGCACTGAATAAACGCGTCCTCGGTGCGACACTGCGGCGGTGCTTCCAGCCACCCGTTTGCCCTTCCTGCCGTCAACTTATCCAGCTGCGCAAGGGTTCTGGCGAACCTCAGGGCCATCGTCCGGCCTAACGCGAGTGGCCCGTGCAGGCGAACCTCGCAACGATCGTGCCCATCCTTGGCCTTCACATCGATGCAGACAAGCCGCGGATCGTAACTGGTGACAATGGCTCCCGGTCCTCTGTCAAACGACTGTCCATGATGGACAGAAACGGCGACGAGCTGCCGCTGTTGGTCAAGGTGCGGCACATCGTAAGGTTCCTCATCCTGCCAGGGGAGCCCCCAAAAGGTGAACGGGACTGGGCTTTGTTCCACGGTGTTCCTCCAGTCTGGACGCTGAAGTTATTGGCACCCGGCCGGGCGGAGACAACGAATCGCGGACGACCGGGCGTCTTGTGACGACACGATCGACACTAAGAGTGAGCAAGATCCAACGGAACGGATGCGCCATCCGAGATTCGCTACTTACCCTGGGCGTCCCTATCGGACAGAATGTCCTAGCTGACGCCGAGCCTGCGCGCCAGACCTTCGAGCTTGGAGGACCTGTGGCTGCTGGCCTTCAGCTCCGCCACGATGCTTCGCGGGAACGCCTGATAGCCAATCCATCCCGGCGCGGCGCGCTCGATGCGCAACAGCAACTCCTCCGCGCGCTCGTAATGGCCGAGCCTGGTGTGGGCATACGCCACGTCGGACATGTGCCGGGCGCGCGAGGCCACTGGAAGCCCGGAATCCTTCGGCATCTGCCTTGCAATGTCGAGCGCCTGGACGTAATCGCCGGCCACCACGGCACAATCCACCGCCAGCATGGTCACCTTGGACTCGCCGAACATGGTACGGAAATCGATACGGTTCTCGCCGAGCCGCATCGCGGCGCCATGCGCTGCGCGCAGCATGTCGGATGCTTGGTCGTTTTGGTTATCCCGGGCGGCGGAAGTCGCGGCGGTTGTGAGCAGTATTCCCCACATCGAGAGGTGTTGGGGCTTCGCGTTCCAGCCCGGCTGGATGGCTTCGACCTCCCGCTGCGCGAGCGTCGCCCCGTCACCAGCCCGGCCCTGGTTGAGCAAGACCCATGCCAGCCAACTGGTCACGGACGCCCGCATCAACGGATCATCAACAGCATCGCGCGCCGTGATCATTGCCGTATGGGCTAGATCGGTCCTGCCGAGGTGCACGAGGACAGCCCCCGCCACAACGAGCGCGTCCGCCAGTTGATCGCCGTCGCCTGCGGTGCGCGCATCCCAGATCACCCCCGGCAGCATTGCGGCGAGCGCGTCGTAGTCGCCCTTCCAATAGAGCCGCCAAGCGTCCGATATCTTTTCTGGAAGGTCATCAATGGCTGCTATGTCTGCGGTCTCATCGCTTACCGGTGTGATAGCGCGACGCAGCTCAAGCAATCCACCATGGTCGGGGATGGATTCCAGGACAGTGCGCTTGCCGAGCAGGTCGGAAAGGTCAACGTCCAACGCCTGAGCTATGGCCATGAGGCTGGTAATCCGAGCACTGGCCTTGCGGCCCTGCTCGAGCTTCTGGATCAGGTCAACACTCAAACCGGCCCGTTGTGCCAGTTGCTGCTGGGTGAGACGCGGCGAACGCTCGGTGCGAAGCTCGTAGATGCGTTGCCCGATTGACGACACATTGATCACCTGCTGTGGCCGAGGGGTGCTGGTGTGAAGCCTACCTCGCCTGACGGGGCGCTTGAGTGGACGACCGGCGCCTGCTGCACTTCGCGAGCCCTTCGAGGCAATCGTTGCGAAACACGATGTTGAGCAACGGCCGAACAGCCCGTGCGCTCCAGGGCCGCGAGGGTGAGGCCGCATGCCTGTAGCATCGCGGGCCTATGGAGTGCAGGGTGTGTGGGCACGGGCCCGCGGTGGATGTGGTGTTTCGGGCGCATCGTGGCTATGTGATGATGGTGCGGTTGGTGGCCGAGGGTGGGCCATACTGCCGCGATTGTGGGCTGGCCATGTTTCGTGAGCTGACGTCGGTCATGATGGTGCACGGCTGGTGGAGCGTCGTGTCGCCGGTGGTGGCGCCGGCCGTGATTCTGCTGAACCTGCGTGCCCGCCGGGCGGTGTTGCGGCTGGGCGGGCCGGGAGACCGTTGTCCGTATGTGACGCCCAACATGCGGCCGCTGCCGCCTGGCAAGCCTGTGTTGGCGCGGCCGAAGTCGTGGTTGGGGCTGGTGCTGCTGGCCACATTGGTGACGGCGGTGGGTGTGGCGGTGGCACGGCAGCAGCCGACAGGGCCGGCGCCGGGGTGTATCACGCTGAGTGAGACGTTGCGGGTGCAGCATGCGCGCTTCGTGGATTGTGCGCAGCCGCATCATGCCAGGGTCGTGGGAGTCGTCGCCGAATGGGCCGCTTGCCCGGCGGAGGCCACGCGCCACATCGAGATCGGGGCGCGGATCTATTGCCTGGTGGACGAGACGACCAGGTGAGGGACAGCCTGGACGACCGGGCAACCGGCAAATGACTGCGCTTCCGCCAGGATGGCCTCGTTATCGTTCCAGAATCGCATGTGTGTGAGCACGAGCAGGCGCACACCGGCCCGCGCCGCGAGCTCGCCGGCCTCGCGGCCGGACAGGTGAGGGCCGGTGCCGGCACCGTGTAGCCAGCATGCCTCGGCGAGGAGGATCTCACAGCCGGCCGCCAGCTCATCGAGGGCCGCGCAGGGCAGCGAATCGGCGGTGTAGCAAAGAGAATCATCGACGCGGACGCCCCACGTCTCGATGGTGCCATGTTGCACGGGTAGGAGGCGGAGGGTGAAGGGACCGGTTTCTATGGTGCCCGGCGAAGCGGGGTGGAAGTCGTAGGCCTGATCCAGCCAGGAGACGGCGCTGGGGAGATTGCTGGGGCCGATCAACGGAACCCGGCCGGCGCCAAGCCGATCGCGATGGTAGGCCAGTGGCTGCAGGTCGGCGTAATGGTCGGCATGCGCATGCGAGATGAACACCTGGTCAACCTGATCCGGCGACACGTGTCGCAGCAGCGGCCCGCAGGCTCCCGTGCCCAGGTCGAGCAGCAACCGGTATCCCTGCTTGGTCGCCAGGTATGACGAGCAGGCGGCATCCGGGCCGATGACCGACCCCGAGCAGCCAAGAATGGTCAGGCGCATCACGCCATTGTATGGTGAGCCAGGAACGCATTGCAGGACCATTGTTGGCTTGATCCGCGCCCGGGCCGACCCAACATCGGAGCCTGAAGTGAAGATTAGCTTGAAGAGATTGGCCTGCGGCCTTCTCGCGGCCGCGCTCGTCCTCACCCCCGCGGTCCCCGCCCAGGCCGAGGTCGAGCATCCGCGCCAGGCGTGGCTGCGCGCCTCGACAGCGGGCCTGTTTCTGCACTGGGGCATGTTTACCGCGCCCCGCCATCTCGATTGTGCCGCTTGGGAACGCGACGTCACCGAGGGCGGCTGGACAGCCGACTACTGGGTCGACGAGGCGCGCAAGCTTGGCGCCTCCTACATCGTGCTGGCCACGTTTCACAGCCGGTTGGGCTATGCCCGCCCCTGGCCGTCACGCATCCCCGGAAGCTGTGCCACGCAACGGGATCTGCTGGGCGAACTAGTCGCCGCAGGCAGGGCCAAGGATGTGCGCATCATCCTCTACATGACAGACGACCCGCAGTGGCACAGCGAGCAGGGCATCCAGACGCTGGACTCCGCCGCGTACTCGACTTATAAAGGCCGGCAGATCGATTTGACCACGCGCCGGGGCTTCGGCATGTTCAGCTACGACCTGTTCTTCGAGGTCATGGACAACTATCCCGATCTGGCCGGATTCTGGATCGACAACGACAACGAGGTTTGGGAGGAGAACGGTCTCTACGAGCAGATCCGGCAGCGCCGACCGTCGTGGCTGCTGAGCAACAACAATGAGGACACGCCCATCATGGACACGGTCAGCAACGAGCAGAAGACCGGCATGACCCCGGCGTACGACTACCCGCAGGCCGCGTTCACCCCGCTGCCGCGGCTGACCGAGGCAGACTACAAGCTGCCGACCACCGGGCAGTGGTGGTACGACGGCACCAACCCGACGGTGGACTTCCGGCTCAGCACAGGGCGCTACATCACCAATGCGGGCTCTTCGATGAAGTCGCTGATGGCCGAGACTCCCATGGTGAACGGCAGATTCCCGCCGCAGCAGGAGGCGTTCAACAAACTTCATGGCCGGGTGGGTGCCGCCGATAAAGGAGTCGTTGCAGGGCAAGGAAGGCGGCGGCTACATGTATGGCGGGATGCAGCCGGGCTTCTGGAACGATGGGGCGCACGGCGTCATCACGGTCGAGCCGGGCGCACGCACGCAATACATCCACGTCGTGACGCCCCCGAGAACGGACTATATCCGCCTGCGTGACAACGGATACCGGATCTCGAGTGTGACCGATTTCCGGACGGGTCAGCGGATGCGCTTTTCTCAATCGGGCGGGTATCTTTCCGTGCTCGGCATATCCGCATGGGACACCTACGACACCGTCTTCAAGGTGCAGACGTCCGGGCAGCACGGTTTCCTCGACGGGGTGAGGGCCTCGGCCACCTCCTCGCGCGCGGGCTTCCCGGCGTCCAATCTCACCGACGGCACGCACACCAACTACGGGACAGCGACGCACAGCAACCGGTCTCCATCACACTCGACCTGGGCCGCCGCCGCCAGGCCGCCTATCTCGCCGTCAACCAGCGCGAGAGCTCGCCGACCCACGCGCGCGTCTCGTTCGGCCGGCCCGAGGATTCGGCGCGCATCAAGGACTATCTCGTGTACGCGAGTAACGACGGCGTCCACTGGGGACAGCCGGTGAAACAGGGCGCGATGCCGAGCGCCCGCGGCGTGCAGTTCATCGATATCGGCCAGCAGCACGCCCGCTACCTCAAACTGGAGATCCTCAACACGTGGGGCGGCCCGCAGGCACCGCGTTTCCACCGCCAGCTGCAGATAGACGAGATCCGGGTAGCGACCGGTTACCACTGGCGGCCGTGGCCACCGCTGCCCTACGAAGCCGAACACTACGCCCGCAAAGGGCTCGACTTCTGCCCGTCGTGCTCCGGATCGTTCCAGGTGATCGGCCGCGTGGACTATCCCGACGTCACGGTCGCGGAGGCGGGCACCTACAGTCTGCAGATC
This sequence comes from Allorhizocola sp., assembly GCA_044869915.1. Taxonomy (GTDB): domain Bacteria; phylum Actinomycetota; class Actinomycetes; order Mycobacteriales; family Micromonosporaceae; genus Allorhizocola. The sequence goes on from JBIOYB010000567.1 coordinate 5,494, forward strand.
GATTACACCGCACCGACAACCGTGAGCGTCAACGGCGGTCCGCCCGTCGCGGTGAACAACCCGGCGATGGCCGTGCCCCTGCAGGCGGGCGCCAACCGGATCACACTCAACGGCGCGGTCGACCGGATCGCGGTCACGCCGCTGCTGCCGGAGTCGTACGTCCCCCGCACCACGCTCACGGTCGAACCCCATGGGGTGCAATGGGTCGGGCCCGGCCAGCAGTCCGTGCGCATCGAGGCGACGCTGCGCCTCGACGTCGACGATCCGCTCGACCAGGTTTCGCTTGCCCCGACTGCACCGGCAGGATGGTCTGTCCAAGGTGGACCCGCCACGGCCACGACTATGCGGCTCGGCCAGACACTGCGCGGTTCGTGGACGGTCACGTCACCGCCCGGCCAGGATATCGGCTCGGCACGGATACCGGTCACTGCCGCGTTTCAGCTGCTGGGCCGGGCCAAGCAGCGAACAACCAATGTGGACGTGCGGCTGCGCCCGGCCGACCGTGTCTTCATGCGTGAAGCGGAGGACTCGGCCAACCTCTTCGGCAGCACCGGTCTGACCGGCTGCGGCCCGTGCTCGGGCGGCGAGAAAGTCCGCAACATCGGCGGCGGCTCCGACGCGCACGTCGTCTTCCCCAATGTGGACGTTGCGCAGGCCGGCGAGTACACTCTCTTCATCGATTTCACGGTCAACGGCACGCGCTCGTTCTTCGTCTCCGCCAACGGCGGGCCGCCGACGGAGGTTTCTGTAACCGGTCTCGGTAACAACACGCCTTATTCGACAACAGTCCGCATCAGTCTCCAAAGTGGAGCGAACACCATCCGCGTCTTTAACGATGGGTCGTCGGCGCCCGACCTGGATCGGCTATCGCTTCAAGTCGCGCAGTAGGTTGTCATAGGCGGGGCGCTCGATCGCCGGCACGGGCGCCCCGATCGCCCTGCGTAATTCCGTTGCGCTGTCGAGGGATTCCGCCGCTCGTTCGAGGTCGCCGCACGCTGCCTGGGCGGCGGCGAGCGCCTCGAGCACGCTGGCCTGCCGCCACCGGTCGCCGAGCGCGACGTGCAGCTCAAGGCTCGCGCGCAGCGTGAGGATCGCGTCAGCGGGCCGCTCCCGCCGCAACTCGACCAGGCCGAGCAGGTTGAGCGCCCACGCCGACCCCTCCTTGACATCGAGCTTGGTGAACGTCACGAGCGCGTCGTCGGCCAGCTCCCGCGCCTGCTCAAGAAAGCCTTGATACAGGGCGACCGCCGCGAGATGGATCCTTGTAGATGCGGCGTTTTCTGTGTCACCCATTTTCTGGTACCGGCGAAGCGCCTCCATCAGCAGGCGATAGGCTCGGTCGACGTTGCCCGACAGCCACTGCGTGAAACCGGACTTCTGCAGCACGTCGGCCTGTGCCGCCGGCTCCGTCACCGTCGCGAGCGCCGCACGCAGGTGGTCCAGCGCACGTTCGTAGTCGCCCCGCTCCACCGCGATGGAACCCAATAGGCGCAACGTCTGCGCCCTGGCAGGCTGAGCCTGTATCGTGAGCGCGCGCTCCGCGTATGCCTGCGCCTGCGCGTAGTCGCTGAGCAGAAAAGCGAACAGGGCCGCGCCCGCGAGCGCATCGCCGACCAGCTCCGGCGCATCGGCGGACTCGTGCTGGGACAAGGGGTGTGGGCCAGCATGGCTGGGGGGTGGGAGAACCAATGCATCCTCCAGCCACCGCCTGCCCTCGGTGTAGTGCCCGCGCAGCCGGCAGTATCCGGACAGCGCGACCGCCAACCGCAGGCGCTGCCAAGGATCCGGAGCCTCGGCGAGGAACGCGAACGCGGCACGCAGGTTGTCGTGCTCGGTCGCCAGATGCTGCAGCCATCGGTCTATGGCCGGGCCGCGCAACCAACGGTTGGCCTCCTCGGCCTCGGCCAGGAAACGCGCCGCGTGCCGGGCCAGCGCCGCCCGCTTCTCCTCGGGCCGCTCCGCCAGCCGGTCGCCCGCCCAGTGCCGCACCGTCTCAAGTAGACGGTAGCGGTTGCCCAGCGCGTTGTTGTGCTGCACGACCACCAGCGACTTGGCGACGAGATCGGCGAGCGAGTCGACGGCCGCCGGTGGGCCGGGCAGCCACACGGCCTCGGCGGCCGCGAGCGTGAACCCGCCCACGAATACGGAAAGCTGCCGGAAATGCGCCTGTGTCGACGGTTCGAGCATGTCGTAGCTCCAGCCGATCGACGAATCCAGCGCCCGATGGTGCGGATGATCGGCGTAGCGCCGGACGCGCAGCAGCGCCGGCTCGGTCAGCCGGTCGGCGATCTCGGACATGGTGAGCACGGACGTGCGCGCGGCCACGAGCTCGATCGCAAGCGGCACGCCGTCGAGGCTGGCGCAGACGGCGGCGAGCGCGGGCGCATCGGCGTCGGTCAGGTTGCGAACGGTCTCTATGGTCGAACGCTCAAGCAGCAGCTGTACGGCATCGAAGCTCGTGACCGCGGCCAGCCCGCCGGCGGGTGCGCGCGGCGGCACGGCCAGCAGCGGCACCTGGAACGCGACCTCGCCCGGCACGCCGAGCGCCTGCCGGCTCGTGGCCAGCACATGCAGCCCCGGGCACGCGCGCATCAAGGTGGAGACCAGCTCGGCGCACGCGTCAACAAGATGTTCGCAATTGTCGAGCACAAGTAGGTACCGCATAGAAAATAGATGTCTTGAAAGAGCTTGCACCGGGCTGACCGTCGGATCCTCCGGCAGTCCAAACGCGACCGTTGCCGTCGTCGCGACCAGCCCGCCGTCGACGACCGGCGCGAGATCGATGAATCGGGCTCCGTCGGGATAGGACTCGGCCACCTCGCCCGCGAACGCGACCGCGAGGCGCGTCTTGCCGCAGCCCCCCGGCCCGGTGAGCGTGATCAGCCGGTGGTCGTTGAGCAGGCGCCGCAGCTCGGCCAGCTCGGTGCGGCGGCCGATGAGCCTGGTCAGCGGGCTCGGCAGGACGATGTGCGGCGGAGGCGGGGCCTGGACCGCGCCCTGACCAGCCCCACCTTCGGCGGAGGTCCACCGTCCGGTGAGGACAGCCGCCTGCAGGCGCTGCAGCTCAGTACCCGGTTCCATGCCCAGATCGTCCACGAGATGCTTGCGCGCCCGCTGATAGGCGTGCAGCGCTTCGCTACGCCGGCCGGCCTGCAGAAGAGCACGCATGAGCAGCTCCCACAGGCGTTCGCGGAGCGGGTAGCGCGCGACGAGCGACTCCAGCTCGGCCGCCGCGACCGCATGCTGGCCCATGGTCAGCTCGGTCGCGAGCAGCTCCTCCATCGCCACGTGCCAGAGCTCGCGCAGGCGGGTCGCCTCGGCGCGGGCCCACTCGCCCACGACACAGTCGGCGAGCACGTCACCCCGCCACAGCGTCAGCGCGCCCCGCAGATGAGTGACGGCCTCCGGCAGCGCCACCCTGGCCAGCGCGGCCCGTCCACGTTGGACGCCGGCCTCGAACCGGTGCGCGTCAACGCATACGGGTGGGACCGCGATAGCGTATCCGGGCGGGCGGGTGCGAATCAGCTCGTCGAGCCCGACCTCGGCAAACCCGCTGCGCAGGTGCGCGATGTGCGCGCGCAGCGTCTTGGTCGCACCCGCGGGCGGATCGTTGTCCCACACCCCGTCGATCAATGCCGTACGCGATACGACCTGCGGCGCGCGCAGCGCCAGCAGGCCGAAGAGGGCGCGCAGCCGTGGCCCGCCCAGCGGCGCCACGCCGTTGGGTCCGGCGAGCTCAACCGGGCCGAGCACCCTGATATCGATCAAGTTGGCTATATCGTGAATGCACCATGCTAACTGGTTAGGCTCGGCCCATGTCGTACACCGATTTCACCGATGAGGAGATCGCGTACATCCGATCGCAGCCGCTAGCGCGCCTGGCCACGGTGTCGGCGGACGGGCAGCCGGACGTGACGCCCGTGGCGGCCGAGTTCGACGGGAGACACTTTTGGGTGGGTGGCGGCGAGACCTTCAGCCAAACCCGTAAGGTGCGCAACGTCGTGGCCGGCAACGTTCGAGTGGCGCTCGTCTTCGACGACATGGTTTCGTTCGAGCCGTTCGTCGCGCGCGGGATCCGGATCTACGGTGTGGCCGAGCCGCCGGTCGAGCGGGTGGGCATGGTCGGGCCGGGGCACTACATGCGCATCACGCCCACGGTTTCATGGAGCTGGAACATGGCAGGCGAGCCGGTCGGCGAGGTCTGGTATCCGGCGCGCAAAGCCGAGCACCGCGCGGGATAAGGACAGCGGGCATTTGCCGGACCGGGCCCGCGGCGGTCAGGGACCATCCCGGCTTCCGTCATCTTGTCGAATGATTGGATCATGTGTTCCCCGCGCACGCCGGGATGGTCCGCGCGGATCGCGTAGTTGGCCGCGTGGCTGAATGTGTTCCTCGCACATGCGGGGATGGTCCGAAGGTGATCGCGGACCCTGATCACGCGCGTGGGGTCCCCCGCGCATGCGGGGATGGCCCCCCACGCTAGGGCGGTGTCAGGGCTTGCGCGAGTGTGTTGACTACGGATTGCCAGTGGCGGCGCTGGTGTTCGCGTTCGGTGGCATCGGCGAGGCGTTCTTGGTGGATGACGAGGCGGGCTCGGCCGTCGGTTGTGGAGGATACGGTCAGCTGCAGGGTGGTTTCGTGGGACCAGTCGGGTGGTTGCCAGGTGAGGCGGATGCGGTTGAGCGTACGGAAGCTGCGGGTTTCGCCGCGAACGCCGGCCGCGGTTTCGTAGCCGGCACCCCGCTCCGGAAGCAAGGTGACACCCTCGCCGAGCCAGATGGCGACACCTTCCGGCGAGGTGATGAAGGACCAGGCTGCCTCGACCGGGAGGTTGATTGTTTTTGATACGCCGATCTGCCAGCCGGCGTCTCGAGTGTGGCCGACCTCGGCGCGCCGCCAAGCTGGGCTCATGAGGATATCGCCGCGATGGCGCTCACCTCGACCAGCGCGCCGGGCACGCCCAGGCCGGTGACACGCCAGCCCAAGACCAGCGGCGCGGCACCGTCCAAGGCGGCGGCGGCCTCCGGATAGGCGGCGGCGATGTCGACGCTGTCGAGCATGACGACTGTCAGCATGATCAGATTGTGGACGGTGGCGCCCGCCGCGGCCAGTGCGACGTGCAGGTTGGCCATCGTCTGCCGGGTCTGGGCGGCCACGTCGCCTTCGCCGACAAGTGTGCCGTCGGCGGTGACAGCGTTCTGACCGCCGACATAGATCGTGGTCGCGCCGGGCGGCACGATCGCGACGTGGCTGAACGCGGGCGACTGGACGAGGCCTTCGGGCCTGAGCAAGGAAATCTGTGCCATGCACACCAGCCTGACACGATACCCGGACAGATACTGTCAGGGTATGCGCGGGACCATCGCCGAATGAGTACAACCAATCGTCGTCTCGAAACGCTTGCGCTGTTGCAGGCGCAGCCCGGCATCTCGGCCAACCAGCTCGCGGCCCGGCTCGGCGTCACGGAGCGAACCGCCCGCCGCGATGTGGCGCAACTGCGCGAGCTTGGCTACCGCATCGACGGCGAGGCTGGCCGGGCGGGCGGCTATCGGCTGGCGTCCGGGCGCACGATGCCACCCCTGCTGCTGGACGCCGACGAGGTGGCGGCCGTGGCTCTCGGGCTGCGCACCGCCGTCGCGGTGGATGGTCTTGAGACCGCCGCGGTCACGGCCCTGGCCAAGCTCACCCAGGTCGTGCCGTCGCGCTGGCGCACGCGGCTGGCCGCGCTCGCCGACGTGGAAGCACTGCCGGGCCAGCCAGGCCGCCGCGCCGGCCGCGACGTGCTCATCCCGGCCGCGTTCGCCTGCCGGGCCGACGAAGCCATCCGCATCCGGCACCGCCGCCAAGACAGCGTCCACGCCAAGCCCACCGAGGTCCAACCACACCGGCTGGTCAGTCTGCGCGGCCGCTGGTATCTCGTCGCCTGCCCACGCGGGGCAACGAAATGGGCCGTCTACGCCCTCGACCGCATCGACAATGTGCAACCGCTCGGCATCCGCTTGCCCGTCCCGGAGGCGCCGACCAACGCCGCCGCATTTGTCTCTAGTGTCCTGCGCCGGAAGTTCGTGGGATTAGGCTAGGATGGGTTTGTGCAGAAGATTGGGCGCCCCAAAACTG
>JBIOYB010000568.1:0-7571 GCA_044869915.1 Allorhizocola sp.
GCCTGTGCCCGGATTTTGAGGCTTCGCAGGACGCCATCGCCAAGTCGGTGGAGGACATGGTGACGCAGGTGCAGGCTTACGTGCCGGGTTATCGGCTCAAGCAGCGCGTGCAGTTCGACCGGCACGACGAGCTGGGGTTGCAGGTGTCGGTGTTCCTTGAGGTTTCCGGGGCCGGGCATTATTTGCCGGCGTATGCGGGCAACCTCGACATCATGACGTCGGCCGCGCTGCGGACGGCGGAGAGATTGGTGGCGTTGCGATGACCGACATTTACGTGCAGGACGTGACGTTGCGGGATGGGATGCACGCCATCCGGCACCAATACACGGTGGAGCAGGTGCGGCGGATCACGGCGGCGCTGGACGCGGCGGGCGTTGCGGCCATTGAGGTCGCGCATGGGGATGGGCTGTCGGGGTCGAGCCTCAACTACGGGATCGGGAAGGCAACGGATCACGAGTGGATTTCGGCCGCCGCGGAGGTCATCAAGAACGCGAAATTGACGACTTTGATCCTGCCGGGGATCGCCACGATCAAAGACCTGCGGGCGGCACGGGATCTCGGCGTGGAGAGCGTGCGGGTGGCGACGCACTGCACGGAGGCCGACATCTCGGCGCAGCACATCGGCTGGGCTCGGGAAAACGGCATGGACGTCAGCGGGTTCCTGATGATGTCGCACATGTCCGACCCGGCCAGCCTGGCCAAGCAGGCCAAGCTGATGGAATCCTATGGCGCGCACTGCGTTTACGTCGTGGACTCGGGCGGACGGCTGTTGATGAACGACGTGGCGGAGCGGGTCGACGCCTACAAGCAGGTGCTTGACGAGGGCACGCAGGTCGGGATCCACGCGCATCACAACCTGTCGTTCGGCGTTTCCAACAGCGTGGTGGCGGTCGAGCACGGGACCTATCGGGTGGACGCCTCGCTGGCCGGCATGGGCGCGGGCGCGGGGAATGCGCCGCTGGAAGTGTTCGCGGCCGTGGCCGACCTGATGGGCTGGAAGCACGGCACGGACGTGTTCGCGCTCATGGACGCCGCGGACGACATCGTGCGTCCGCTGCAGGACCGGCCGGTTCAGGTGGATCGCGAGACGCTCTCGCTTGGATATGCGGGGGTGTATTCGAGCTTCCTGCGGCACGCCGAGCGAGCCTCGGCCAAGTATGGGATCGACGTGCGCTCGATACTCGTGGAGTTGGGGAAGCGGCGCATGGTCGGCGGGCAGGAAGACATGATTGTTGACGTGGCATTGGATCTGAAGAATGCGTGAGGCCAGTGCGCTGGACGCGGCGCTTGTCGGCGGCAAGGCGATCGCCCAGCTCAACCTGCCCGACGCCGAGCGGGCATACGGGATCCAGACCGAAGGCATCGGCCTGCGGCTCAAACGGGGCGAGCGCCTGGTCGGCATGAAAATGGGCCTGACCAGCCGGGCCAAGATGGCGCAAGTTGGCGTCAACGAGGTGATCTGGGGCCGGCTCACCGACGCCATGCGCGTATCCGACGGCGGCGAGGTCGGGCTGGGCGGGTTCATCCACCCGCGCATCGAGCCCGAGGTCGCGTTCCTCGTGCGCGACGGCGGCATCGCACGGATCGCCCCCGCGCTGGAGATCATCGACTCGCGCTACACGGACTTCCGGTTCACGCTGCCGGACGTCATCGCCGACAACACGTCGGCGGCCGGGTTCGTGATCGGGCCGTGGTCCGCCGTGCCGTCCGATATAGACAATCTCGGCGTGCTGCTGGAGGTCGACGGCAGGATCGTGCAGGTGGGCTCGACGGCCGCGATCCTGGGCGACCCCCGGCGCGCGTTCGACGCGGGCGTCACACTGGCCGGACGGCACGGGGTGCGGCCGCAGGACGGCTGGGTGTTCCTCGCGGGCGCGGCCACGGCGGCGGTGCCCCTGGAAGCGGGGATGCACGTGCGGGCAGTGGTGGAAGGGCTGGGCGCGGCCTCCGTGCGGGCGGTGCGATGACTCTGGCAACTTTGGGGGGTCGGGTGACGCGTCTCGTGACGCCGCGGGGGCGTTTTCCGCACGTTGCGCCGACTGCGGTGGGTGTGGTGTCCGGGGTGGTGGTGTGGGCATGACGCGGTTGGTCACGCCGCGGGGGCGTTTTCCGCACGTCAAGGTGGCGGGCGGGTTCGCGTTTGTGAGCGGGACGTCGAGCCGGCGGCCCGACAACACCATTGCGGGCGCGAGCGTCGATGGGCTGGGCACGACCTCGCTCGACATCAGGGTCCAGACGCGCGAGGTCATCGAAAACGTGCGGGCGATCCTGCAGACCGTCGGGCTGGACCTCGAGGACCTGGTGCAGCTCACCACGTACCTAGTGAATATGAATGATTTTGGCGGTTATAACGAGGTTTACGGATCGTATTTCGACGAGAATGGTCCTACCCGGACCACCGTCGCGGTGCATCAACTGCCACACCCGCATCTGCTGATCGAGATGCAGGCGGTGGCGGCGCTCAGAAGGGGACAGTGATGCAGGAACCGATCAACTTCCCGGAATGGCTAGGCGAAAACCAGCATCTGCTCAAGCCGCCCGTGGGCAACAAGCAGATGTTCCCGACCGGTGACGACTTCATCGTCATGATCGTGGGCGGGCCCAACGCGCGCACGGACTACCACGTCGACCCCTACGAGGAATACTTCTACCAGATCAAGGGCAACATGCACGTCAAGGTCATGACCAAAAACGGTCCGGAGGACGTGCACATCCACGAGGGTTCGATGTGGGTGCTGCCGCGCAACACGCCACACTCGCCGCAGCGGCCCGAGGCCGGGTCGGTCGGGCTCGTGGTCGAGCGGGTGCGCGAGGAGGGGACGCTGGAGAAGTTCCAGTGGTACTGCTTCGAATGCCATCACCTGGTGCACGAGGTCGAGCTGCAGGTGCGCAGCATCGTCGACGACCTGCCCCCGCTGTTTCAGGCGTTCTACGAGGACGAGACGGCGCGCCGGTGCCCCAACTGCGGTGCGCTGCACCCGGGCAAGGGCTGATGGCGCACCCGGTCATCGATGTGCACACGCACGTCGTCCCGAAGGGCTGGCCCAAGCTCGACGGCGCGCCGTGGGTGCGGGTCGACTCCGAGCGCGAGGCCATGATTATGGTGGGGGACAACGAGTTCCGTGCCATCGGCGCGCAGTGCTGGGACTCTTATGTCCGCCTGACCGACATGGCCGACGACGGCGTGGACCGCCAGGTGATCTCGCCCACACCGGTGTTCTTCTGCTACGACCGGCCCCCTCGCACGGCGTTGAAGGTGGCGAAGATTTTCAATGATCTGACGCTGGCCATGGCGCAGGGTGCTCCAGACCGGTTGATTCCCTTTTGTCAGGTACCACTGCAGGACCCCGACCTCGCGTGCGAGGAGCTGGATCGGTGCCTGGCCAACGGCCACCGCGGCGTCGAGATCGGCAACCACGTGGGCGAGCGCGACCTCGACGACCCCGGCATCGTGACGTTCCTGCAGCACTGCGCCTCGGTCGGGGCACCGGTCTTCGTGCATCCGTGGGACATGCCGTTGGACAAAAGGTCGGATCGCTGGATGGCCCAGTGGCTGGTCGGCATGCCCGCCGAGACCCACCTGTCGATCCTCGCGCTCATCCTCGGCGGCGTGTTCGACCGCGTATCACCGGATCTGCGCATCTGCTTCGCCCACGGCGGCGGGAGCTTCCCGTTCTGGCTTGGCCGCGCCGACAACGCCTGGCACAAGCGCAACGACGCGGTGCGCGGCGCCTCCGAACACCCGCCGAGCGCCTACGTGGATCGGTTCTATGTGGACAGTGTGGTGTTCGATCCGCCCGCGCTGCGCCTGCTGGTCGACGTGATGGGCGAGGATCGGGTGGTGCTCGGCAGCGACTACCCCTATCCGCTGGGGGAGCGGCCGGTGGGCCAGGTGGTGCGCAAGACCCTGAGCCCGGCGCAGCAGGAAAAGGTATTGTCCACCAACGCTTTGCGCTTCCTGGGGCGCACCTGATGGAGGATCGGTCCGTCCTGACGCGGGAGGCGCCGCCGCCGGCGCTCGAGTGGGAGCACGACGTCTACTTCAACGGGCCGGTGGTCGTGCTGATCCACGGCGGCTTCTGGCGCCCGGCCTATGACCGGACTCACCTTCGCCCGATGGCGTCCGCACTGCCGTGGCCGGTGGTGTCCATCGAATACCCCCGTGTCCCGGGAAGTCCCGATTTGACGATCGCCGCCGTGAGCAAGGCGGTGTCGTCGGTGAAGGGACGCGTTGTCGTCGCCGGGCATTCGGCGGGCGGGCATCTCGCGCTCTGGGTCGCGGCCACGCTCGGGCTTGCGGCCGTCGCGCTCGCGCCAGTCGCCGACCTGCGCCTGGCCGAGGAGCTCGACCTCGACGGCGGTGCGGTGCGCGACTTCCTGGGCGGTCCGGCCCTGAGCAGGCCAGACCTTGACCCCATCCGCATGGGCGATTCACGGGCCGTGCTCATCCACGGCGACCGCGACACGATCGTCCCGATTGGACTGTCGCTCGCTTACGCGGAAGCGCATCCGGCCGCCCGGCTGGTGGTCGCGCCCGACACGGGTCACTTCGAGCTGATCGACCCGGTGAGTAAGGCCTGGACCATCGTGATCGGCGAGCTCGAGCGGCTGCTAGCGTGAGCACGTGTCAAACCCAGATACCCAGGATCTGCTGATCTTCGTGGGCATCCCGCTCGCGGTGATCGCGATCATCTTCGCGTTGGTCTACGCGTCCGGCTCGCGTGGGGCCAAGCGCTACCGGCCCGGCCGTCCATACCAGTTCGCGCCGGTCTGGTTCCTGGCCCGGCCGGAGACCGACGGGCCGGGTGCCGCGGCCCGGTCGCTGGAGGCGGCCGCGACGTCGAAGGCGCTGGAGGCGGCGCCGGAGCGGGAGCATCCAGGCGTGACGGGAGGCGCAAGTGACCGCTGGTAACGAGGACGTGCTCGAAGGCCCCTTCACGACCCGTCAGCTGCTGCGCATCGATGAGGCGCTGCGCGCGGCCGACAGCTCGACCGGGCTGACCTTCAGTATCTATGTCGGTGAGATCACCGAGCCGGCACGCAAGGGCGCCGAGGAGCTGCACGCCCAGCTGGCCCGGCCGGCCAGTTCGGTGCTGCTCGCAGTGTCGCCGCAGCAGCGCCAGCTCGAGATCGTGACCGGTTCGCTGGCACGCCGGCGGCTGGCCGATCGCGACTGCAAGCTGGCCGCGCTGTCGATGGCCGCGGCGTTCGGCGGGGGTGACCTCGCGGGCGGGATCGTCATCGGCCTGGCCCAGTTGGCCGACCACGCCGGGAAGGCTTCGTAAAGTCACCCATCGGTGGCGGTGAGTCACTCCGAGGGGGTCCGGTAAGCGACAGGGCCGGCCCCCACTCCTCCGCAGAATCCATTGAGCTAGATATCTCAATGATTCTGAGGAGGAGTGGATGAAACGTCTGCTCATCACGACCGGGATCGCCCTCGCGACGCTTTTGGCTGCCACGCCCGCGCTTGCGGTCGACGGCAACCTGCCGGGCGGCACGAGCATCTCGGTCACCATCACCAGTCCGGCCAACAACTCCGTACACCCGCCGGGCCCGATCACCGTCACCGGCACCGCGTCGGTGGGCACCGGCGTGCCCGTGGCCAACACATCGCTCACCTATGTGGTCGACGCGTCCGGCAGCACGGCCAGCCCGGGCCACCCGAGCTGCGGCACCATCCTGCAGTGCGAGGTGGCCGCGTCGCTCGCGCTCAGCGCCGACTCGCGCAACGGGACCATCGCCGAGGTCGGCGGTGTCGTGTTCGGTAACGTCGCCGCCACCGCCGACGTCGGCCCGGCGGCCGGAGGCCAGTTGATCACCGGCCCGTCGACGGACGCCAACAGCAACAGCACCCCGGACATCGACGAGGTCCTGTCCTCCGCCTACATCAACGGGTTCAACCTGTTCACCGTGAGTGTGGTGGGCAACGGGCAGACCAATTTCGCCGACGCCATCGCCAAGGCACGCATCGTCACCGACGCGCAAACCAAGGCCCGCAAGGTCGTGGTGTTCATGTCCGACGGGCTCAACAACGCGGGCGGCAGCATCAACGTGCCGCTGGCCGGGATCCCCGACAACGTGGACATCTTCACGTTCGCCGTGGGCACCTCGGCCGACTGCAACAACACGGGCCCCGGTGGGATAGGCAGCCTCGAGCAGATCACGGCCGCGACCGTCCCGGGTGGACACTGCGTGCAGGTGACCGACGTCGGGTCGCTGCCCGACATCCTGCCCGGGGTCATCGCGTCCCAGCTCAACCAGCTGTCGATGTCCATCGATGGGGGCCTGTTCGCGCCGATCAGCAACGCCGACATCAACCCGGACCTGCCCCGAACGGGTCCGGCCAGTGTCAGCTACAGCACGGTGACCGGCGCGCTCGGACCCGGTACCCATCAAATCTGCGTGCGCGCCACCGGATCCGACGGCGGCGGCGATGGCTTCGTCACCGACTGCCGCACGGTCATCATCAACGCGCCACCGGTGGTGAACCCGGGCGGGCCGTTCTCCGGACAGGAGGGCACGCCCGTGACGATCGCCGGGACCGTGACCGACCCGGACGGGCCCAACCTGACCACGGTGTGGAGCATCACGCCGCAGTCCGGGGTGGACCCGGGTGCCACGTGCGCCATCACCAACCCGGCCGCGCAGACGACGACGGTCCGGTGCACGGACGACGGGGTCTATCGCCTGACGCTGACGGCCAACGACGGGGTCAACACGCCGGTCTCGGCGAGCACGACGCTGACCCTCACCAACGTCGCGCCGCAGGTGTCGATATCGGCCCCGGTCAACAACTTCTCGGTGCCGCGCGGCACGACGGTCAACTTCATCGCGCCGTTCACCGACATCGGCACGAACGACAGGCACACGTGCACGGTCAACTTCGACGACGGCACGCCAGTGGTGAATGGCGCCGTCAACGAGGTCCCCGGGTCGGGCACGTGTACGACGAGTCACCTGTTCACGGCGCTCGGCCCGCACAACGTCACCGTCACCGTCACCGATGACGACGGTGGCTCGGCCACCGCGGTCGTGCGGGTCAACGTGTATCTGCCCGGCGGCGCGTTCGCGCTTGAGGCCAGGGGATTGCTGCTCAACATCCCGCGGACGCCGGACGTGAGATGCCCGCCCAACGACGCCCGCACGGTGGTCGCGGTGAACGCGCCTCCGCTGCTGGTGACGGGCGTGCTGAACGCGGCCTGCACCGTGGTCCCCGAGGTCGGCACGACCACCGCGACCGCATCTGTTGACGGCGCTTCGCTTTTGGGCGGGCTGATCCAGCTCAGCCTCATCGAGAGCACGTGCCAGGCGACACCGCTGGGGATCACGCGCTCGTCGCGCGTGGTGGGCACGATCAACGGGCAGCCGATCAGCGCCGGTCCGGCGACGATCGGCATCCCGGGCGTGGCGACCATCCACCTCAACGAGTCCACCACCGGTCCCAATGGTCTGCTCGTGCAGAACGCCATCCGGGTCGAGGTGCTCGGGCTGCTCGGCATCGTCACCGAGACGATCATCTTGAGCAGTTGCTACTTGGGCTAGTTTGACCGGTCGCGCTCGCCCGGGCCGCA
>JBIOYB010000569.1:0-8253 GCA_044869915.1 Allorhizocola sp.
GGAAAATCTCGCGACCGCGGCGGCCGGCTATCTCAAGGCGGAAAACGACCTGATCGCCTCCAAGTCCAAGCAGGCGGAGCTGCAAACCCAGCTGTCCAAAGCAGAGGCCGACCTGGCCCGGGTCAAAAAGCGCGTCGCCGACTACGCCGCCGAGGCCTACATGACCGGCCGCATCGGCACCGTGAGCCTCGTGTTGCAGTCCACGAGCCAGGAAGACTTCATCGGCCGGGCCAAGGCGATCGACGGCCTCACCCGCGCCGACTCGGAGCGGCTGGTCACCATGGCCGACGCCAAGCGGCGCGTCGCCGAGGCCAAAAAGGGCATCGACGCCGAGGTCGCCACCCAGACGGAGGCGTCCAAGGAGATGGCCCGGCGCAAGCAGGCCGCCGAGAAGGCGCTCGCCGACGCGCAGGCCCCGCCCGCGCCACCCAAGCCACCGCCACCACCGCCACCGGACAACCCCGGCGGGGGCAGCGACCTCCCGACTGCCAACCCGGCACCGCGCAACTCCGACGGGAGCCTGCCGTCGCAGAGCTGTTCGGCCGACGACCCGACCACGACGGGCTGCATCACGCCGCGCACGCTGCACGCGCTGAAGGAGACGCAGCGGCTCGGGTTCGGCCGCTATGTGTCGTGCTATCGGCCCGGCAACAAATACGAGCACCCCAAGGGGCGCGCGTGTGACTGGTCGGCCACGCCCAGCGGTTTCGTCAACAAGTCGGCGGGCGGGGGCGACAAGGCCTACGGTGACCGGCTGGCCGACTTCTACGTGAAAAACGCCCGCGCGCTCGCGGTCATGTATGTCATTTGGTATTGCGAGATTTGGCAGGTGAGCACGGGCTGGCACCGCTACAGCTCGACCGGGTCCAAGTGTGGTGACGCGCCCGCGCCCGACCACACCAACCACGTGCACCTATCCATCTACTAAAGGCGGCATCAGACCAGTCCCCCGTTGACCCGTATCGTCTGCCCGTTGACCCACCGGCCGCCGGGACCGACCAAAAACGACACCACGTCCGCCACGTCCTCGGCGGACCCGATGCGCCCCAACGGTGTCTGCCGGGCGAGCCCGGCGATCGTGTCCTCGTTGGCCCGCCGCAGCAACAGCTCCGTCGCGGTCGGCCCCGGCGCGACCGTGTTGGCCGTGATGTCGCGCCCCGCGAGCTCCTTGGCCAGCTGCGCGGTCAGCACCTCGACCGCCGCCTTGCACGCGTTGTAGACCGCCTGCCCGGGCACGCCCAGCGCCACAGCCGAACTCGACAGCGTGACGATCGCGCCGCCATCACGCAGCCGCCGCGACGCCTCGCGCAGTAGATGAAACGTGCCGTTGAGGTTGACGCCCACCACGCGGGCATAATCCTGTTCGGACATCGCACCGATGGTGGTGTGCGGGGCCTGGGCACCGGCGCAGGCGACGAGCACGTCCACCTCGCCGGTGCGGTCGAACAGGTCCCGCACGGCCGCCGCATCGGTGATGTCGGCGTCGCCAGAGTGGCTGATCACCACGGTGAACCCGTCCTTTTCCAACCGCGCCGCGATCGCGGCCCCGATCCCGCGCGAACCGCCCGACACGAGTGCGACGCTCATGCGCCGCCCGCCACGGCCGGGATCACCCACAGCGTCGTCCCGTCCGGCGTGGGCGTGTCGAGGCCCTGCTCGTAGCGCACATCGTTTTCGTCGACGTACACGTTGACGAACCGCCTCAGCCCGCCCGCGTCGTCGAGCAGCCGCAGGCCGAACCCGGGATGGTTGGCCTCCAGTTTGGCGATGACGGCGCGCACCGTGTCGCCGTCGGCCGTCACCTGCCACGCCCCGCCGGTCAGATCCCGCATGGACGTGGGCACCTTCACGATCACCGATCCCATGTCAGAGCGTCCTCTCTTTGAGCGCGCGCCGCGCGAGCGTGTACCGGATCGTGATCGGCTCGGCGTGCGCGTCGATGTCCACAAACGACGGTGCGGTCCACGCGCCGAGCGTGTGGAAGATTTCGTTGTCGCGGCTCTCCAGGTAGCAGATGATGTTCAGCGGCCAGCCCGTGTTGCGGTAGAGGTATTCGTCCATGGGTGTCGGATCCTGGCTCAGCCGCTGCCCGCGCTCGTGCGCCGGGCCGATGTGGTGCCAGTCGGGGTGCGAGTGGATGGACCCGAGGACCTCCAGCCCTTTCGACTCGGCATAGCGCGTGATGCGCAGCACGTCGGCCGAGTCGCACCAGAATCCGCGGCCGCCGTTGGCGTAGGCCGAGCCGAAGCACGGCACGATGATGTCGTCGAACTCTTGCCGCACCAGCGGGGAGGTCTCGCGCACGTTCGCACCGAACTGGACCTCCAGCACGCGCATGGCGTCTCCGGCGAACCGGCCCAGCAGCAGGCCCCACGAGCGCGGCAGATGCTGTACGGTGTCGCGGGTCTGCAGGCTCAACCGGTACTGAAAAATGGTCTCATCGATAAAGTCGGTCAGCATCCACCAGTCCATCAGCGCGATTCTCATGACGGCTCGCCAACGTAGGCCGCCCGGTATTCGTGCGCCTCGCCCGTGGAGACGTCAAACCGGTGGCGCGGCAGCTCCGCGAGATCCGCACCATAGATGTGCACGGATACGGACGGCTGATCCAGCGGGTTGTGGATGCTGTGGATCTCCCGATCGGGCGGCACCACATGGGAAATGGCCCCGGGCTCGTGACGGATCGGCGCGAGCGGGCGCAGCGCTCCGTCCACAAAGGAGTAGGGCGTCTCGACCTCGCACCCGGACACGACACCGACCAGACCCCAGGCGAGATGGTCGTGCACGGGCGTGGTGGCGTGCGCCGGGAAGACCACGAGCACCACCGACCATCCGTCGCCGCGGCCGAGCAGGTGCGCCGCCGCGGACTCGCCGTCCAGCGGCACCACCGGCAGGCGCGCCGGATCGGCGATCAGCCCGGCCAGCAGCGGATGCACGGCCTTCACCGTCGCGCCCGGGTCGCTGCGCGCGCGGACGGCCTCGTCGAGCTCTCCGAGGAAACCCTCGAGGGTCGTCATTGACTCGCCCTCCAGTTCGCACTGAAACGCTCCCAGGCGCCAGAAGGTACGCAATCGGTCTAGGAAGCCGGTGGAGAGATGGATATCGCCGCACGTCTCGAGCGGTTTGTCGCCGACGGTCACATGCCCGGCTGCGCGCTCGCCATCGCCAAGCACGGCGAGCCGGTCGGCGAGTGGTATCGCGGTGAGATGGCGCCCGGCCGCCCGGCCACCGAGGACACGGTGTGGCCGCTCGCGTGCATCTCCAAGGTGTACACGGCCGCGACCGTCATGGCGCTCGTCGAGCGCGGCGAGCTGACCCTGTCGATGCCGGTGTGCTCGCTGCTACCGTCGTTTGTGGAGGGCGGGCGGGCCGCGATCAGGCTGCGCCACCTGCTCACCCACACCTCGGGACTGGCCCGCACCGCGCCGGGGCGCCTGCGCGAGCTCCTGACGGCACACGCCGATGTCGATACGCTCGTCGCCGAGGCCTATCACCACCCCTTGATCTTTCTTCCTGGTACGGCGTTCGCCTACACCGACCACGGTTACGTGCTCGCGGCGCGGATGGCCGAGGCGGCCACCGGGCGCGCCTTCCCCGCCCTGATGCGCGAGCTCGTGCTGCCGGGCCTGCCCGGCACCCATTTCCCGCAGCCCGCCTCGCTGGACGAGCGCATGGCCAACGTGGCCGGCGCGCCCGCGGGCGTCATGTACAACTCCCGCTATTGGCGGGACCTGGCCCACCCGGCGCTCGGGGTCGCGGCCACCGTGCGCGACATGCTCCACTTCGGACTGATGTTCACCGGCAAGCACTCGGTCCTGTCCCCCGCGTCCGTCCGGTTCATGACGACCGACCAGACCGGCGGGCAGGCCGTGGGCGCGGTCATGTCGTCGGTCTACCCGCCGCAGATCCGCCCGTGGGGCGCGGGCTTCAGCGTCCGTGGCGCGCTGGGCAACGGCTTCGAGGATCTGGCCTCCCCCAGCGCGTTCGACCATCTGGGCGTGGGCGGGGCCATCCTGCTGGTCGACCCGGACGCGAGCGTGACCCTGGCGTTCGCCTCCAACCTGCACATCGACGCCGACCCGGAAGGGTTTCTGCGCCGGATCAGCACGGTGGTCAACATGACGCTGGCCGCACACGGCCCATGATCATGGCGCGGGGAGCGCGCCCACGATCACGGTCGCGTAGTCGTCCTGCACGACCTCGGGCGTCAGACCGTGCCGCCGCATGATGTCGCACAGCACGGGCGCCTGTTCGTCGCTCACCTCGATCAGCAGATGCCCACCGGGCGCGAGCCAATCGGGCGCGCCGGCGGCCACCCGGCGCACGATGTCGAGCCCGTCCGCGCCGCCGTCGAGCGCGACCCGGTGCTCGTGCTCGCGTGCCTCGGCCGGCATCAGCGCGATGGCTTCCGTCGGCACATACGGCGCGTTGGCCACGATCACGTCGACGCGGCCCTTGAGGCGCGCGGGAAGCGGCTCGTACAGATCGCCCAGCAGCACACGCTCCGGGTCCACGTTGCGCCGCGCGCAGGCCACCGCCGCCGGGTCGATGTCGACCGCGTATAGCTCGCGGGCGCCGATCGCCGCGCCCACCGCGCCGGACCCGCACCCCAGGTCCACCACTGTCGCGTGTGGACCATCGATGAGCGCCATCGCCCGGCGCACCAGCAGCTCGGTCCGCTGGCGCGGCACGAACACCCCCGCCTCGACCACGATGCGCAGCCCGCAGAACGACACCCAGCCCACGATGTGCTCGAGCGGCAGCCCGCTCACCCGCTGGCGGATCATCCACTCCAGCTCGTCGACCGTCT
Organism: Allorhizocola sp.; assembly: GCA_044869915.1. Taxonomy (GTDB): domain Bacteria; phylum Actinomycetota; class Actinomycetes; order Mycobacteriales; family Micromonosporaceae; genus Allorhizocola. The sequence continues at coordinate 4,811 of JBIOYB010000569.1, forward strand.
CCGCGGAGGACACCAGCACGCTCGCCTCATCCTCGGCGAACACGCACCCGGCCGCGCGCAGCCGCTCGACGATCCCGGCTATCGCGTCTGGCGCTTGAGCTCGGCCCACTGGTCCAGAAACTCCGGCAACCCTTCCTGCACCCATCTGTAAAAGTCTCGCATCCCGGCCAGGCGTCCCCCCGCGATGGTGTCCGGGCCGCCCGCCGCCTGCACCCCGTCGTCGGCCGCGTCGGCGATCGTCTTGATGAGCGTCATCTTGGCGAGGGTCACCTCGTACCAAGAATCATCAACAAGGCGGTAGCGATCGCGCCGGGAGCCGGGCACGGGCTCTCGGGCCACCATGGAGATCTGCGTCAGGTAGCGCACCGCCCCGGAGATCGCGGCCGGGCTCACCCCCAGCCGCTCGGCCAGATCGCCCGCCGTCAGCGACCGCTCCTCCGCGGCCATCAGGGCGAACAGCACCCGCGAGGCCATCCGCGGCAGGCCCCAGTCGGCGAGCAGCCTGCCCATGAACTCGACAAACTGGCGCATCGCCTCCTCGTCGCGCTGCGGGGCTGTGGGCATGGATGGACTCCTTCGCGGTCCGGCGTCAAGGACTCGTCAAGACTAACGTTCGCAACTTTCACAAGTTTGTGAAACAAGTGTAGCATCTGAATCATGGAAAATGCCATTTCAGTGTCCGGCCTGATCAAGACGTTTGGCCGGACACACGCCCTGGACGGACTGGATCTGACCGTCGCCCGGGGTGAGGTCCACGGTTTCCTGGGCCCGAACGGCGCCGGGAAGACCACCACGATCCGCATCCTGCTCGGCCTGCTGCGCTCCGACAGCGGCACGGCCACGCTGCTGGGCGGCGACCCCTGGCGCGACGCCGTCGCGCTGCACCGCCGCCTGGCCTACGTCCCGGGCGACGTCACCCTCTGGCCCAACCTGTCCGGCGGCGAGGTGATCGACCTGCTCGGCCGGCTGCGCGGCGGCCTGAACCCTAAGCGCCGCAAGGATTTGCTGGAGCGCTTCGACCTCGATCCACGCAAGAAGGGCCGCGCCTACTCCAAGGGCAACCGGCAGAAGGTCGGGCTCATCGCCGCGCTCGCCTCCGACGTCGAGCTGCTGCTGCTCGACGAGCCCACCTCGGGCCTCGACCCGCTCATGGAGGAGGTCTTCCGGCAGGTCATCACCGAGGAGGTGCGCGGCAACGGCCGCACTGTGCTGCTGTCGAGCCACATCCTGTCGGAGGTGGAGGCGCTGTGCGACCGGGTGAGCATCATCCGGCAGGGCAGGACGGTCGAGACCGGCACGCTGGCCGATCTGCGCCACCTGACCCGCACGGCCATCACGGCCGAGCTGGCCAGCCCGCCCAACGGGCTGGGCGACCTGGCCGGCGTGCACGATCTGCACGTCGAGGATCACCGGGTGCGCCTGCAGGTCGATTCGTCCGAACTGGACGGTGTGTTGCGCCGGCTCACCGCGCTCGGCGTGCGCAGCCTCACCAGCCACCCACCCACGCTCGAGGAGCTGTTCCTGCGGCACTACGAAACGGTGGGTTCCAAGAAATGAACGCTCTCACCGGAACCGGCTCGCTGGTCCGGCTGATCCTGCGCCGCGATCGCGTGCTCATGCCCCTCTGGGTGCTGATCATGGCAATGCTGCCGCTGAGCATCGCCTCCGGCACCACCAGCCTCTACCCCACGGACGAGGCGCGGCAGGGTTACATCGACGACCTGGCCAGCAGCCCGCTGCTCCTCATGTTCTACGGCACGAAGCCCGCGGCGGCGTCCCTCGGCGCGCTGGTCTTCTGGCGCATGGCCACCGGCATGATCCTCATGGCGATCATCGGGCTGCTCGTCGTCATCCGGCACACCCGGGTCGAGGAGGAGGCAGGCCGGCGCGAGCTGCTCGGCTCGGCCGTGGTCGGCCGGCACGCCAACCTCGCCGCCGCGCTGATCGCCACGTCCGGCGCGAGCCTCACCGTCGGCGTGCTCGTGGCGCTCGGCATGAGCAGCCAGGACACGCCCGCCGACGGCGCCTTCGCCATGGGCCTCGCCTGGGCTGCCGCCGGCATCGTCTTCGCCGCGATCGGCGCGGTCGTGGCCCAGCTGACCGAGGGCGCGGGCCGCGCCCGCGGGATCGGCATGAGCATCGTGGGCGTGGCGTTCGCCCTGCGCGCCGCGGCCGACGTGTCCGACGGCGGACTGCGGTGGCTGTCCTGGCTGTCCCCGCTCGGCTGGAGCTACAACGTGCACGCCTACACCGAAAACCGTTGGTGGGTATTCGGTTTGGCGGGAGCGTGCACGCTCGCGCTCGGCTACCTCGCGATCGTCCTGTCCGGCCGGCGCGATCTCGGCGCGGGCCTGCTGCCGCCCCAGCTCGGCCCGGCCGAGGCCGCTCCCGGCCTGCGTTCGCCCCTGGCGCTGGCCTGGCGGCTGCACGCCGGCTCGCTGGTCGCGTGGACCGTGGCCTTCGCCCTGTCCGGCGGGCTCATCGGCGGCATCGCCAAGGCCGCGGCGGACCTGCTGGCCGACAACGAGCAGCTCAAGCAGATCATGGAACGGATGGGTGGCGCATCAGCGATGAGCGACATCTTCCTCGCCGGTACGATGGGCCTGGCGGCCACGATCGTGTCGGGATATGCCGTTTCGGCCGCACTGCGGATGCGCACCGAGGAGGCGAGCCTGCGCAGCGAGCCGGTCCTGGCCACCGGCGTGGGACGGTCGCGTTGGGCGGCAAGCCATCTGGTGTTCGTGTTGCTCGGCCCGGCCGTGGCCATGGCCGCGCTCGGGTTGGTTGCCGGGATCGTGCACGGCGTCAACATGGGCGACGTCGGGCGCGAGATCCCGCGCGTGCTCGCCGGGGCGCTGGTGTTCCTGCCCGCGGTTTGGCTGCTCGCGGCCGTGACCGTGGCCATGTTCGGCATCCTGCCCCGGCTGGCTTCGTCCGTCGGGTGGGCGGCGCTCGGCTTCTGCTTCCTGCTGGGGCAGGTCGGGGCGCTGCTGCAGCTGAGCCAGTCCGTTTTGGACATTTCACCGTTCACCCATATTCCGCGGGTGCCGGGGGCGGATGTCGAGCCGACCCCGCTGCTGATCCTGACCGGTCTCGCCGCGGCCCACGGCGCGCCACTCGCAGACCTTGCCTGAGGTAGTGCGGAACAGGCCGGTGCAGGTGGGTGAATCGAGGGGTCGCGGGTGCTACGCTGTCCGAGCCGCAGCCGCGGCATGGGCATCCTCCGGGGAGGACATCACCGCGTGAGCACCGAAACCTCTGACGCTGCCGCCTCCTCGATCGGCCGCGGGTGGCGTCTTGATACCGACAACGGCAGCATGGCCCCGCGCTCAGCGCTGGACGTCCTCGTCGACCTCAACGATCGCGTCACGACCGGCAAGCTGGCCGAATACCAGCCGGTGCCGCTCGGGTTCACTCCGATGGACAAGACCATCGGTACCGGC
>JBIOYB010000570.1:0-4436 GCA_044869915.1 Allorhizocola sp.
TTCCTGGATGCACTGTGAATATGTCGTCGCCGTCTCCTTTGGTTCCAGGAGCAACGGCCCGCTCGCGGGTCGGGGACTGGCTGGTGCTTCTGGCGAGGAGGAGGTCGCCGACCAGCTCGAGCCCCGCGCCTGCTTCCATCGCCGCGCGGTACTCCGGGCCGACGTCGGCGACACGCTTGAGTTTCGTCCTCTGCGGCAGTCTCGATCAAGACGAGCGACGCGCCTGCTTTGGTGTATGAGAGCAGTAGCGACTTCGCTTGCGCGGGTCCAGTTCTTCGAAGACCGAGCAAGCGCACGGCACGCTCCGACTGCGACCCCTGCTCACGCTCACCGAGCATGAGCAGCGGCTCAGCCCCCGCAAGAACGACTCCCATCGCGTCGAGCTACGGTCGCGGAAGCGCGCGGCACTCGCTACTTCGTCCGCGCCCCTCAGCAACTTCGGATGCGACGCGCACTCGCGGGTGAGGTGCTCGAGGCCCTCCTCCGGTCATCGCGCCCTCCTAGCGCTCCAACGTGACATTCCCCACCGGGCCTGGAATGACGGCGGCGATGGGGTTCTCCGCGCCGGCGGGTCTGGCGCTGGAGCAGGCTGCCGGCGACTCGCAGCAGTCGTCGTACTGCTCAGCGATCAGCGCCCGGTTGAGACGGAGCCGAGCGGCCCCGGCCTGGTCAGCCGGCGAGCACGGTCAAGGCCAGCGGCAGCGCCGGCAAGGGACCGCCGCGCTCGTCGAGCAGCGCACGGCGGAGCGCGCAGCTGGTCGGCGTGGGTCGCGAGCCGAACGTGCCGCGTGTCGCCGGGCCGGTCATGGTCATCGCATCCTGACCAGCGGCCCGGCGGCACTCCTCGCTCATTCGGGAGCCGGGCCGGCGCTCCGGCACCGTCGGTTTGGCGGCGGCGGGGCTCGAGCCGATCGGGGTCAACCGACGGTGATGGGCACCTTCGTCTTGATCGCGCTCAGCGGCCCGGCGCCGATCTGCTGCGACACGGCCGGGCGCTCCCGGAGCGTGAGCTTGTAGCTCCCAGCCGTTAGCGGCCGGCGCATGTCGAGTTTGGTGTGCCCGCGGCTGTAGGTGCCGCGGCCATAGGTGCGGCCGGATCGCGTGAGCAGCGCGGTGGCGCGGCGGACGTCGGGCGGCAGCGACCCCGCAACCTTGCGGGACGTGCACCGGCCGGAGCGCCGGCAGAGGCCGAGCTTGAACTTGCTCGGGGGGGCTTGCGCCGCCCTGAGGAGCCTGGCGCCGCCGACCGTGGTGGGGTCGCAGGCCGCCTGGATGTCGGCCGCGGACATCTTCTCCTTCAAGCCGGTGTAGTTGACCTTCTGCGTGCCGTCGGGCGAAAAGCCGGGGAAGGACAGGTCGATGTTCTTGACCTGGATGAGGTTGATGCCCTGGGTGATGTATGCGCTGCCGGTGACGTTGGCCGAGTAGATCTCGGTCACCGTCCATCCCTTGTAGCCGGGCGCGACCGGCACATGGTTGGTCGACTTGACCGAGGTGGAGGTCGACTCCGCCTGCTTGCTGAAGGCCTCGAACTCGGCCGAAGTCTTCGCGACGCCGATGAAGTCCACGGAGAGCTTGAGCGACACCTTCTCGGAGATGCTGGTCGACTCCTGGCGCTCGTCCTCGATGCCCACCGCCGTCTCGGCGTACGTGTCGGCGCTGCAGTTGTACAGGACGTCGCCGAGGATGCTGGGCGGCCCGAAGTCGTTTGTGAAGTCGGTGTCGTTGCGCCAGCTGCACTGGGACGTGTCCGCGCAGCCGGAGTTGAGCGCGTCGGCGGCCTTCTGCGGGTTGGCGTTCGCGTCGATCACCTGGTCCGGGGTCGCCTGGGCGGGTTGCGCCTTCGCTCGGTGGTGCTCGCCCGGGGTGGCGGCCAGGGCCGCGCTGGGCCCGGCCGCCGCGACGGCCAGCACAGCCCCGGTGAGCGCGCACGACCGCAGCCGGCGGCCGATGACGCTGTGTCGCTGTGGGGAGCTCATGCGTTCTCCTGCCCGCTGCGGTCGACGTAGATCAGCACCTTCGTGGTCTTCCACCGGCCGTGGCCGCGGTCGGTGAGGCGGAACACCGTGCTCACCGTCTCGGGGCCGGAGACTCGCTTCAGCGTGCAGTCGATCCTCTTGTGGAGCTTCGCGCACTTGATCCCCGGGAACTTGCCGCGCAGGTGGGCCATGGTGGAGTCGGTGCCCACGCCGTCCCTCGTGCGCTGGTTGCCGCTGTGGATCAGCGCGGCGACGCGACGATCGGGACCGAAGACGACGGAGAGCTTGCGCCGCTTGTAGTTCCAGGTGCCGTGAAGCCCACGGACTGCGGTGCACCCCGGCATCCCCCGGCACGGCTCGAGCTGGAAGCGCTTCTCGGCCGGGTGGCCCAGCCGCCGGACCACGGCCTCCTGGGTCTCACCCAGCGCCACCCGGGCGACCGAGCGATGCGGCACCAGCCTGGCCCGAGGCGCGGCTCTACGCGCCTTCAGCTGCGACGAGGCGCTCGCGCGCGCCGAGGAGCCGATGCCGCAGAACTTCTTCAGCTCGGCGGCGGTCATGGGCCGGGTCCTGGTGACGATGTTGAACGCCGGGGTCGGCTGGGTGAGGGGGTCGGTCACCCCGGTCACCCCGCTGCGCACCTCGGTGAAGTTGTTGGCGGTGAACGTCGCCGGCCCGATCGTGGCAACCAGGGTCCCCGTGACCCTGCCGACCGTCGGCGCCACCCAGACCAACCCCCAGGAGTTATCCGGGATCCAGACCGTCGCCTCCCTCGTGACAGTCTTGACCTCCTCCCACTCGTGCTCGGCCTCGACGCTCACCGACGCCTCCGCCGCGACCAGGCCGAAGAGCTCGGTCTCGGCGCTCGCGGTGACGCCCCCGCCCACGCTCAGGCTCGCGGACTGCGCCGCGGTGTACTCGACCGTGAAGTAGTTCGGGTCAGACTCGGGCGGTCCGTCGCCCGAGCCCGTCGACGGCTGACCGCCGGGCGCTGCCGAGGGCAGTTTGCAGCTGTTCGCGGTTTGCGGGCCGGTGAGCGTCCCGGGTCCGTAGGTGATCGGCTGCGTCTGCGTGAACGAGCACGACGTGCCGGCCAGGCCGGCCTGGGCGCCGCAGACCGAGTTCAACAGGTCGGCGAACGGCTGGCCCTGGCCCGTCGAGGCGTCGATCGTGAACTTACCGCGCGCCGCGAACGTGACGTCGCTGAAGAACGGACTAGGGTCCTGCGACCAGCTGATCTGGGGATTCGGTGTCGCCGCCACCCCGGGCGGCGCCTTCTGAGTGGGGTCCTTTGTGGCCCCAGGATCATAAGATTGTGGCGGCGGTGCCACGGTATTGTAGACCTGCACGTATAACCCACCACTGCATCTGAGGGTCTCTCCGCCGGTGCAATAGTATCCCGAGATTGCGACCGTGAGATACTCCGGCGGGCCGCCCACCACGTCGGCCTTGTAGGTGAACCACCCGTCATAGTTGTACTCATTGCCGATACTGCCAGTGTTCCTCCAAGGCGACAGCACATAAACAAAGGCCTTACCAGGGTCAAACGACTGTGGAAACGCCAGTTGCCAGCAACACACGCCGGGTGTCCAGTTCGGTTGGCCGGCGGCGGCAAAGGTTAACTTGTACGGCGTGAGATTGTTCACCTGGCCCCACACCTGCCCGCTGGTGTCGATGCCTCCCTGAGCGGAGGCCGTCGAGGCGAACAGCGCCGGGCCCACGCCCGCGAACAGCGCTGCCACGGTCGTGACAAGGATCGCCCTCTGGATCGCGCGCCTCATGCTTGCGCGATCCCCGTGGCGGTCCAGACACGTGCTCCGTCGTACCTGGTGAGACCGAGTGGCGCTTCACCGCTTGGCGGGATGCCGGCGGCTCGGTTTGTGTGTCGGGCTGCCCCCGAAGCTGTCATCGAGCGCGTCCTTTCGGATCGGCCTTCGCGTTGCTGCGAGGTGCAGGGTCTCGCCCCGGGCGGGTGGCGTGCAACGGGGCTAGCCCCGATCTTTGGGTCAGGGTCAACCCGGAGCACTGTCTCAGGGCTAGCCCTGAGACCGTGACAGGGGCTGGCCCCGATGATGCCCGCCGCGTGCGGTGAGAGGATGCGCGGGTGCCCGCCACCGTGCTGATCGTCGATGATCACGGGCCGTTTCGGGCGCGGGCGCGGATGCTGCTGGAGCAGGGCGGCTACGTCGTGATCGGCGAGGTCGCGGACGGCGCCTCGGCGATCGACGCGGCTCGCCGCTCTGCCCCCGAGCTGGTGCTGCTGGATATCCGCCTGCCCGATGTCGACGGGTTCGAGGTCGCGCGGCGGCTGTGCGCGCGGGCGCCGGCGCCGATCGTGGTGCTGATCTCAACCGCCGACGCATCCGACTACGGGGAGCGAATCTCCCGCAGCTGCGCGTTGGGTTTCCTGCCCAAGGACGAGCTCTCCCTGGAGGCGCTGGCGGGGCTGCTCGCCGC
>JBIOYB010000571.1:0-6562 GCA_044869915.1 Allorhizocola sp.
CGGGCGCCGGACACCACCGTCTCACACGGGCCGGCTGAGCGTGATGTCGTCGCTGCGCCACCGCCACGCGTACCAGATAATGAAAGCGGTCGCGGCGATCTCGATGGCGCTGAAGAAGGCGTAGTAGGCGGCCGGTGTCCCGGTAAACAGCGTTGCCGTCTGAACGATCGTCATGGTCGCGGCGGCGGCGATGTTGGCCCAGCGATTGACCGCGTGCTTGGTCACCACCTTGGCCACCAGGACCATCGCGATCGGGATCTCGACCAGGACGGACGCCCCGACAAGCAATCCCATCGAGATGTCCATGCCTTCGACGTGCCCGGCGAGAAACTGCGGCAGCAGCTGGGGATCGATCAATGCCACGATGTCGCTCTACAAGCACGTCGCCAACAAGGACGCCATCCTGGACGGCATCGTCGACCTTGTGGTCGGTGAGATCGTGCTGCCGTCCCGGGGCGAGGGCTGGAAGACGGCCATGCGCAAGCGAGGCATCTCCACACATGAGACCCTCATGCGCCATCCGTGGGCGTGCCCGTTGCTCATTTCCCGGGTCAACCTCGGCCCCTCGATGATGCGCTATGTGGACAGCACCATCGGCGTGCTACGCCAGGCGGGCTTCTCCGTCGAGCTGGCCGATCACGCGTGGAACGCGATGGACAGTCACATCTACGGATTCACGATGCAGCGGTTGCACTTCCCTTTTCAGCCGGAGCAATACGCGCAAGCCGCGGAAAAATACCTGCCGACCCTGCCCCGGGCGAGTTCACCTACCTGACCGAGATGACGGAGCACGTGATGGACGGCAGATATGCCGGCGTCCCCGGCTTCACCTTCGGCCTCGACCTGATCCTCGACGGGCTCGAGCGCGTCCTTCGGCAGTCGGCCAAGTAGTAGCAAGCCTACGCAAGCGCGAGCAGGCCGCCGGTGGGCACGTGGATTCGGTGCAGACCCGGGGTGAGGCGATGCTCGGCGATCGGATCGCCGGTGCAGTCGTGGATGGTGGCGTCCACATCCGCAGGCATATCTGTGGGCACGTCGAGGATGACGTCGGGGGAGTCGGCGTTGGCGAGCAGCAGGCCTGGCTCGGCGCGCACGGGCACGGGCGCATAGCGGGCCGCGATCACGACGCCATCGCTGCCGACGGCGCGCACAAACGGGTAGTGCAGGTCGGGCCGGGCAGGCTCGAGCAGGCCGCGCTGCAGCGTTTGGGCGTGCTCGCGGAAGAACGACAGCCAGAAGCGCAGCACGGCCAGCTGCGAAGGCGTCTGGGCGGTCAGGTCGACCGAGATCTGCGGCACGGAAAACAGCGAGTTGATGAGCTGCACGGCAACGCGGGCCGGGCTTTCGGACGGGTGCCACATCATCATGTCCGAGTGCACGGCGAGCGGTCCCGCGATCAGGCGCAGGTCGATGGTGCGCTGGCGGTTGTGTGCCGGGCTCAGCGGGCAGTCGGACGCGCGGATCATCGTGGCGTGGGGCCAGAGGGCGGGGCTGACGTAGGGCTGGCGCAGCTCGACCGGGATGCCTTGCGGCAGCGCGGCGATCAGGCGCCGCACGCCCTCGGTGACGGTCGCGCAGTCGGCGTCGGGGCCGGGCGGGGGCGGGTCGTCCACGGCGAACTGATCGATGAAGTCTATCTTGAGCCCATCCATGCCCCACTCGGTGATGGCGCGGGAAAGCTTGCGCACCAGCGATTCGCGCGTGCGTGGGTCGCGCGGGTCGATGACGGACGCGCCCATCCGCTCCTTGTAGGTCAACGCTGGCGCCTCCTCGAACAGCGCGGTGTGCTTGCCCGCGAAGGGCAGGGCATACCAAAGCAGGTAGGCCAGCCCGTGTTCTTGCACGCGGGCCACGTGCGCGGCCATGTTGGGAAACGACGCCGGGTTGGGCTCCCAGTCGCCCACGTAGGCGTAGCCGCGCGCGCGGTCGTCGCTGTGCCAGCCGTCGTCCACGATGATGGTGTCGCATCCGAGCACCGCCGCCAGCCTCGCCTGGGTCTCTACATTGGACTCGTTGACGTGCTGGTGCATCGCGTACCACGTGGAGTAGACCGGTCTCTGTGGGGCCTGCGTTGAATCATGGCCCCACCAGCGGGCCACATCCTCCAGCGTGCGCGCGAAGTGCCGGCCGGTCCGGTCGATGCGCACGGTAAACGGTTCCTCGGACGATACCCAGAAACCGAACTCTCCCGTTTCTTCGATGACCCCGGCTCCGATGCGCACCGGCCGCACGGCTTCGCTCACGGCAAACGTGCACAGCGACGTGTCGCCGGTGCCGATCAGGCATCCGACCGGCGCGCCCTTCTCCAGTGAGACCGTTCTCGGGCCGCGCCAGTAGGGCGGCAGCCCGCGATGCTCATTGCTGTCGGGCGTCCAATACGCGACCGCGTCGACGCACGGCACACGCCACTCGATCCGGCCCGTCGTGACCCGTTGCTCGGTAATCATCGCGCCCCCTCACTCTGCAGCAAACGGTGTCTTCGGTGGCCATTGCGGCCGTGCCTCGGGCCGGCTGTTCGGTAGTCATCGCGGGCCCTCACTTCGCGGCGAACAGTGTCTCGATGGCCACCGCGGCCGCGCCCCGGGCCCATTGCTCAAACGGCCGCGTGCGTAGCATCAGCCGGCACTGGGCCGCCGCGCCAAACGCCTGCGCCGTAAAGGATTCGCGCAGGTTCTGTTCGAACAGGTCGTATTCGGCCATCCCGGCCTCGTCCCCGGTCACGATGATGCGCTCCGGCCCGAACAGGTTGGCCATCCCGGCGATCGCCTTGCCGATCGCGTGCCCGGCCCGCCCGAAGATTTCGCGGGCAGTTTCGTCGCCCGCGTGGGCCGCGGCGATCACGCGATCGATGTCCAAAGTGGGATCCCCGGTCGCATCGCGCATCGCTGAAACGATCGGGCCCGTCCCGGCGATCGCCTCGACGCACCCGCGCCCGCCGCAGTGGCACAGCGGCTCCTGCCCGCCGACCGGAAGGTGACCGATCTCGCCCGCCACACCGTGCGCGCCCGCGACGACCCGTCCATTCACGACCAATCCGCACCCTATCCCGACCCCGAGCGTGACCAGTGCAAACGATGTCGCCCCGATGCCCTCGCCGAACCACTGCTCCGCGACCGTGAGCGACTTGACATCGTTTTCTACGGTCACGGCCAGGCCTGTCGCTTCCGAGGCCAGTTTTGCCAGCGGGACCTGATGCCAGCCCAGAAACGGCGAATAGCGCACCTGTCCCGTGGCCGAGTCGACGTCGCCCGACACCGCCAGCCCCAGCGTGTAGCACCGCTCGCGATAGGTGGCATCCCGGCCCAGCAGCTCGACGACGAGGCCCGCGATCCGGTCGACCACGTGCTCCGCCGACGCCGCCGTCAGCGGGCGGTGTGCGGACGCGAGCACCTGCGCCCGGAGATCGGTCACTACGCCGATCAGTTCGTCGTCGGTGATTTTGACGCCTACGAAGAACTCGCGATCGCCACGGATCACCAGCGGGTTGGCCGGCCGCCCGGCGCCCGGCCCGGGGCGCTCGGTGGCTTGCGTCTCCTCCAGGTAGCCCGCTTCGATGAACGGCTTGGCGGCTTTTGTGACCGCTGCGGACGATAGCCCGGTGCGCCGGGCAATCTCCACTCTGGAGACCGGTCCCTGGGTGAGGACCATGCTGAACACGGTGGTCGCGGCCGGTGTGCCGAGGACCTCTCGGCGTAAAGCGGATGCGTCCCGCTGTAACGCGGACGCGTCTCGCCGAGATGTGGGCGCGTCTCGCCGAAGTGCGGACGCTGTGAGCTTGGGCGCGGGCGGAAACACCGGCGCAGTGTAGCAAATTAACTTCCTGAGGAATTAATATCCTCCCCATGGCGATTCGCGTGACGGTTTGGAACGAGTACGTCCATGAGCGCAAGGATGAGGCCATCGCGACGATCTATCCCGACGGCATCCACGGCGCGATCGCGACCGGCCTGCGCCGGGAGCTCGGCGAGTCGGTGCAGGTCGCGACGGCCACCCTTGACGAACCTTCGCACGGGCTGACCCCCGATCTATTGGAGAGCACCGATGTTCTCCTGTGGTGGGGGCACATCCGCCACCGCGAGGTGGACGACTCCGTCGTCGATGCGGTCTACGAGCGGCTGCACCAGGGCATGGGCCTGATCGCGCTGCACTCCGCTCAAGGATCAAAGATCTTTAAGCGTCTTATGGGTACGACGTGCGAGCTCAACTGGCGGCACAACGACAGTGAAAAGGTGTGGACGGTCAATCCCGCGCACCCGATCGCTCACGGGGTACCGCATCCGATCGTCATCCCAGAACAGGAGATGTACGGCGAGTTTTTCGACATCCCCACCCCCGACGAGCTCGTTTTCGTCAGTTCTTTCGGCGGGGGCGAGGTGTTCCGCAGCGGCTGCTGCTTCCTGCGCGGCAGCGGCCGGGTGTTCTACTTCAGCCCCGGGCACGAGGAGCACCCCGTGTACCACCAGCCCGAGATCCAGTTGGTCCTGGCCAACGCCGTCAAGTGGGCGTGCGCGCGATGACCCCCACGCCGTTACGAATGGTCCAGATAGGACTTGGCAACTGGGGCCGAAGCTGGGCCAATGGCGTGCTCCCGCACGTGGGCGAGGTCGAGGTCGTCGCGGCGGTCGACCCCGACCCGGCCGCCGGATGCTTTGCCACGCTTGACGAAGCGCTAGCCTCCGGCGGCGGCGCGCAAGCCGCGCTCATCACCAGCAGCATGGCCTCGCACGCGCAGGTCGCGCTGGCGGCGCTGCGGGCCGGGCTGCACGTGCTCGTGGAGAAACCGTTTGCACCGACGCTGGCGGAAGCCGCTCTCGTGGTGCGCGAGGCGCGGGAGCGAGGGCTCGTGCTCGCCGTGGCGCAAAACTACCGCTACTTCACCTCGATGCTCACGCTCACCGCGCTCGTGCAGGGCGGGCGGCTCGGCCCGGTGGCGCGCGCACGGGTGGACTTCCGCAAAAACCATCCCGGCCACGGCGTGAACGAACTGGACGACCATGTGCTCACGCAGCTGTCCATCCACCACTTCGACTTGATGCGCGCCGTCTTCGGGCAGGAGCCGATGGGCGTGTTCTGCCGCGCGTGGAGTCCGAAGTGGACGGCGCAGTGCGCGCCCGCCTCGGCCGCGGCGGTGATCGACTTCGACGGCGGGCTGGTCGTGAGCTACAGCGCGAGCCGCGAGAGCACCGGACCGCAGACGGCGTGGGAGGGCGAGTGGGTGATCGAGTGCGAGGGCGGACAGATCTCGTTGGCCGCCAACGAAGTTACCGTTCTCCCTCTCGACGGCGAGCCGCGGGTCGTGCCCATCGGGCCGACGGTCCGCGAGCGGGCAACCCTGCTGTCGGCCTTCGCCGCCGCGATCAGAGACGGCGGCCCGCCGCCAAACCCAGGCTGGGACAACCTGCGCAGCGTCGCGCTGCTCGACGCGGCCCGGCGATCGGCCGCCACCGGTGAACACGTCGACCTGGATGGGAGTTTCCTTGAGCCTGAATAGGTTTCGCGAGTGGCGCTTTGGATTGTTCGTGCACTGGGGCCTGTACAGCCTCGCGGCAAGGCATGAGTGGGTGATGAACCGCGAGAAGCTCACCGACGAGCAATACCGGCCCTATCTCGAGCACTTCGAGCCCGACCTCTACGATCCCGGCGCGTGGCTGGATGCAGCCGTCGGCGCGGGCATGCGCTACACCGTGCTGACGAGCAAGCACCACGAGGGATTCGCGCTGTGGGACTCGGCGGCCGGCGACTTCAACGTCGCGCACACGCCGTGGGGCAAGGATTTGATCGGCCCGTTCGTGCGCGCCGCCCGGGAACGCGAACTAGGCGTAGGCTTCTACCACTCGCTCATCGACTGGCACCATCCCGACTTCCCCGTCGACGGCCTGCACCCGCGCCGCGACGACGAGCCGCCGCACCGACCGTCCAACATGGACGGCTATCGGAAGTTTCTGCACACCCAGGTCGAGGAGTTGCTCACGCGTTACGGCCCGATCGACGTCATGTGGTTCGACTTCTCCTACCCGCGCAGGATCCGCAACGGCGTGCTCACCTGGGGCGGCAAGGGCCGCGCCGAGTGGGGCTCGGAGGAGCTCGTCGCCCTCGTGCGCCGACTCCAGCCGGATGTGTTGATTAACGACCGCCTCGACCTACCCGGCGACTTCGTGACACCCGAGCAATACCAACCGTTCCAGCCGCCCGGCGGTCCGTGGGAGGCGTGCCAGACGCTCAACGGCAGCTGGGGCTATGATCGCGACAACGTGGACTTCAAGCCGGTCGACCTGCTCATCCGCATGCTTGTCGACACGGTGTCCAAGGACGGCAACCTGCTGCTCAACGTCGGCCCCAACGGGCGTGGCGAGTTTGACGAGCGTGCACTGTCCACCCTGCGCGGCATCGGCCGCTGGATGCGTCTGCACGGCCGCGCGATTTACGGCGCGGGCCCGTCCGCCTTTACCCCGCCGCCGGACTGCCGTTACACCCAGCGCGGCAACAGGTTGTATCTACACGTTTTCGCCTGGCCCTTCAGGCACCTGCACCTGCCGGGCCTGGCCGGCCGCGTCCGCTACGC